>QZKR01000103.1 GCA_003598065.1 Myxococcales bacterium | reverse complement strand
CCTCTGCCGCCGCCGACGCCCGAACCGGAACCGGTGGTAGCCGAACCCGCGCCGACTGAGCCGGCCCCGGCATTGGAACCCGAACCCTTGCCGCCGCCGACCCCAGAACCCGAGCCGGCAGTTGCGGCCCCTGCTCCAGCCGAGCCGGAACCGGCTCCCGAGCCAGAACCTCCGCCGCCGCCGGCCCCAGAACCCGAGCCGGTAGTTGCAACGCCTGCGCCGGAGCCGGAACCCGAGCCCGAACCGGAACCAGCCCTCGTTTCGCCAGAGCCCCCGCCGCCGGCGGTCGAACCGGAAACCGAGGAGCCGGAAGGGATATGGAGGGAAGAAGAAAGCGTCGCCGCCACGGCCGAAGAAGAGGAAGAACCCGCCTCGGAAACGGATTCCGAGTCGCTGCGTATCCGCTTGTCGCTTATTAATGAAGGGTACATGGCGGCCAACGACGACCGCCTGCGCGAGGCGATCGTCGCCTTCGAGGCGGCGCTGGCCGTTTCCTTGACGCCCGCCGAGGAAGCCGCCGCCCGGCCCGCGCAGCGCGAGTTGCGTTGGGAATATTATTTCGCCCTCAAACGCGCCGGCAGCGACCAGCTGGCGCGGCGCGAACTGGAAGCCTTCGTCCGCAGCTACCCCGACGACGCCCAGGCGCGGCGCGAGCTCGGCTTCGCCTACATGAACGAGGGTCAGACGGACAAGGCCCGCGCCCAGTTCGACGCCCTCTGCGAAATCAAGCCCGACGACCGCGATGTCTGCCGGCAGGTGGGCTACCTGCATCTGCAAGCGGGCAACACCCCGGCGGCGATGGCCTGTTTCGCCCGCGTCGTCAAGCACCATCCCGACGACGCCGACACGCGCCGGGAACTCGCCTACCTGCTGATTCAATCGGAGGCGCGCGACGAGGCGCTGCCGCATTTCGAAGTTCTGGTTCAGGACAATCCCGACGACCTCAACATGCGGCTGGAGCTGGCCTATCTCTATCTTCAGAACGACCGTCCCGAGGACGCGAAGCGCGAGATGCGGGAAGTGCTCAAGCGCGATCCCCACCGCCACCGGCTGCGGTTGGAGTTGGCTTATCTGATGCTCAGCTCGGGCGACGCCGAAACGAAGGACGAATTCGAGAAAGCGGCCGACCAGGACGAAGACCCGGAAAGCCGCCGCAAGGCGGAAGAAGCGCTGGCGACGATCAAAAGTTCGCGGCCGTCGCCCTTGTTCTTCGGCGACGTTTACGCCCATTTATTCTTCACGGCCCGCTTCCCGAACCTCGTCTTGACCGGCCGCGTGCGCGAAGGCATCAACATTCCGAAAGCGCCGCTCAAGATTTACATCGGCGCGCGGCTCACCCGCGACATCCGCTCGAAGGGCCTCGCCACCAGCGGCGTCTACGAGGACAACGTCTTTCTGCCGATGGCCGGCGTCGAGTTCAGTCCGTGGATTCCGGGCTTGAGCCTGTTCTACGAGATCGGCCCGGCGATCTATCTCTACGACCGCGAAGGCGACGACCCGGTGGAACTCGACATGCGCGGCGGCGCCACCCTGTTCGTCGATTGGATGCACACCAAGTCGGAGCCCAATCCCAAGGGGCAGTGGATCTGGCCGCTCACCTACTTCGGCGAGTTGTACACCGACTTCATCTGGTTCTACCGCTTCGAAAACAACTGGATCGGCTACTTCACGATGAAGCACGGCCTGAATCTGTTCCAGGTGGGCCGGCTGGTGGATCAGCTCTATCTGCGGACCAATCTCGGCTACGACGTGGACGGCGTCTACTACAACAATTATTTCGAGGTCGGGCCGGGCATGCGCATCATACCCTGGCACTGGCTCAACATCCAGTTCTACGCGGAATACCTCGTCGGCGTGTACATCCCCCGCAAGAATTTCGTGCACGACCCGCTGGCGCACTATTACACGGATTACTGGGTGGGCGTATTGACTCGCACGGACGACAACCCGCACGGTTCGCCCTATCACGACGGGCGGATCGGCGTGATTGTCTATTATGCCTGGTAGACGGGGCGGCCGATGACGTGGGAGAGTTTGGCGCAGCTCGGCAACTACCTCCTCTCGGATGCGTTTTTCAGCATCCTGGCGGCGATCGCCGTCTGGGGATTTTTCATCTCCGGGATCGACGACCTGTTCATCGACCTGCGCTACCTGGTCATGGTGCTGTTCAAGGGCGGCGAGAAAACCCGCATCCGCATGATCGACGCGGAGAAGCTTTCCGAAAAGCCGGTGGCGGTGATGGTTCCGGCCTGGCAGGAGGCCGAGGTCATCCGCCGCATGCTGATGCGCAACGTCACCAACATCGACTATACGAACTACCATCTCTTCGTCGGGACCTACCCCAACGACGCCGAGACCCTCAAGGAAGTCGAAGGGACGATCCGCTATTATCGCCGCCTGCGCAGCGGCCTGGGCGGCGTGAACGGCGCGCAGGAAGGGAAGCGCGCCGCCGGCGACTTCGTGCACATGGTCGTCGGCCCGAAGCCGGGCCCCACCAACAAGGCCGACAACCTCAACCACATCTACCGTCACATTCTGGCGGCGGAAGAGGACATGATTCGCAACGGCGAGCTGTCCGCCCCCTTTGAAATTTTCGTCCTGCACGACTGCGAGGACGTCATCCATCCGAAGGAGTTCAAGCTCTTCAACTTCCTGATGACCAACGTTCCGCAGACGTCCCGACCGAAGAACGAGCCGTACCGCGAGCAGTTCGACTTCGTCCAGCTCCCCGTCTTCCCGCTCGAAATCGGCATCCTGCCCGATGGGGAGGAAATCGCGCCCTTGACCCGCTCGCTGAAGCGCTGGCGGACGATCAATCCGGCGAAATGGATCGCCGAATCGCCGCGCACCCTGTGGCGCCTGGCGCGCGCCGGCTTCCTGATGCTGCGCAACATCAAGCGGCACGTCGTCAGCGCCACCTACATGGACGAGTTCGCCGAGCACCACACCAAGGACATGGTCGTCCGCCGCGAAATCGAGGGCCTCGTCCCCTCGGCGGGCGTCGGCACGGGAATCAGCCGCTCGGCCCTCGGACGGCTGGCCGGTCAGAACAAGCAGAACGACATTTTCAACGACGTGCACCTCACCGAGGATTACGAGATCAGCCTGGCCTTGAAAAACCTCGGCATGAAGCAGTACTTCGTGGTCGAGCCGGTGAAGATGCTCAAGTACTGGCAGAGCAAGCTCGACGAGACCTACGAGGTCGATGAGTTCGTGGCCACCAAGGAGTTTTTCCCCGATTCGATCCGCCGCTCGATCCGCCAGAAGACGCGCTGGATCATGGGCATCACCTACCAGACGATGTTCCCCGGCCGCAAGGACAACCCCTTCGTCGATTTCTTCTACGGCTGGCAGGGCACCATGGTGACCAAGTACACGCTTTTGCGCGACCGCAAATCGCTGGTCACCAACTACATCAACATCCTGGGCTACGTGGTCTTCTTCTACTGCCTGGTGAAGGTGATCCTGGTCGAGATGATCGACTACGACTGGTCCTTCGCCCGCATCTTCCCGCCGAGTTCCTACATCTGGTGGCTGCTGCTGTTCAACGCGGTGCTGATGGTCGAGCGCTTCTTGCAGCGCTTCCACGCCGTGCGCAAAATCTACGGCCTCAAGCAGTCGGTCTATTTCCTGCTGCGGACGGTCTTCGTCATCGGCCTGATTCTGGGCAACTTCATCAATTTCATGGCCACGCTGGGCGCGACGCGCCGCTATTTCGGCTGGCTGTTGAGTTCGAAGTTTTTGCCGGCGAAGAAAACCGCGCAGAAAGACGCGACCGCGACGGACGCCGCTCAGCCGGGGAGCGCGGCGCACGAGAAGAAGAAATCGCGGCTCGTGTGGGGCAAGACGGAGCACGCCTACCTCTCCGAGGATCAGATGCGCGAGTACGTCAACCGCCTGGGGGCGCTTGCCGTGCGCAACCGCCTGCTCAAGCCGGAGCAGCTGACCGAGGCGCTGGAAGTGCAGCGGCGCGACCGCAAGAAGCTGGGCGAAGTGCTCAAGAACATGGGCGTCATCGACGACGCGAGCTTCTCCCTGCTGTACGCCCAGCAACTCTCCATGCCCTCGCACGAGATCGATTCGCTGGAGATCGACACGGCGCTTTTGGAGATCATCCCGGAGGACCTGGCGATCGAGTACCGCATGGTGCCCCTGACCCTCGAACCCTCCGGCGCGCTCGTCGTGGCCGTGGCCGACCCGGTGGACGAGGAATCGCAGCGGCGGCTCCAGGAGCGGGTCGGCCGCAAGCTGCGCTTCGTCATCACCTACGAGTCGGACCTGGATTTCTCCCGCCGCCGCGCCTACGGCAAGCTGGTGAAAACCACGGCCGTGCCCGTGCAGAAGCTTGGCGTCTACCTGCTGGAGCGGAACCACATCACCGAAACGCAGCTTTCCGAAGCGCTCTACCTCCAGAAGGTGCAGCGCAAGCCGCTGGGCGAGGTGCTGATGGGCATGGGGCTCATCGACGAATTCCAGCTGGACGCCTATTTCCGCGAGACGCTGGGCATCGCCTTCACCCGCATCGATCCGGATCGGACGCCGGCGGCGCTTCTGGAGCGTTTCCCCCGCGCCTTCTGCCAGATCTACCGCACCGTGCCGCTGCGCGAGAACGGCGAAACGATCACGATGGCCATCGCCAATTTCGCCCTGCGGGAGATCGTCGCGTCGCTGGAGCGGCAGCTGGAGAAGAAGGTCGAGGTGGTGCTCGCCCCCGAGGAGGACATCCAGAAGGCGATCGAGGCCGGCTACGCCAGATTCGACGAGGCGACGCTGCGCTCGCGGCTCTTGGGCAACCGCCTGATCGAAGCCGGCGTGATCGATCCGCCGCGCCTGGACGAAGCGCTCAAGCAGCAGCGGGCCAAGGGCCAGCGGCTGGGCGAGGTGCTCGTCAGCTACGGCTACTGCGACGAGCGCGACTTCCTCAACGTCTACGCGAAGGACCTGCTTCTGCCGGTGGTCAACATCAAGGCGCTGCAGCTCGACCCGGCGCTGGCGCAGCTTTATTCGCGCACGGCGGCGGCGGAACGGACGCTCGCGCCGCTCTATCAGGACGGCGACGCGGTCACTTTCGCGCTGCCCTACGATTTCACGCAGAACGACATTCGCTCCATCGAGGAGCGCTTCCCGCACGGGAAAATTCATTACGTGCTGGCCGTCAAGTCCGACATCCGCGAGGCGATCCGCGTTATTTACGCCGATCAGGCGGGGCGGCCGGCGTGACCGGCGCGAGGGTTGACGTTTGGTTTACCATGTCCGAGAGATAGAGGCGAGGTGGATCATGGCTAAATTGGGGAACCGCAAACGATTGTGGGCGTGGGCCGTCGCCGCGGCGCTCGTGGCGGCGCTGGCGTCCGTCCCGGCCTTCGGGCAGGCGAACACCGCCATTCAGGGGCAGACGTACATGACGCAGACCCAGGCGCCGGCCGGCCCGCCGACGGAACAATGGGGCGTCATCGAGTTCGAGAAGCACCTGTTCATCGCCCAGGACATCCACCTGGGCGGCGTGGCGGGCTACCGCCGCATCGATTTTTCGATGCCGCGCGACTGGAAGCCGATCGGCGGCAGCCGCTTGGAACTGTCCATGTCGCACAGCCCGGCCCTGATCCCGGAACTGTCGGCGATGACGGTGCGGCTCAACGGGCGGGCGCTCTACTCGACCAGCCTGGACGAGAAGAACGTCAACACCGTCCTCTTGACGGTGGACGTCCCCGACGGGCTCCTGCGCGACTACAACTTTCTGGAGCTGATCGCGCACCAGCATTACATGATCGAGTGCGAGGACCCCTTCGACCCGACCCTGTGGACGCGCTTCCACAAGGAGTCGAAGATCGTCATCCACTACCAGCGGCTGCCGGTGCTGATCGACCTCGCCGCCTATCCGCATCCGATTTTCGAGGAGCGCGGCTACGGCGACACGACCCTGCACTACGTCGTGCCGAGTTCGCCCTCGCCGCAGACCCTGAAGGCGATAGGCCAGGTTCAGCTCGCGCTGGGGCGCGCGATCGCCTGGCGCAGCGTCGATTTCAAGGTGGACACCGACGTCCCGGCGGCGACGGACAACCATCAGGTGCTGATCGGCACGCCGCAGGAAAACCCGGCGATCATGGCCCTGGCCGATCTGCCGCCGGAGAAGGCGCTGCCTCTGCCGCTGAAGAAGGGGGTGGGCTTCTTCACTCCCGACGACCGGCAGGTCCCGCAGACGGACGGCATCATCGTCTACGCCAACCACCCGTCCAATCCGGGCTACGCGCTGCTGATTATTTCCGGCAACACGCCGGAGGGCGTGGACCTCGCCGCCCAGGCGCTGACGCTTCTGCCCTATGAAAAAACGATCACCGGCCAGGCGCTGGTGGTGAAGAAGATCGACCCCCGTCCGGAACTCGGCGAACGCACGAACCCGACCTACCTCCCCACGAAGCCCGAATTCACCCTCGCCGACCTGGGCTTCGAGGACGTCACCGTGCGCGGCTTCTACGCCCCGGCCGTGAGCCTCAAGCTGAACATGGAGCCCGACAGCCACCCCGTCATCGGCAAGCAGGCGATGAAGCTCGTCTTCTCCTACGGCGCGCAGCTGCAGCAGCGGCTTTCCTCGGTGGAGGTCGTGCTCAACGGCGTGTCGATCGCCTCGAAGGATCTGCACCTGCCCGAGGGCGAACAGCGCGTCGAGCTGCCGATCATTCTGCCGGAATCGCTGCTCGGGCCGTTCAACATCGTGGACGTGCGCTTCCACCTCTTCCCCGACAACTACTTCCTTTGCGGCCGCGTCTCCGACCGTCACCTCTGGGCGACGGTCCACAAGGAGACCTCGTTCGTCATGCCGCGCGACTACTACACCTACCTGCCGGATCTGTCGTTCCTGAAGTACGACTGGTTCCCCTACACCTTGCGGCAGGACCTGGGCGACACCGCCCTGGTGGCGCCCGATTCGCCCTCGGCTGGCGACTACAAGGGCCTGTTGACGATCGCCAACCTGCTGGGCAAGGCGACGCATTCGGAGGGGATCTTCCTCAAGACGTACCGGCTCGGCGATCTGCCGCAGGACGTGAAGGCCTCGCACCACCTGATCCTCATCGACCCGACCTCGAAGAGCCGGATGACCAAGGACCTCGTGGGCGACACCGAACTGTACTACAACGACCAGAACGACCGCGTTCTGGAAACGCTCGCCGAGCGCGAGATGAAGAGCCGCGAATTCAAGACGGCGGGCGTCGTCGAGCAGATCAACTCGCCGTTCAATCCCAGCAAGACGGTGCTTCTCGTGCGCGGCCAGGACCAGAAGTCGATGGAGAAGGCCATCGAGGCGCTGTCCGATAAAGAGAAGATCACCAAGCTGGAGGACAACCTCGCCTTCAGCTTCGACACGGAGGACGTGAAGGCGGTCAAGACGTCGGAGAAGAAGCTGATCGGCCAGATTCCGATCCAGGAGGAGACGCGGACCTGGGTGTATCTCAACTTCTGGCAGACGACGCTGTTGATCATCGCCATCGTCATCCTGCTCTACATCGTCGCCTCGATCATCCGGCTGGTGATCCAGCGGCGCAAGGCGGCGCAGAAGCGGATGCGCAAGCGCGACCTGCAAGGCTAGCCGACGACACGGACTCGGATGAAACGCCCCGCCGGCGACGGCGGGGCGTTTTTATTTTCGGCGCTTGGATTGCGGCCTGCGATGCGCTATGCTGGGGGCGTTTTCCGACGCGAACGGATGGGACGCATGAGCACGGTCTACCTCTTCGACCCCGGCCTCCTGATGCGCGGCGAGCGCTATCACGACAGCCATCTGGCCGACGTCTGCCGGGCCGTCGAGCCGGCGACGACGGAGGGGCGGCTGTGGTTTCTCGCCGCCTCCGACTGCCCCGCCCTCGCGCCCGGCGAGGCCCGGGTGGCGGGCGAACTGTTCGCCGTGGACGAGTCCTCTCTCTCGCGCCTCGATTATCTCTACGGCTACGTCGCCGGCCAGCCGCGCCAGAGCGAGTTCGTCCGCCGCCAGATCGAGGCGGCGACCGCCTCCGGCGAGACGCGTTTAGCCTGGGCCTACTTCATCCGCGCCGAAACCCTGCGCGAGAAATTTCCCGGCGCCGAGGAAATCCCCGCCGGCGACTGGCGGGCCTTCGTCGCGGCCCGCCTGAACGACGAGACCCCCGAAACCACCGCCGCCGACATCGTCGAATACGAATAGCCGCGCCGCCTCGACTGGCCGCTTGGCTTTATCGAGGGTAAGCGAGAAACGTCCCCTTGCGCCGCCTCGCAGGCGGCGCAAGGAGACGAGAGATTACGGCTCAGGCAATTCGTAGCAGGGCTTGAAGGCGGGCGCACTCCAAAGATTGCAGGGATACGACCCGCCGATAAGGGCGTTGTAATGGGCACAGATGTTCATCGACTCGATATGATTGCCCATCGCGACATTGGTGTAGATCGGCCCCGGAGGATAGCAATCGACGTTGCCGATGTTGTAGGCGATGTCCAAAGGAGCGAATCCGCCGACCTGCGTGAGGTGACCCATGTCGCGGAAACAGCAGCAACTGGACGTAATCGAGCCCGGCATGTCGAGCGTGTGGCGGAGATCGGCAAAAAGATAAGGGCAGTATGACGGCCTGACGACGCTCAGGAAGCCGAGGATGTTATAAATATCGTTCCACATGGCCTGCCAGGCGTCCCGCAAAGCAATCGGCGTTTCGCAGCGCGCCTCCAGCGGCAAGCCCGGCTTCTGAAAGAGAATAGGCTGCGGGCCGGCTTGTTTGATGAATCGGCCGATCTTGGCCAGATTGTAGGAGTCCCAGAGGGCGATCAGGATTTGCGTAGCCCGGTTGTTGCAATTCAGATGGTTGCAGGCGACGGCCATGTCATTCCCGCCCAGGTTCACGTAAGCGAACCGGGCCTGAGGATTGCCGGTGCTCGGGTTCAGGAATTGAGAGATCGGCTGGATAATGCACCACGGCAGGACACGGTTGTTCAAAGCGCAGAAGGCCGGGCGGCCGAACTGGGCGTTTACATGGATGACTCTTCCGGGAAGAAGCTGCCCGAGATACGAGGAAAATTTGGAGAAGAATGGGTCCAAAAAACTGTCGCCGATGAGAAGAATATCGGGCGCCGCCAGTGTGGCGGCAAGGGGTTCCGTTTCCTCTTCCGACCCGGGCGGGAGTGTCGCCGCCTCTCCCGAAAGCTCCTCGTTTGCCGCCTTGTCGGCCTGCAGCAGCTTAGGCACTTCTTCACTGAAGAAATCCGCCAGGTTTTCAACTTCGGCGTATTCGGCCGGGAGAAGGCCCGTCCGTGCCGCTTCCGCCACAAGGGCGACAAACGTTTCGAAGGGCGGTTCAACGCGCGCATCGCCGATCTGCTCCCGCAGATCGGACGGGGCGAAGGGCAACGGGGCAAGATCGGCTCTGCCGTTTCCCGTCGCCTCGCCGGCGATCGCCGCCGCCTCGACCTCCGCGATGTCCTCGGCCCCATCGCCGCAGCCAGTGAGCGGCAAGGCAGCGACCGAGGCGGCGATCCAGAGCGCGAAAGCGGAAAGACGAATTTTTTTAAGAACGGGTTTTCGTTTTTGGCCGGCCATGGGTTCCTCCTCTTGCAAGAAAATGAATAAGCCAACACGCCTCGCGGGCGACACGGCTCAAGCCTGCCCCATCGAAAACGTGGTTCGAGGATGAAGCATGTCAGCCATCGAGGAGGGAACCTTTGCGGTCGAGGCGATAACAGACGGATTTGAAAAGCCCCTCCCCTTTTTCCGGCCGACACTTTCAGGGCAGTGAGGGACCCAGTGTAGAACAACCGTCGCGATGAATCAATGCCGAAGATTCAGGCGGCGGCGCAGGGGCGTTGGGATTTCAAGCGGGAGAAGGGAGCGGTTTTGGGGCTCATAAAATTATATCGGCCTTCTCTGTGGAGTTGGGAAATTTTTGACGCACATCAAAAAAATGTGGATGGGGTCGATCGAGATAGGGAATCTCGATTGGGGGTACGCTAGGGAAACGGTGGGACGCTTCCAGAAAGTTCGGGGACCCACAGAGAAGGCCGTTGTGAAAGCCTTCTAACGAACAGCTTTCGTGTCAAAGAACGTCGCGAGCCACGCGCGCGTCTGTTCACGAACGATTACAGCCATCAGCTTCAACAGCGCGCTCATTTATCCAAACCTCGCTTACGAGGCGTTTTACAAGAAGAAGCCGGAATCAAACCACCGCAACATCCAACCCGAGCGTCAACGGTACAACCAGCATGAACGTCAGCATCCACGTCAACTGCAACTATTCCGGCTTCCCTTAGCGAAATCCGCGGTACTGCCAACTTGAGAGTTACTTCCGTATTCGAGCATCAAAGACCACGTCTACATTCTGTAATCTCTATACAGCAAGACTCATGCCAATCACTATGGCAGCGCCCCCGCCGTGCTGTGAACTCCGAAAATACCCGGGTTTTACGGTTGCGTGGAAACGTGGGGGCGAAATTTGGTCTTAAGTTCGGTCTAAAAACAGTGCAAAATATTCGCTTTCCAGCGCCAAGTCGGTCAATTTTGTCTTAGTCGTCTTGCAAAGCTCCCGGTGCAATGGTAAATTGCTTGTAACATATTGAAATATATTGGAATAAATTATGCAGAGGGCCGCGGAGCGGTGTGCAAGATTTGCATCGAGACCTCGTACGATGGCGTTCTTTGGTTATAGCTATTGTCTATATATAATGGTCAGACGGCTGGTGACTTTTTCTTCGAGAACGGCCAAAATTAAAAATATTGAAGTAATTTCAAGTTGATAAAAGAATAAAACGGGAAAGTTGGCAAGCGAAAACGGTCAGGACGCGGAAAAAATGGGGTTTACTTGAATGTAATAATTTTAAATTAGTTCTCTTTTCAAACTACGTAGCTTGGGGAGATTTGCGAAAATTTTGCGGCGATATTGGCTTAAACACGCTTCGGGAGGGTGAATTGGCGGCGTCGTCTATCGCTATTGCTCTAATCGGCTCCTATATTAGTCATCATGGGTCAGCCACCGCCGAGCCTGGCCGGGGCTTGGATCGACCGCAATGAAATCGAGATAGTTGTCGCCGGTGTCGGCGTCGGCGAAGTCGCGCGTCAGCGACTGGCCGTATTCCGGCGCCGGGGCGGGCCGTCCTTCTCCCTGAAAGCTCCAGGAGGCGGCGTCGTCCGCGCCGAAGCCCAAGGCGTCGATGAGGGTCGGTTCTGTTCCGGGGTTGGTCCGATCGAGGACGAAGTTCGTCGGCAGACCGTAGGCGAAAAAGGTGTCGAAACGCTCCCAGACCAGATCGGCCGGCGGGCCCTCGGGTCCGGCGACGACGAAGGCTCCCGACGGCCCGACGGCGAAGCCGTCCAGCGCGACGAAGGCGCGGCCCAGGGGAATGCCGTTGAAGCCGTCCCGCCAGACCTCGTAGAGCCGGTAACCGTCCAACGGCGTTCCCGGCCGGGCCGTGAGTTCGAGGAATCCGTCGTCGGCGCCCGCCAGGCCCATGTAGACCTCGCCGATCAGCGGCTGCCCCACGACCGGCCCGTTGGTCAGGCCGAACGGCGTGGTGAAGCTCCAGATCGGCGGCTTCAGCTCTCCGCCGCCGGGCGCCAGCAGCGTCACGAGCACATGGAGGCCGCGGATCGTCGGGGCCGAAAGATCCCGCTCCGTCTCCCAGGTGAAAACGTAATGGGCGCCCTCCGGCCGCGCCGCCAGATTGCGCCGCGGGTCCCGGGCCGTGGGCTTTGCCGTGCACGGGGCGTAGGTTTCGCCTCCGTCCAGGGAGTATTCGACGCGGGCGTCGTAGTACGAAGCGGCGGGACCGCCGAGCAGAAACCCGATCGCCACGTCGCCGCGGGCGGTGACCGGCATGGGGTCGAGCGTCAGGCGCGACGCGGCCTCGAAAACGACGGCGAAGCGGGAGGAATCGCTGGCCGGCCCTTCGCCGAGGCCGTCCTTGGCGACGGCGCGCAACCGGACGTTGGGATACTCGCGCCAGCCCAGGTCGGCGCCGGCGTCCCAGCTGATGGCATGCACGTCGCCGTCCCGGCTCGCCGACAAGCGGTCCGCGTTGCCGAAGGTCTTGGCGGGATGAAAAGTTTCTCCGTCGTCGGTGGAATAACCGACCGTCAACCGCACCGCCTCGGCGTCGGAATCGACCAGAGCGATGCGCAACCCGACGAGCCCGCCCGAAAATTCGATGGCGTCGTCGAAAAGCACTTGCGGCGGGCCGTTGGCGTTGTCGATGACGAACGGTTCCGACTCGGCGGAAGCGCGACGGTCGGGATTGGCCGCCGTGACGCGGAGGGCGGCCTCGACACGTTCGAGTCCCACGTCGCGCCAGGTGTCCCAGAGGAAGAACGTGCTCGCCGCGCCGCCGGAGGCGACGACGCCCGGCCCCGCTCCCGCGCCGGGCGCGGCCGTGGCGATCCGCCAGTCGCCCGCGCCCAGGCGGAAAGACACCTCCAGGTCGAGCGGCCAGCCGCTGCCGTCCTCCAACGTGAAATTCACCGGCACGACGCCGCGCACGACGTCGGCGGGCGCGGCGACGCGCAGGATCCGAGGAGCCGTAAAGCCGTTGCGGCCGTCGCCGCAAGCGACGATTGCGACCAGCGCGCTGGCGAAAAGGAAAAAAAGCGGAGCGTGACGAAGTATGGTGCGCATTCAAAATCCTTGCGAATTTACGCTAGCATGGGCCGGCGCGCGCGGTCAAGGCGCTTGCCGCCTTTGCCGCCTTGAGCGGGCGGACGAGATATGCTATAGGCCAGAGGCGACCATCGGATTGGACGAAACGCCGTTGCGCGCCAGAGGGGGTTGTCATGAAAGCCATCAAAATCCGCGAAGGACTTCATTGGGTGGGCGCCGTCGATTGGGACCGGCGGCTGTTCGACGCGCTCATGCCGCTTCCCGACGGCACCAGCTACAACGCCTACCTGCTGCAGGGGCGTGAAAAGACCGTCCTTCTGGACGCCGTCGAACCGGCCTTCGCCGAGGCGCTTCTGGACCGCCTCGCCGACCTGGGCGTGCGGCGCATCG
The DNA here is from genome assembly GCA_003598065.1 of Myxococcales bacterium. Lineage (GTDB taxonomy): Bacteria > Myxococcota_A > SURF-8 > SURF-8 > SURF-8 > SURF-8. The sequence goes on along the minus strand of QZKR01000103.1, from coordinate 32,048 downwards.
ACTATGTCGTCTCCCATCACGCCGAACAGGACCATTCCGGAACCCTGCCGCTTGTTCTGGAGCAGTTTCCCGAGGCCGTCGCGCTCTGCACCAAGCGCGGCAAGGGAATGCTGCAGGACCTGCTGCCCCTGCCGGCGGAGCGGCTGCGCGTCGTCGCCTCCGGCGAAACGATCGACCTGGGCGGGCGGACGCTGGAGTTCATCGAGTATCCCTGGGTCCACTGGCCCGAAACGATGATGACCTATCTCCGCGAGGAGGGCATCCTGTTCTCCTGCGATTTCTTCGGCTCGCATCTGGCGGCCAACCGGCTTTTCTTCCCCGATCGCGCCAGGCAGCTCGACGCCGCGCGGCTTTACTGGGCGCAGATCATGATGCCGTTTCGGCGCGTGATCGGGCGGCAGTTTGAAAAGCTGGTCGCCCGGCCGCTGTCCTTGATCTGCCCGAGCCACGGCCCCTTGTGGGACGAGCCCGCCGCGATCGTCGAGCCGTACCGCGACTGGATCTTCGCCAAACCGAAAAACCACGCCGTCGTCGCCTACGTGTCGATGCACGACAGCACGCGACGGATGGTGGACCACCTGATCGACGCGCTCACCGCGGAGGGCGTGGGCGTCTCCCGCTTCGAGCTTTCGGGGGCGGACGTCGGCCGTCTCGCTTCGGCCCTGGTGGACGCGGCGACGATCGTCATCGGGTCGCCGACGGTCCTGGGCGGCCTGCACCCGGCGGCGGCTTATGCCTGCCTGCTCGCCAACGTGTTGAAGCCGAAGGCGCGGCTGGCGGCGTTTGTCGGCTCCCACGGCTGGGCGGGCAAGGCCAAGGACGATTTTTTGCGGCTGACGCCGAAGTTGCAGGTGGACGTGGTCGGCGCGGTGGCGGCGAAGGGCGCGCCGCGCGCCGAGACCTTCGCCCAGCTCGACGCCTTGGCGAAGACGATCGCCGAGCGCTATGCGACGCTCGGCGAGGAGACGGGCGGCGAGGACGGCGAGCCGTAGGCGACGAAAGAAAACTTGCGCTCTTAAGAAGGGTTTACTATACTCCCGCCCTGCGTTTTGCGCCGAGCCCCTGATGGTGGGTGTAGCTCAGTTGGTTAGAGTGCCAGGTTGTGGCCCTGGAGGCCGAGGGTTCAAGTCCCTTCACCCACCCCATCTGAGACTTTCGGCCCCTGGATTCGGCTAAATGCCTGAAGACAGGGGCCGTTTTTTGGGTTCCAACTATCTCGCCGTCGTACTCGACGCCTCTCCCAAAGTCGCTGACGTTGGACACTTGTAGCAGACGATATTTCCTCTTGAGGATATTACGATAATCGATTACGATATACGTAATACAGGAGGTATCTGCATGAAGGAAGTCGAACGTGAAATTCTGCTGGCTTTCTGGAAAATCCACATCCTGCACCACGCCGCCGAGACGCCGGTATACGGCCAGTGGATGCTCAACGAACTGCGCCGCCACGGCTACGACGTGAGCCCCGGCACGCTCTACCCCCTGCTGCAACGGATGGAGCGCCACGGTTGGCTCGTCTCCGAGCGGGATAAAGCCGCCGGACCCAAGGGGCGAATTAACTATCGAATCACCGAGTACGGCCGCGAGGTGCTCGCCGTCGTGCGTAAACAACTGGACGAGTTGCGCGGCGAAGTGAGCGGGAAAGCGAAACGCAAGGGAGAAAAGTCATGAACCACCTCCGTGCCGATTTGCTCTCGATAAGACCCTTTCGCGTCCTGCTCGGCTCGCCGCTGTTCCCCGTCGCCCTGCAAGTCCTGACCCTCGCCGCCGCCGTCTATCTGGGTTGGCTGGGCTGGGGCGCGGGGCTCGACAAGACCCCGGACGAACTGATGACCTTCCGCAAGACGCATCTCACCACGCTCGCCGTCTGGGGACTGTGGTGGCCGCTGATGATCGCGGCGGCGCTTTTTCTGGGCCGGGCCTGGTGTACGGTCTGCCCGATGGAACTGCTCAATCGTCTGGGCGACGCGGTGGCCAGGGTGTTGCACGTCCCCCGCGCCAAGCTTCCCAAGATGCTTCGCGCCGGATGGGCGATCTTCGTCGCGTACCTGATTCTGCAATTGCTCGTGGCCGGGCTCTTCATCCACCGCACGCCCCACTATACGGCGTTCATGCTGCTGACCTTGGGGTTGCTCGCACTGGCGACGGGACTTGTTTTCCGCGCCCCGCGCTCCTTCTGCAAGGGGCTCTGCCCGGCGGCGGCGCTGCTGTCGGTTTACGGCCGCTTCACGCCCCTGCAACTTGACAAGTGCGACCCGGCCATCTGCTCTTCTTGTAAGACGAAGGACTGCGTGCATCCGGCCAATCGCGAGCGTTTCGACAAGCGAAGCTGCCCCTCGATGATCCGCCCTTTCGACCGCGCCCCCTCGGACGGCTGCGTGCTTTGCCTGCAATGCGCCAAAGTCTGTCCGAAGGAAAACATCGGTTTCGGCTGGGCGGACCCCGTAAGTTCCTCCCGCACCGACAAGGGGTTGAAACCCTTCGAGGCGGCCTTCGTCCTGATCGCGGCGGGCTTCGTCGCCCACGACACCATCGGCGAGTCGGACCCCCTGGAAAGGCTCTTCCATGCCGCGCCTGACACCCTGGCCGCCGCTTTTCCGGCTATCGGCTTCGGCTGGTGGGAGGCGCTGTGGTTCCTGGGCCTCTTCCCGCTGGCGCTGTGGGGGATAATCCTTGCCGCAAGTTACATGATCGGGAAGAAAGCCGCCTTCAGGGACACTCTATTCACCGTGGCTCTGGCCGCCGCGCCGGTGGTGGCCGTGGCGCACCTGGGCAAGGCGCTGGCCAAGCTCTCAAGCTGGGGCGGCTTCCTGCCATTGGCATTGTCCGATCCGAGCGGGGAGCTGACGCTGAGAGGGTTTGCCGATCATTCCCTGTCCAAACCGGCGTCGATGCTTCCCTTCTCCGTGATCGGGACGGGGGTGCTGGCGCTGCTTCTGGCCATCGCCTGGCGGCGGGGCAAGGCGCGCAAGGAATCCGGGACGGCCGCCGTGTGGAACCTGGGGCTGGCGGGCGTCGCGGTCGTCTTCGGCGGCGTACTCGCGGCGTGGATCGTCCTTTGATTCTTCAACCAAGAAAGGTTTAAACATGCAAACCATCCTGGAAAAACTTACACGAACCCAAGCCCCAGCCGCCGTCTGGCTGATTCGCCTGGCGGTGGGCGGCGTCTTTCTGTCCGAAGGCGCCCAGAAGTTCCTCTTTCCCGCCGCCCTCGGCGCGGGGCGTTTCGCCGCCATCGGCATCCCCTGGCCCGAGGCGATGGGGCCGTTTGTAGGGGTCGTGGAAATCGCGGGCGGGTTGCTCATCTTGTCGGGATTGCTGACGAGGCTTGCCGCCCTATCGCTCGCCGTCAATATGGTTGTCGCCATCACGTCCACCAAGATTCCCATGCTGCTGGGACAGGGATTCTGGGGCTTCGCGGACCCCGCCGCCGGGAAGCAAGGCTTCTGGGCGATGGCGCACGAGGCCAGGACCGATTTCTCGATGCTGCTTGGCGCGGTCTTTCTGCTGATTGTCGGAGCGGGGGCTTGGTCCCTAGACGTTTGGCTCGGTCGTCGGTTCAACGGCGAGTCATGATCGCGATTGACGGCGGAAGGCAAACAGCAGAAGGGAAGCCGCGCCAGGTCGATCCGGAATCGCCATCGGACCACCCAACATCGCTCTGGGAACTCGTCCGGCTGTTCCTCCGCCTCGGCGCCACCGCCTTCGGCGGCCCGGCGGCGCACATCGCGATGATCCAGGACGAGGTGGTTCGCCGTCGCAAATGGCTCAGTGAGGAACGCTTCCTCGATCTGCTCGGCGCGACCAATCTCATTCCCGGTCCGAACTCGACCGAGATGGCCATTCACATCGGCTGGGCGCGGCGGCGCTGGGCGGGGCTGCTTGTCGCTGGGGCCTCCTTCATCCTGCCCGCCACGCTCATCACGGGAGTTTTCGGCTGGGCATACGTGCGCTACGGCACGTTGCCGGAAGTCGGCTGGCTGCTTTACGGGGTGAAGCCGGTCATCATCGCCATTGTCGTGCAGGCGCTGTGGGGGCTGGCTCCAAAGGCGGGCCGCTCGTGGCCGCTGCGGGTCCTTGGCGTCGTGGCGATGGCGGCAAGCCTGCTCGGCGTCAATGAACTCGTCGTGCTCTTCGGCGCGGGCGCGGTCATGGCCGTCGCCCGAAGGGTCAAATCGGGAGGCTCGTCGCTCCATTCCTTCGCGCCCGTTCTGCCGATTCTCAGCCTGTCCGCCATCGGTGGTTCGTTCTCGCTGTCCGGGCTGTTCTGGGTCTTTTTCAAAATCGGTTCGGTGCTTTTCGGCAGCGGCTACGTCCTCCTCGCCTTTCTGCGGGCCGACCTTGTCGAGCGCCTGCACTGGCTGAGCGAGGCGCAACTGATCGACGCCATCGCCGTCGGGCAGGTGACGCCCGGCCCGGTCTTCACCACCGCCACCTTCATCGGCTACCTGCTCTCCGGCCCGGCCGGGGCCCTCGTCGCGACCGTCGGCATCTTCCTGCCAGCCTTCGTATTCGTCGCGCTCAGCGGTCCGCTCGTGCCGCGATTGCGCGCCTCGCGTGTGGCCGGGGCCTTCCTCGACGGCGTGAACGTGGCGTCGCTGGCGTTGATGGCGACCGTTACTCTCTTTCTGGCCCAGGCGGCTCTCGTCGATATGGCGACCATTCTGCTGGGTGTCGCCAGCGCTGTCCTGCTGCTGCGTTTCAAGCTGAACTCGACTTGGTTGATCGCCGGCGGGGCCGTTGCAGGACTGTTGCTGAAAGGGCCGGGGGCGCCATTCTGAAAGGCACGAGCGGATCGGCGGACGGCTGTTAAGCGGCCTCGATCATACTTGCCGCGGCCCGCGAACGATCCGATGGAACGCTCGGGCCAGCGCCGCCGCCGCTTCTTCGACCTCCCGCTGCGTGGTATGCCGCCCCAGCGAAAGCCGCAGGGCCTCCAACGCCTCCTCCGGCTCCCGCCCCATCGCCAGCAATACGCCGGAAGGCGACTCGCCCCCCTCGTGACAGGCGGAGCCGGTCGAAGCGGCGATTTCCGGTGCGGCGGCCAGGACGGCGCTGCCCTTCGCTCCGGGGAAGGAGACGTTCAGGGTGTTGGGCAGCCGTTCCGTCGGGTGGCCGTTCAGGCGTAGGCCGGGAATAGCGGTGTGCAGGCGTTTCCATAGATCGTCCCGCAAGGCTCTCTGGCGGGTGGACTCCGTCTCCTGGTCGCGTCCGGCAAGTTCGCAGGCCGCGCCCAATCCAACGATGTACGGGACGTTTTCCGTGCCGGGCCGCAGACCCCCTTCGTGCCCTGCGCCCAGAACGAGCGGCGCGAGCCGAACGCCACGCCGGACGTAGAGCGCTCCCACGCCCTTCGGCGCGTAAAGTTTGTGCCCGGCGATGGAGAGCAGGTCCGCGCCCAGATCGTCCACCTCGACCGGAATCTTGCCCACCGCCTGGGCGGCGTCGGTATGCACGAGCGCGCCCTTCGCGTGGGCGAGGTCGGAGAGTTCGCGGATGGGCATCAACGTCCCGGTCTCGTTCTGGGCCAGCATGATGGTGGCCAGTAGCGTGTCGCCGCGCACGAAGGGGCGGGCCTCGCCTTGTCGCACTCGACCGTCGCTGTCCACGGGAAGCCAGGTAACCTCGAAACCGTGACGCTCCAGGTAGGCGCAGGGCCGCGCCGTGGCCGGGTGCTCGACGGTCGAGGTGACGATATGGCGGCGGTTTTCCGTGAACTCAGCTATGCCCCGGATGGCGAGGTTATTCGCTTCAGTTCCGCCGGAGGTGAAGACGATCTCGTCCGGTTGCGCGCCAATCAGGCTGGCGACCTGCTCGCGGGCGTGTTCAATCGCGGCATGGGCCCGTTGTCCGTACACATGCCCGCTTGACGGGTTGCCGAAATGCTCCCGCAGATAGGGAAGCATCGCCTCCACGACCTCCGGGTGAACGGGGGTGGTGGCGTTGTGGTCGAGATAGATGGGGGTCTGTGAATTCGTCATGGTTTTCTTCAGCCGAGCCTTTCCAGCGTGCTCTCCAGCGGGATCGGGTTGGTCAGACAGTAAACGCCCGGGCAGTTCGACTTGGCCAGAGTCTCCAGTTCCTCCAGGACGTTTGGCGGCGCATCGGATTCTATCTGGAGCGTCAGCTTCACCTTCTCGACTACCGGGTCATCTGACAGACCAAGCGAACGGGAGAGGTTCACCTGATTTTCGGCGACGACCTTGAGCCGCTTCAGTTCCACGCCCTGCGCCGCGGCGAGACCGGCGAAGGTCGCGGCGTAACAGGCGGCCAGTCCATAAAGGCAGTACTGGATCGGGTCGGGGGCAAGCCCCTCGCCGCCCATGAATGGGGCGAAATCGGCTTCAACCGTCCGTTCACCCTTCGCATAGGCCAGTACGGCCTTGAACTGCGGCTGACCGTTAACAAGACCCCATTCTCCTTCCACCTTCTTCTGCTTGCGCGCCAGGGCGGGGTTGGCCTTGACCTGCTCGACGAACGCGCCGACGGCCTGTACGTTGACATTGTTGATCTTCATAGCGTCTCCTTTCATCGCTACCCCAAGTTCTCAAAACACGAGCACCTTGTCGGCATCCAAAGTCAGTGTGGTCAGTTCGTCCATCGTGCTGCGGCGCGCGCCCTCCATCAGCTCCTCCGCCTTAAGCCCGCGCGCGTCCATGCAAGTCCCGCAGAGCAGGACTTCGCCTTTGCGCCGCACGCCCTTGAGCATCCGTTCGATATTGTAGTAGCCGTTGGGCGTGTTCTGGCCCTGCTTGGCGCAGAAGACGGCGTCGGCCATCAAAAAAACCGTGACCTCGGCCTCCTCCTCCAGCTTCTGGATGTTCATGGCCAGCCGCAGGCCGTTGTAGCTGCGCTCCGTGCCGTAGGGCGGATCGTTCAGGATGAAAAGAATTTTCATGAGCGGACTCTCTTTCCTGCAAATTTAAATGAGATGGGATCAAGCCAGCCAGGATCGGCCGGTCTTCATTTTCCACAGATAGTAGGGCGCGAACAGCCGCTTGGCCCACAGCCAGCGGCGGCCCTGGCTCATCTCGACGCGGTTGCGCGGCGGGCGCACCGGGTCGGCCAGCATGTGCGCGGCGGTGTCTCCCATGTCCATGATGCATTCCACGAAGGGCGGCCGCTCCAGGCGCCCGCCGCCCCGGATGTCCGCCGCGATGTTGTGGGCGGCGGCCTTGGCCATCTGCTCCGTCATGTGGCCGGTCTTGGGGAAGTTCACCGGCACCGGAGTCGTCTCCACCGGGGGGTAGGCCACCGCGACGCCCACGACGTAGACGTTCGGGAAGCTCTTGTGCCTGAAACCCTCGTCCACCGGGACGAACCCTTTGGGATTGGCCAAGCCCGGCGATTGCGCCACGGCCCGGACTCCGGCGAGCGGCGGGATGATGAGGGCATAGCGCGATTCGAAACTCTTACCGTCGGCCAGTTCAACGGATTGCTCAGTGATCCGCGAGACGGCGGCCGAGGTCAGGTAGCGGATGTCGCGGTGCTCGAATTCCCCTTCCAGAAACTGCCGGGCCTTGCCCATGCCGCCGACCCCGAAGTGCCCCAGAAAGGGTTCCGGGGTGACGAAGGTGATCGGAACTTTGTGCCGCATGCGGCGTTTCTTCAGTTCGTGGTCGATCTCGAAGGCGAACTCGTAGGCCGGTCCGATGCAGCTCGCTCCCGGTGCGCAACCCACCACGACCGGACCGGGAGCCTCGATAAAGCGCTTCCAGCTTTCACGCGCCTCCTGCGCCTCCGGCGGGGACATCAGGGAGTGCCCCGGACCGTCGAAGGGACCCAGGCCCGGAACGGCCTCGTTGGCGCTGCGGTGGCCCGTGGCGATGACGAGGTAGTCGTAGTCGAGCGTGCGGCCTTCCAGGTGGACCTTGCTTGCCTCGGGTTCGACGCGGAGAACCTCTCCGTGAAGGAATTCGAGGCCCTGGGCGGCCAGCGGCTTGGCCAGGGGAAAGGAAATCTGCTCCAAGGTCTGATGCCCCATCGCCACCCAGGGCAGCGAGGGAATGTAAACGAAGCGCTCGTCCTTGGAAACGAGGATGATTTCCCTTGTCTCTTTGGGCAGCAGACGGCGCAGTTCATAAGCGGCGTTCAGGCCGCCGAACGAGCCGCCCAGGATGACGATTCTCTTTTTGGGTGAGGAGGTCATGGTAGTCTAACTCCTGTTACGAGCGGCGGCCTCCACCGGGAGACCGGCGTCGCGCCATTCGGGGTAGCCGTCCTTCATGCGTACGGCGTCGAAGCCTTTTTCTCTAAGCAAGCGCACCGCCTCGGCGGCCAGGACGCAGTAAGGGCCGCGACAATAGGCGACGATGCGTTTGTCCTTGGGAAGTTCGTCCAGATGCTTCTTCAGTTCGGCCAGCGGGATGGAAAGCGCGCCCTTCACATGCCCGGCGGAAAATTCCTCCGCAGGACGCACGTCCACCACGGCGGCCTCTCCCGCCTTCACCCGCCGCAAGAGCTCCTTTTTCTCCAGCGGCTCCAGGCCGTCGGCCCCCGCGAAGAAATCCCGTGCCAAGCGGTCCACCTCGGCCAGGCGATCCTCGGCGAGCCGCTGGAGAGCGCGGTAGCCTTGCAGGACGGCGGGACCGGCCAGGCGGTAATAGACCTGCACTCCCTCCTTGCGGAAGGCGACGAGGTTGGCTTGCTTGAGCATCTGGAGGTGGCGGGAGGCGTTGGCCAGGGTCTGGCCCGTCTCGGCGGCGAGCGTTTCGACGTTGCGCTCCCCTTGCGCCAGCACGTCGATGATCTCGATGCGCTTGGGGCTGGCGAAAGCGGAAGCCGCCTCGGCGAACGTCGCGAACAGGGCATCCTTGAACTCTCGGCCGCGCATGATTGCTCCTTAATCAAATAATCAATTGAATAGTTGAATAACATGCGGGCGCAAAGTTGTCAAGCGGAAAGCCCCTTGGATGGCCGTTGCGGCTCGCGCGCTTGCGGCCTTCGTTGTAATCCATCGGGTTCTCCATCGGGCCGCCGACGCTCGCCGATCTTCCCCTACGAGCTATCCGTGCCGTGGGGTGGAGATTCCGAGATCAGCCTCGAGTTCCGCAACTGATCCCGAGGGCGCTTCGGGCAGGTGCTTGAGTTCCGTCCGTTTCTTCCACAGCTTGTAGATCGCCGGGTAGACCAGCAGTTCCAATAAGAACGAGGTTATCAGCCCGCCGATCATCGGCGCGGCGATGCGCTTCATCACGTCCGCCCCCGCCGAGGTGGACCACATGATCGGCAGCAAGCCCATGAACGCGGCGGCGACGGTCATCATCTTCGGCCGCGCCCGCTTCACCGCGCCGTGCAGGATCGCCTCGTCGAGATCGCGAAGCGTTTGCAGCCGGCCCGCCTTTTTCGCTTCGTCGTACGAGAGATCCAGAAACAACAGCATGAAGACGCCCGTCTCCGCGTCCAGCCCGAGCAAGGCGATCATGCCCACCCAGGCCGCGATGGAGACGTTGTAATCGAGGAAGTAGAACAGCCAGATCGCCCCGATGGCCGAAAACGGCACGGCCAGCATGACCACGGCGGCCTTGAAGGTCGATTTCGTGTTCATGAACAAGAGGAAGAAGATCAGCAGCAGCGTGATGGGGACGACGATCTTCAGGCGTTCCCGCACCCGGATCATGTTTTCGTACTGCCCGCTCCATTGCAGGACGTAGCCGGTGGGGAGGGAAAGCTGTTCGGCCACCCTTTTCTTGGCCGCCTCGACGTAGCCGCCGACGTCGCGCCCGGCGATGTCCACGTAAACGTAGCCCGCCAGAAAGCCGTTCTCGTCGCGCAGCATGGAGGGGCCCTGAACGAGGCGGAGGTCGGCGAGCTGGACGAGGGGGATCTGCGCCCCGCTCGGCGCGGCCACGAGCACGCGCCCCAGCCGGTCCAGATCGTCGCGCAGCTCCCTGGGGTAGCGGACGTTCACCGGATAGCGCTCGCGCCCCTCGATCGTCGTGGTGACGTTCTCGCCCCCGATGGCGGACATGATGACGTCCTGGAGCTGGCCGACGGTCAGGCCGTAGCGGGCCAGCTCGGCGCGCTTGGGCTCGAAGTCCACGAAGTAGCCGCCGGCGACCCGTTCCGCGTAGACGCTGCGCGTGCCGGGCTCCTCTCGCATGATCCGTTCGAGCTCCGAACCGATGCGCTCGATCTCCTTCAGATCGGGCCCGAAAACCTTGATGCCGATGGGCGTGCGCACGCCGGTGGTGAGCATGTCGGTGCGGGCCTTGATGGGCATGGTCCAGGCGTTGGTCACGCCGGGAATCTGCAAGGCCCGGTCCATCTCGTCCACCAGTTCCTCCCAGGAGATGCGGTCGGGCCAGATAGGGCGAACCAGGAACTTTAGGCCGTCGGGCATCCACGATGAATACCAGCGGTCCTTGGGCCGCCACTGGTCGGTCGGCTTCAGAATGACGGTCGTCTCCATCATCGAGAAGGGGGCCGGGTCGGTCGAGGTATCGGCGCGTCCGGCCTTGCCGAACACCCGCTCGACCTCGGGAAAGGATTTTAAGACCTTGTCCTGGGCGATCAGGAGTTCATGCGCCTGCCCCACCGAGATGCCGGGCAGGGTCGTCGGCATGTAGAGGATGGAGCCTTCGTTCAAGGGCGGCATGAACTCCGAACCGAGCTTGAAATACGCCGGCAGGCTGACGGCCACGAGCGCGAGCGCCACGAAAATCGTCGTCTTGGGATGCTTGAGCACCGCGCGGCAGGCGGGTCCGTAGACTTTGAAAATGGCGCGGCTGATGGGGTGGCGCTCCTCGGCGTAATACGTACCCACCGCCGCCTTCGTGAACAGCCAGGCGAGCCAGCGCGGCCGGAAGGTGAAAGCGTCCATGCGCGTAAAGAGCATCCGCATGGCCGGATCGAGGGTGATCGCCAAAAGCGCGGCCACGGCCATCGCCAGGTTTTTGGAATAGGCCAGCGGTTTGAACAGGCGGCCCTCCTGCTCCACCAACGCGAAGATCGGCAAGAACGCCACGGCGATGACGAGCAGCGAGAAGAAGACGGAGGGCCCGACCTCCATCAGCGCTTCCAGGCGCACCTTGTGGAAGTCGCCCTGGCGCCCGCCCGCCTCCCACAGGTGGAGTTTGTTGTAGGCGTTCTCCACCTCCACGATCGCGCCGTCCACGAGCACGCCGATGGAGATGGCGATGCCGGCCAGCGACATGATGTTGACGGTGACGCCGAGGAAGTAGAGCGGAATGAAGGCCAAGAGCACGGAGACGGGAATGGTGACGATGGGCACGACGGCCGAGGGGATGTGCCAGAGGAAAAGCAGGATGACCAGCGAGACGATGATCATCTCGATGGTCAGCTCGTGCTTCAGGGTGTCCAGGGCCCGGTGGATCAGGTCGGCGCGGTCGTAGGTGGCGACGATCTCCACGCCCTCCGGCAGCGAGGGCTTCAGGTCCTCGATTTTCTCTTTCACGCGCCCGATGACGTTGAGGGCGTTTTCGCCGTGCCGCATGACGACGATGCCGCCCACCGTGTCGCCCAAGCCGTCCAGATCGGAGACGCCGCGCCGGATTTCCGGCCCCAGCTCCACCCGCGCGATGTCCTTGAGCAGCACCGGCACCCCGCCGGACGTGGCTTTCACCACGATGCTTTCGAAATCCTCCAGCGACCTCGCGTAGCCCCTCCCCCGGACCATGTACTCCGTGCCGCTCCATTCGAGCAGGCGGCCTCCCACCTCGTTGTTGGACTGGCGGACGGCCGCGATGACGGTTTCCAGCGGCAGGCCGTAGGCGGAGAGGCGGTTGGGATCGACGGTGATCTGGTATTGCTTGACGAAGCCGCCGATGGAGGCGACCTCCGCCACGCCGGGAACGGACTGAATCGCATAGCGCAGCGTCCAGTCCTGGAAGGAGCGGAGTTCGTCGAGCGAATGCGAATTGGAATGATCGACCAGGGCGTATTGAAAAACCCAGCCCACGCCGGTGGCGTCGGGCCCCAATTCCGTGGTCACGCCTTCCGGCAGCCGCGGCTGGATTTTCGAGAGGTACTCCAGGACGCGCGAACGGGCCCAGTAAAGATCGGTTCCGTCCTTGAAGATGACGTAGACGTAGGAGAACCCGAAATCGGAGTAGCCCCGGATCGCCTTGACCTGAGGCGCGCCCAGCAAGGCCGTGACGATGGGATACGTCACTTGATCTTCGATCAGGTCGGGCGCGCGATCCCAGCGCGAATAGATGATGACCTGGGTGTCGGAGAGGTCCGGCAGGGCGTCCAGGCGGATCTCTTCCAGGATGTACACGGCGATCGCCGCGACCGCCGCCACCGCGAAAATCACCAGCCAGCGATTGTTCGCGGAGAAGGCGATGATCCGCCTGATCATCGGCTTTCTCCCGCCGAATCCGGGTTGGCGGCGGGAGCCGCCTCGGGGATCGCGGCGCGGATGCGGGATTCCGAATCCAACAGGAAGTTGCCCTTGATCACCACCCGCTCGCCCGCCGCGACGCCGGAAAGAATCTGCGCCTTCCCGCCGTGCCGCACGCCGACCTTGACCTGCCGCGGCGTGAAGAGCCCCTCCCCCGCGTCCACGTACACCACCTGGCGCACGCCGGTGTCCATCACGGCGGAGTCGGGAATCACCACGCCTGCCTTGATTTCAAAGGGCAGATCGACGTTGACGAACATCCCCGGCTTCAAGGCGAGGTCCTTGTTGTCGAAATCGAAGCGCACCCGCAAGGTCCGGCTTTGCGTGTTCAGGATCGGGTAAACGTAGGCGACTTTTCCGGTCAGATCCTCGCCAGGATAGTAGGGCATGGTGAAGGCCGCCTTCATGCCGAGCGTCACCAGCCGGGCTTCGTACTCGTAGAAGTCGGCCTCGACCCAGATTTTGGAAAGATCGGTGACCGTGAACAGCTCCATTCCCGGTTCGACCTGTTGCCCTTCGTAGATTTGCTTGGCGGTGATGTAGCCGGTGGAGGGAGCCAGGAGCGTCACGGTCCGCTGGACCTTCCCGGCGGATTCCAGCTTATCGATGAAGCCGGCCGGCACGTCGAAAAGTTCGAGCCGCCGCCGGGCGGATTCCACCAGCTGTTCGCCGCCTCGCTTCACCTCCGGCAGGGCGGAGTCGTCGAAGCGCGCGACCGCCTCGCGGACGCGGAGGTATTCCTCCTGGCTGGCGAGCAGCTCCGGCGAGTAAAGGGACAGGATGGGTTCTCCTTTGCGGACCATCTGTCCCGTGAAGTTGATATAGAGCTTCTCCACCCAGCCGGAGACCTTCGTGTGAACGTGGCGGACCCGCGTCTCGTCCGCCGTCACCGTCCCGACGGTGCGCACGGAATAGCCGAGGCCGCCGTCAACGGCGGCGGCGGTCTGGACGCCGGCCAGCTTCAAGCCCTGTTCGCCGACCATGACGTCGGTCAAGCCCTCGGGCGCGCCGGATCGGAGGGCGGCTTGTTCCTCGTACACGGGAACGTAATCCATCCCCATCGAGTCCTTGGCGGGCGTCGGCGAGGTGATCGTCGGGTCCATCGGATTGCGGTAGAATAAAATCTTCCGTTCCTTCGCTTCACCCTCCGAAGGGGCGCAGGCGCCGGGGTCGGAGCACTTTTCATCCTCGGCCCAAACCAAATCCATGCCGCATTTCGGGCAGCGCCCGGGCTTGTCGGACACGACCTCCGGATGCATCGGACAGGTATATTTCGCCGCCTTCGCCGCCTCTTCCGGCGCGGCTTTCTTTTCGATCTTCGCCGGCGCGGCTTGCTTACTGATCGGCACGAGCCGCATGCCGCAGATGGGGCAGTCGCCCGGATGGTCCGAAACATACGTGGGGTGCATGGGGCAATGGTACTGAGCCGCCCCCGCCTCGTTGGATTCGTCGCACCCAGTGAGCGCCGCGCCGGAGAGGGCGACGAGCAGGGCCGCGAAAAAAAATCCCTGTAGGAATTTTGCTAAAAATTTATTCCAACAGACGAATCCCGCGTCACCCCCGCGAAAGCGGGGGTCCAGAAATCGTTGAAGCAAATCTGGATTCCCGCTTGCGCGGGAATGACGAGCGTTAGTTTCTACCTTTACGGGGGCAGGTTCCAAAGCATATTTCATGGCCCTACCTCCGCACATTCGAGGGTCGTAGCGGCGACGCCAAGCGGTGTGCCATGCTTGGAGCTTGCGACAAGCATGCGCCCGTCGCCGTGAGATTCCGCAGACATGCTTGTCGAGGACTCCAAGCATGCCACACTCTCATAAACGTATGGAGCACAGTACAACTGTGCTCCAACGATGCCTTGGTTGGAGCAGGTTTTCCAACCTGCTCCAAGCGTTTTCCCGTTTCCAAACCATCGGAAAATATTTGGAACAGGATGCAATCCTGCTCCAATCATGGAAGCGTGTTTCATGGCCCCACCTCTTTTTCCCGCTCGGCCATCGGCACGGCGAGCCTCTCGATATCCGCCCAGGTCGTGAAGCGGCCGGCCTCGCGGCGGGCCAATTGCGTCGTGGCCTCCAGCCATTTGGAAAAATCCTCGACGACGGTGGAGAAGTCTCCCCTGCCGGAAAGATAATCGGCGCGGGCGGCCTCCAGGGCCGCCAGGCTTTGCGGAATGATCGTGTCCTTGTATTGCAGGATCAGCTTTTCGTCCCGTTTCCACTGCGTTTGGAGACGGACAGCCTCGGCGCGCGCCATCGCCTCGGCGTCGCGGAGGTCTTGCCGGGCGGCCTCGCGTTCGTGCGAGGCGGAGCGGGCGAGCGGCTCCTGCTTGCTTCCGCTCCAGACCGGAAGCTGGATGCCGAAACGGAGCATCACCATCGGCTGCGGCATGGCGTCCATTCCCGCGCCGCCGCCCAGCATGAAATCCGGCTTCTGGTCCAGCCGCGCTTCTTCCACCCGGCTTTCCGTCCAGCGCAGATAGGCCTGTTTCATGACGATGTCGGCGGAATTTTTCCGCGCCAATTCCGCCAACGGTCCCTCGGGAGGGCGCGTGTCGGGCAGATCCGCGATCGTCCCGAGCTCCGATTCGTCGGGCGCATCCAACAGGCGGTTGAGCGCCGCCGTCCACGCCGCCCGTTCCGACTCGACGTCGGTCAGCCGCTCGCCGATGCGGGCGCCTTCGATCTGGATTTTCAAAAGGGCTTCCTGGTCGGCCTGTCCCGCCCGGTAGCGGGCCGAGACGGCGCTCGACAGCAGTTCGAGAAGTTCCCCGGCGGACTTCAGCGCGCGCCTTTCGTTGTCCAGGGCGTAGACCTGGGCATAGAGCATCTTGACCTGCTGGACGATCCGCCTCCGGAGATCCTCCAGTTCGGTCTCGCGCATGGTCGATTCCGCCGCGGCCGACTGCCGGCGCGTCTGGCGCTTGCCCGGATAGGGAAGCTCCTGGCGGTATTCCACGAGGAAGTTGGAGGCGGGGTCGAAGCGATACACGCCCACTTCCTGAAGGACCACCTCCAGGGTCGGATCGGGGAAAGCGTCGGCGGCCGTGATCCGCTCGTTGGCGGCCTTGAGCCGCGAGCGCAGGGCCGAAATCGTCGGCGCTTGTTCGAGCGCCGCTTTGGCGAGTTCGTCCACGGACGGGGCAGCCCGGCCGTCGCCGGCTTGGTCGAGAGGTTCCAGTGCGCCGCCATCCCGAACCTGCGCCAGGGCGAGTCCGGCGAAAGCAAGCATCGTCAACCACCCCATCCGTGTTGGCGTCGGTCGAAGCATGGACTTCATCCCGTCTTCCATACGGTTCTCAGACCTCCGTGGCGTCACGATCTACACTCTGTTTCGACACGGGCAAGCCAACTCTGAAGGTCGAGCCTACATTCGGCTCGGATTCCACTTCCAAGTTTCCGCCCATTTCCGTCACCAACTTCTGACAGACCGCCAGACCGAAGCCCGTTCCCTTCGATCCCTTGGTGGAAAAAAAAGCATGGGAAATATTTTTCCTGGCCTCTTCCGTCATTCCAACGCCGTTGTCAGCGACTTCTATGATATACTCCTTTGTGTTTTTGAGAAAACCGCGAACTTCGATCCAAGGTTTTTCATCCTTTAGATAGGTCTTCTCTCGGCAGGCATCCGATGCGTTGTTAATCAAGTTCACCACCACGCGTTGAAGCATGATCGGATCAAGCTGGAAGGGTTCGACCGGCGGGATAACTTCGCAACGGAGCTTAATGCCTTTTTCGGTCTCAGCGGGCGCCAGCGACTCGCACACTTCCTCGAGGAGAACAGACGGCGCGGTTGGAACCCAATCGGGTTTGCGCCCCCTGGAATAGGTCAACATGTTTCCGACCAAATGGGAAATGGCGTCGATGCTGCGCTGAATAAGTTTCTGGCCGGTTTTTATCTCCTGGAAATCCTGCTTTTCCAGCCCGGTTCGGAGAAAGCGTTTTCCTCCATCGAGGCTGGTGATCATGTTTTTGATGTCGTGGGCCAGTCCTCCCACCGCATACCCCACGGCAGCCAACCGTTCGGACTCCACGAGTTTCTGCGCCATCCGTTTGGTCTCTTCCAGAGCCTCGGCGAGCCGGGTATTGGCGGCCTTTTGTTGGTCGGAAAGCAGACCCGTGATCATGGCGACGACAAAGTAGAGCATGATTTCGAGAAGTTTCTGCATCGTCGTGGCGGGGTCCGTGTTCATCAGCGGATCGGCAAGATGATGATGAGCGTCATGCAAGGCCGTTTCGCCGAGGAGCATGCCGCCGAAGGCGTGCGGGATGTAGAACAACGAGGCCAGGATGGAGGCCGCCAACGCTCCGCGCAGGCCGAAGAGAAAACCCCCTAGCACGATGGGAATGTAATAGAAACGGCGGAAGATGTCGTGTAGCCAATGGTAGGAAGAACCGGTCGAATAGTGCATGAGGGTGATGGCGACGATGGGCAGCCAAAGAAAAATCCAGGCGGGCCGGCTGACAAGCCACTGCCATCCCATGTATTTCCCAACGTATTCCATCTCGCTGTCCATGGCGTTTTCTCGTGTCGTTCGGACCAACGACTCCATTCTCGGCCGCAGCCCGGTAGGGATCGCGGCGACCTATGGAATCCCGAGCGCTTTCTCGATTGCTTCCATCACCTGTTCCCGGTTGACCGGCTTTTCAAGAAAGACTTCGGGGCTGGTCTCCCCTTGAGCCTTCAGCGAGCCCAAGATTTTCTCCAGCTTCTCATGAAAGGGGTCCTTGATTTCACCGATGGTCCAGTCCCTGTCCTTGGGCTTGTCTTCCTCGATCACGTTGTCGATAGCGGTCAGCATGATGACGGGAACATCCCTCAGAGACTCCTCTTTTTTCATCTTTTTGAACATGGTGAGGCCGTTCATGCGGGGCATCATCAAATCCAGGATCAAGAGATCCGGAGGTGAAAATCTTAACTTGTCCCAACCCTGGGCGCCGTCATAAGCGGCTTCAACCACGTACCCTTCATGCTTCAGGACATTCGAAAGAAAGTCTACGATGCCCCGGTCGTCGTCTACGATCAGGACTGTTTTGGGCATGGCCTACCTCCTTCCAGATTGGAACCGTTTCCCCTTGAAACAATTCGGGGATCAGCCTCAAAGCGCCCGAGCGCTTTTTTCCCAGGCCAAAGCGGATCAATGCCCGTGGTGCGCCTCCAATTTCAGGTACTTCTCGGGGTCTTTGTCGAACATCGGCTTGCAGGCCGGGCAACAGAAATAGACGTGTTTGCCCTTGTACTCCGAATGCTGCGTGTCCTTGGTGATGGTGAAGGAGCCCCCCATCACCGGACAGGTCGCCTTGGCGCCTTCCTTCTGCGGCGCATCGAAGACCTTGGGCGGGGCCGCCTCTTTCTGCGCCGCCTGGCCTTGATCGCCATGCCCCTTGTGCCCTTCCTCCGCCGATACGTAAAGGCCGGCCGCGAGGAGCAGAACAACAACCGCCAAACTCATGAACAGCGCCTTTTTCATGTAAGCTCTCCTTTGACTAGGGTTTGAAGTTTCCGCCTTCGCAGGCTAGTTTCCCATCATGCCGCCGTCGCCCATCATGGAGCAGGAGGCGTTCGGATCGGTCCCGGACATCATTTCATCCTTGTGACCCTTCATCGCGTCCATCATCCCGTTCATCCGTTCGAGGTGGTCCTCTTCCTCGGCCCGGACCTCATCCATGTCCTTGCAGTTCCCGATCGCCTCCTCATGGCGCTCCATCTCGTCGCGCATCTGCGATACGTCGCCCATCATCTCGCGCATCGGACCTTCCCCCTCGCCGCCCTGACAACAGCCCATCATGCCGTCCATCATGCCGTCCATGTCGTTCATCGCTCCCATCATGTCGGGAAGGTGAACGCCTTCCAGATCGACGGCGGTCGGGACGTCGGGAAGCTTGACCGCCTCGTCGTAATGCCGCGCCGCTTTCCCATCAAGGGAGGTCATGCCCTCGTCCAGCGCGGCCCCGTACCGCTCCACGTCGCCGCCGTCCATCATGTCGTCATGCCCGCAGGCCGCAAGCAGGAAAACGGCAAGCGGGAGAATCAGGGGAACCGAGAAAACAGACAGGTTTTTCATGCGCGTATCCCTTTCTCCAATTGTTTCACTATCCCCCCTGGCGGACACTCCATAGCATCATCCATGCCAATCCCGGCTTCATAAAATACATTAACAAATACAAACAGTTGAAAATCTGCGATCGGTCGCCGGTCTTGGATGTAGAGAATATCCTGCAAGGTTGTTGAAGAATAGTCGGCGAATCTGGAACCATGCCAGGCTTCAAGTAAAAAGGATGAAGCGGGAGGACCGGAAACTCCATGAAAGAAGCGCAAATTTCGGCTCTACGCGCCGATAGGAAAATGGGAGGAAAATTGGCCTATGACTTGCATTTGGGAAAAGACGCCTTGTTTGAATCGATTAGGCCAACGAAAGGAGTTCAAGGCGATGCACAAACTTTATCTTTTTGTCCTGATCCTGATGGTAGTCAGCATGATCGGCTTCGCTGGATGCGCCACGACCTCCGGTGCAACGGCCAAGGAATCTCGCAGCAGCGGAATTCGTGGTTCGGGAAGCCAAATCGAAAGAACCGGAGGAAACGACACGGCGAGCAAATCCAACCGAGCGCCCGTTGACCGCGGTTCATCGCATGGCGGCGGAGGCGGAGGCGGGCATCAGGGTTGCCATTAGCCCAACGTTTCCTTCCCTGGAAAAATATGAAGGAGATTCCGCCATGAACGGCGGCGAACATAAATATATCCGCGCCTTGTGGTTCCGCTGGCTGACCCGCTATTACGACCCCCTTTTCAAGGCGGCTTTCAACGAGCATGAAATTCGCCAGCAACTGATGGACCAGATGCGCCTTCGAAGCGGCTTTCGCGTGTTGGATATCGGCTGCGGGACAGGAACGCTCCTCGTCATGATGCGCCAGGCCTTTTCCGATCTTGGCCTTGTCGGAGTCGATCCCGACCCGGACATTCTGGCCATCGCCAGGGAAAAAGCCAAAGAGGGCGGGAATGAAATTGAGTTTATCAACGGCTGCGCGGAGGATCTGTCCTTCGCTCCCGCCTCCTTCGACCGGATCGTCTCCAGCCTGGCGCTGCATCATATGTCCAGGGAATCGAAGCGGACGGTCCTGAAAAAATCCTTGCAGTGGTTGAAGCCCTCGGGAGAACTGCACCTTATGGACTGGGGCCCTCCTTCGGGCTTTCTCCCTCGCGCAACGGCTTGGGTCGAGAAGTTTTTTGACGGGGAGGAACACACGTCCGACAGCTTTGGAGGCCGCTTGCCCTTGCTGGTGAAAGAGGCCGGATTTGCCTCTTGCCGCGAAACGGGGCGCTTCTCCACCCCCTTGGGAGTTCTTTGCTACTTTCAAGCGGTTCCCCGGATTTCTCGGAGGTGATCGAGGCGGCCTGCGAATTGGCCGGTGTTACGGATTTTCGGACATTTCGCTCCTCGAAACAGCGATCGTTTCAGGCTTCTCGTCTTGCTCCCCGCATCCCGAAGACGATGCTCAGCAGTCCGAGCAGGAAAACCGGGCCGGAAGCGCCGCCCGCGTTGCGGCAACCGCCGCCGTCGTCGCCTTCCGCGACGGCCGCATCGCCGTCGGCGCCAAGCTCGTCGTCGATTTCCGCCTCGTCATCTCCATCCGCGTGAACGGCGTCTCCGTCGGGCAGCGGAAGATCGAAGTCGCCGGGGACGTCGCCGTCGGTTTCATCTCCATCCGCCGGTGCATCCCCGTCCAGTGATTCCTCGGATTCTTGCCCATCTTCATCGCCGTCGGGCGGCGCCTCGATGTCTCCCTCTTCGTCGCCGTCCTCGACAACCGGCTCATTGCAGAAGCGTTCCTCGCAAGTTGTCCCTTCCGGACAGTCTTCTTCCGTCCACTGCCAATGGCGACAGACGCGCAGGCGGGTTTCGCTCAGGCAGGCGCCGAGCTGGTTCAGACATTCCGGCTCGCCCTCTTCCTCCATAATGATTCGCTGGTCGGCGGCCAGATCGGTCCGTACCGTCTCGCTTCCGTCCACCCAGCGCACGCGCACTTCATCGACGATGGCCGCTTCGCCGAGACCGAAATGCGCGATCAGCGAATTCTGCACGCCGGTTCCCTTGCCGCCTTCGACTTCGCGAAGCTGAGTGGCCCCGCCGGCCGTGACCGTCACCCGGCTGCCGATGCCGAAGCGGTTGGTGCGATGGCCGACGAGCTGCACCTGCAGCCAATGAGGGCTTTCCTGCCGGGAAGGAGAAATCGTTTTGTTGCGGAAAAACCGGTTGGTCAGAAAATCCAGATCGCCGTCCCGGTCGAAATCCGAGGCCGCCACGCCCCAGCCGTTGAAAACCCATGCCCCGGTCGGATAGCTGACGTCGGTGAAGGTGAGATTCTGTTCGTTGTGGTAGAGGAAGGAAACGTACTCCGTATAGATGCCGGTGATGAACAGATCCTGCCAGCCGTCGTTGTCGTAGTCGAGCCACAGGACGTCCGAGTGCGTTTCGGAGTATGCGATCCCGGCCGGCTCGCGGACATCGACGAAGGCATAATCCGGCGGGCCGGAGTTGATGTAGAGCATGGTCTTGTCGGAGAAATCGATGAAGCGCGGGTGGGCGAGGTTGCCGACGACGAGGTCCGGATAGCCGTCGTTGTTCGCGTCGCCCCACTCCGCCCCGATGCTGTGGCCGTAGGCGGCCGCGCCGAGCGCCCAGTCGCCCCGCACGCCCTTGGCCAGGGCGACGTCGGTGAACGCGCCGTCGCCGTTGTTCTCGTACAACAGATTCGGGTCCAGCCGGTAGTTGGCCACGTAAAGGTCCGGCCAGCCGTCGTTGTTGTAGTCGCCCCAGGCCAACCCCCGGCCGCACAGCGGGATTCGTTGCGCCATCCCCGCCTCGGCCGTCACGTCGCGGAATTTGCCTTCGCCCAGGTTCTTCCAGAGGAAGTCCGGCGTGCCCGCCCCGAGTTCGTCGCCCATCTCGTAGTTGGCGACGTACAGATCCACCCAGCCGTCGTTGTCGTAATCCGCCCAGGCGGCGGCCTCGGTCGGGTAGATGTCCCAAGGCGCATGGAGGTCGTCCGTCACCTGGCTGAAGGTGCAATTCCCCCCGTTGTGGACGAGCCGGTCGCGCGTCTCGGGCGTATCGCCGTGGCTGAACGCGTAATAGTCCAGCCGGCCGTCGTTGTCGTAGTCCGCCCAGACGCCGGAGCCGGGAATGCCCGTAACGCCCGCCGCGTCCGAGATGTCGGTGAAGGCGCCGTCGCCGTTGTTGCGGTAGAGCTTCCCCGCCCCGATCAGCAGATCGTCGTCGCCGTCGTTGTCGCAATCGCCCCAGGCCATCCGGCCCGCGCCGGCGGGCAGCCCCGAGGCTTCCGTGATGTCGTCGAAGACGAGATGCGTCGCGGCGTCGCGGTATTCGACGTCGATGCGGACCATGTATTCCACGTCGCCCGCGCCGTATTTCACCGTCGGATCGTCGTCCGGATAGATGTAGGAGAGGCCGAGGCCGCCCGTCGAATCGTCCACGGACAGCGCCGCGCCATCCGCCTGGCGGATCGTCCCGACATGGACGTAACGCAAGGGCGGCGGCTCGACGCCCGCCGCCGTTAGATCGAACTCGATCCAGGTGCGAAGCTCGCCGCCGAGGATGTCGCGGACGATGGGCTCGATCAGGTCCTTCGAGCGGTCGGGATCGTTGCCGCCGCCGTCGGCCCAGACATGGATCTCCGCCGGCCCCGGATTCCAGAAGAAGAGCCGGATGCGCTTGAGCGCCGCCGGACGCTCCATGAAGAACATGACGCCTTCCAGCGAGCTTTCCCCCAGCGCGCCGAACCAGCCGTCGCCTTCGCCGTCGTCGTAGGCGAGGGTGACGTCTTCCGCCGCCGCCGCTGAAAGGGGAAACGCCGCGACCGCCAAGATAAAGAGCCCATACACGAGCCGCATGGGAGCCTCCTGGATTTTTGCTTCAAAGATGTTGCTAAAGCGCGGGAGTTGCTTTTTTCTTACATACCGCTTTTCCCGGAGGCCGACAAACTAAAAACGGGAATCGGCGGCGGCCTTGCCGCCTTCGCCGTCCGTCCCGAAGAGCGTCATCAAGCCCATCGGGACGAGGAGGGGAAAGAGCGGCAAGAACAGCCTCGACTCGTCGAGGCGACCGACGAAGAAATGTCCCAGAAGGAAAAGAGGCGTGATAAGCGCGAGCCGCCGGAAGAATGCCGGTTTTTCGCGGAAGCGGAGGAAAGGCAAGATCCACATCGCGCCGTAGAGCAGGAGCGACAGGTAAGGACGGGCCACGAAAAAGGCGCCCTGGCGCAAGTGCGTGACAAGGTCGGTGAAGGCCGGAAGCAGAATCGCCTGGAGGTTGTAGTCGATTTGAAATTCGTACAAACCCGGAGGCGTCTTGAAAACGGCGTGATAGTAAAGGCGGACGGCGGAATAAACGGCAAAGAACAGCGCAGCCAGAAGTCCCGTTTCCGCCAGCAGCTTCCGCCAGGGCCGAGATCCCCAGTGGACGAGGAGATAGCAGGGAACGAGAAAGGCCGTCGTGTCCTTGTTCAATGCGCCGAGAACGACAAAAGCCGCGAGGGCGGCGACGCGCCCTTCGCGAATGGCCCAGAAGCCCAACAGAAAAACGAGGACGTTCAAGGGTTCCGACGGCTGGATCATGTCCATGCTGGTGATCGGCAGAATGGCGGCGAAATACAGCGTCCCCGCCATCGCCAGGCCTTCGTCGAACCAGCGGCCCAGATAACGGTGCAGCAGGCAGAGGATCAGCGCCAGGTAGAGAAACCGCTGGGCGAGGTAGGCGAAGAGAAGCGAGAAGCCGAGCGTCCGGTGGATGAATTCCGGCAGCAGAAAGGAGAGCACGCGAAACTGATTGACGGTATGCGCCGTCCCGTCGAGCATGGAGGCGTGCCATTGGGGCAAAAAATCGAGGCTGGCGCGCCAGTAAACCGCCTCGAGCGGCGCGAGAATGCCCGCCACGGCGACATACAACAGGCAGAGCGCGGCGTAGCGCGTCCGGGGGGACAGGGGCGGATAAGAAGCGACCCCGCCCTTATCCTCGATCGGCGCCATGTCGCCCTTGGAATCGGCCATTTTACTTTAGCTGCGTTGGAGCCGCGGCGCCCGCCGCCCTGAAAAATGTCCGGGGACAACGCGCCGCGGGCTCGGAAATTTACCGTTTCGCCAGCGCCTTGTAGCGGTCGAGCTGGCGGACGGTCTCGAAATCGGGGTCGGTTTCCACCCGCTCCCAGTCGGAGAAGCCGCGCGACTTGGCCCGCTCGAAAACGTCGATCGCCCGCTGCATGTCGCCCAGGCGCACATTGGCGGCGGCGAGGTGGATCCAGCCGTCCGCGAAGCTCGGGGCCAGTTCCGTGACCACGGTGAATTCGCGCAAGGCGTCGTCGTTGCGGTGGGCGCCCATGTAGGCTACGCCCAGATTGAAACGGCCGTTGACGTGCGCGGGCTGGGAGAGAACGAATTTCTCCAGCATCTGAATCGCCGTATCGTACTTTTTAAGCGCAATCAGCGCCGCGCCGTAGGAGGTGACGACGCCCTCGTCGTCGGGTTTCTGCGACAGGTAGACTTCGTAGTATCCCGCCGCCGCTTCGTAGCGTTGCCGGTCGAAGTTGATGTCGCCCATGGCGTCGTTGGCTTTGAGGCGTTTCGGGTCGAGCTTCAGCAATTCCAGCCATGCCGCCTCGGCCTTGTCCGTCTGCTTCAATTCGCCGTAGCACTCGCCGAGCCGTTCGTGCGCCTCCGGGTATTGCGGGGCCAGGGCTTTGGCCTGTTCGAAGCGGGCGCAGGCCTCCTCCCAGCGATTCAGGCGGCGGAGGCAATCGCCGAGGCTGTAGTAAGTGTCGTAGCTGTCGCCCTCGGCCTGGAGTACGTTCTCATACTCCGCCATCGCCTCGGGATACATTCCCTCGCCGAAATAACGATCCGCCCGGCGGCGGGCGAGGTCGGCCGCATTGCATGCGTCCAACGCCACGAGAGCCAGAAGCGCCAACAAAAACAGCAGCCTGCGATGCGGCATGCTTTCCTCCTTGCGGTCGTTAGGGTAATGACAGCCAAGCAGGCGGAACGATAGCAGAATCGACGCGATCTTTCAACAACCGAGTGGGGAGGGGCGCGAGAGCCGCTTGAAACGACCCCATAAAGTGAGGGAGGCCGCCAAGTCTCCCGACTTGCGGCCCAAGCTTGGTAGGAAGTCCTGTTTACTGGTGTCGTGTTAGGTGCCAGAATCCTCTTCCGGGTTCGTTTCAGTGGAAACGCGCCCCGGAAGACCGGTCGGAATTTCATGCGGCGTTGCACCGCATCTGTAAGTAAAGAGAAATTCCATGGCCGGCTTATTCCCGCTGCGGTGGATTTTTTAAGAAAAATTTTCACTCCCCCCGGCAGACGAAGATGTTTGGCTAAATCATCAGTAATTACTTGTTGTTACTTGTAGTCTCTAACCACAAAGACGTAATCGTTCGATCAGAATTCAGAGGAATTTGGCATCTGGCCGTCATCTCATAAACAAGCGACTGCTGGCGGCTGATCAACCAAGCCCCGGAGGACACGACTCCGGGGGCCTTGATCTTTTAAAGAAGGTGGGAGAAATGAAGCGATTGAACGCCCGATTTACAGGTCTGATCGCCGCATCGGCATTTATCTTCATCGTGCTGAGCGCAGCAATACCGGTTCAAGCTCACGAAATCGAAACCACGGGGCGGTTTGGCCTTGGCGGCGGAATTGGTTTTCCGGGTCTGGCGCTCAGCACCAATACGTTCATTGCCCATGAAGTTTCAATGCAGGCCAACGCCTACGCGCTATGGGACTTCGATGGCCTGGCCGTCGAGTTGGATTTTCCCTTCTGGTTGCACGAAATAGTCACGGACGAGGCGCTGGATTTCACCTGGTATGCCGGACCTGGAGCGCTTTTCGCCTTCTGGAACAGCGGCCACATCGGTCGCTTCGGCGGAACGGCGCGGTTTGCAGGAATCGTTAAAGCGGCATTGGGGTTGGCTTTGCAGTTTCATGGCGCGCCGATGGACCTTGTATTCCAATTCTCGCCGGGCGTGCAGGTTCACGAAGCCGGGGCGGGCGTCTGGCTCGGCGCGCTGATCGCGACGCGCTACTACTTCTGAGTCGATCCGTAATTTTCGGGTTGCGCGAGGGAGACAAGCGCCGAAAAACGAGCCGCCGGCGGGGCTCAGGGTTCTTTTTTTCCGGCCCGACCGTAGTTGTCTTCCAAGCGCACGACGTCGTCAAGCTGGGGGGTGGAAACTTCCAGGATGTCGCAGTCGGCGACGGCGATCATGCGATGCCGCCGGCCGGGTTCGACATGGATGGAATCCCCCGGACGCATGCGGATCGTCGTGCGCGGCTCGCCTTCCAGCGCCGTTTCGAAATCCATCTCGCCGGTCTGAAGATAGATCGTTTCGTCTTTGACCTCGTGGTATTGCCAGGAAAGCCGCTCGCCGGCGTTGACATGCAGGATTTTGCCGACGTAACGGTCGGTATGGGCCCAGATGATTTCGTAGCCCCAGGGCTTGGATACGCGTCGGATGCCGCTCATCGGAGAACCTCGCCGCGCCTATTCGAAGGCGAGGATGGTGGGGATCTTCGTTTTCGATTCGAAGATCGACTGATAGGCCAGCGCCTGCTCCTTCGTTTCGAACTTGCCGACTTTCACTCGATACCACACGCCCTTGCCCGGCACCTCGGCGGAGGAAATGAACGGCTTTCGGCTGTCGAAGGGCTTGTATTTTTTCGCGAAGTTTTCCGCCTGATCGCGGCTGGGCAGAGAGGCGATCTGCAAGGTGTAGAATTTTCCTTCCGGGGCCGGAGTCTGCGCCTGGCCTTCTTGGGCGGCGGGGGCGGGGGAAGGCTCGGGAGGGGCGGTCGATTTTTCGCCCGCTTCGGGGGTCGGGTTCGATCCCGTTGTCACCGCAGGCGGGGGCGGCACGGGCTTGCCGTCCTTTTGGGGCGTCGTTTCCGCCGCTTCCTCCGTCGGCTCCTGGGTCCGCGCCGCCGCTTCCATGGCGGCGCTTGGCGGCGGAGCGGGAGGGGGAGGGGGAGCCGGCGCGGGCTTCGCCTCGGCGGCCGCAGAGGGGGCGGAAGACGCCGGTTTCGCCTCCGAAGGGACGGGCGGCGGGATCTGTTGCTGCGCCGGCTCGGCCGCCTGTTGCGCCTGAGCGAGCGCTTCGGCTTGTCGTTTGTAGATTTCGGCCTGCTGGTCCACGGTTTGCAGCACGTTTTCGGTCTTGGGTTGTTCGACGACCAGCGTGAGGCGTTTGCCGAGCGTCACGCCCAGGGAAAAGACGATCGCCAGGACGATCACGCCGCCGATGAAGAGCAGCGCCGTCTGGCGGCCGTCCAATGAAAAGGCCAGTTTCGCGCCCGGTCGCGGGTTGTCGCGCATGGTTTTGTGATCTCCGAAGAAGGCGTGCCAACTGCCTTTCTTTTAGACGAAAGGCGGCGCGCTGTCAACGATTAGTGCATGATTAAACTTGGTTTTCTACTTGACAACGGCAAGGCGGGTTCCTATAGTCCCGCGCGACATGAGCTTCGGGAACCGGAGTATTTATGCAGCCATTTGAGATAACACCATGACTTCCGCGACGACGTCCCCGGGCCGCCGCTTTTCCCTGCCGGCGGCCCTTCTGCTTTTTTGCGCACTTGCGTTGCGCCCGGCCGATCTCTTCGCGGGCGACGAAAAAGTCTGGCTCACCGCCGGACAGGACGCCGCGCGTGAGATGGTGGTGAGCTGGGCCAGCGCCGTCGAAATCCGCACGGCCCTTCTCCACTATGGCCCGACGCGCCGGCCCGGCGTTGCTCCCGTCCGCTATCCCCTCGTCGCCAACGCGGCGATCAAGGAGTGTTTCGGCGGCAAGCTCGGCTGCGTGTATCACGCCCCGTTAAAGAAGCTCAAGCCGGACACGGAATACGCCTATCGCATCGTCGCCGAAGGACGCGCCCTCGCCGAGGCGACGTTCCGCACCGCCCCGACCGACGCCTGCGAGCCGTTTTCCTTTGCGGTCTTTGGCGACAGTCATTCCCTGGATGGAGGCGCCGCCAAGCGTTATGACGAACTCCTGCTCGACGTGCAGGCGCATGGAGCGCGGGTCGCTTTCAACATGGGAGATATGGTCAATCGGGGCGACAAAGCCGACGAATGGGCGGACTTCCTGGCCCAGTCCACCGTGGCGGGTCGTCGCCTGCCGATCATGCCGGTGATGGGCAACCACGATCACGGGCCGGGCAAGGGGAATGCTCAGCACATGTCGAGAATCTTCCGCACGCCGGCCAACAACGAGCCCAACCTGCGGTCGCACTATTCGGTCCGTTACGGCGGCGCGCTGTTCGCCGTGCTCAGCAACCACGACGGCGATCCCGCCGAGCAGGCGGCCTGGCTGGACAAGGAATTGACGCAGACCGATGCGGTTTGGAAGTTCGTTTTCATCCACGAACCGTTTTTAACCTGCGCGCTTTTCGGTCACGAGCCGGACGAGGAAAAAGTCGGGCGGTATTTTCTCCCTCTCTTCCGCAAGCATCGTGTGGATATGGTTTTCAGCGGCCACAACCATATGTACGAGCTGTTCCAGCCTTACGACGGGGAAAAGTTCGTCTCCGACCCGGCCAAGGGAACCATCCACGTCACTTCCGGCGGCGCGGCCAAGGGCGAGCGAATCATGCTCTTGCCGCCGAGTTTCTCCTGCGAGGGACGGGTGCAGTCGGCGATGCGCTATCATTTTCTGATGATTACGGTCGAGGGCGACAGCCTCTCGCTCGAATTCTGGGACGAAGGCGGCTTGTCGGGCGGCGGGCTCACCGGTCCCGAGGAGCATCTGCGACTCGTCAAGCCGGGCACCCCCGTCTGTCATCCCGAGACGGTTCCCCAAACGCCCTCCCCTTGACCCTTTCAGAATCAACGGCAAGCTTTTCGCTTGACCGTTCGCGGGACCGCCGCTATCGTCGGCTCGCCGCAAGCGATTGTCCACCGTAACTAAGGACGGAGCCGATGCCCCGCCGCCTCAAGAACGAAATCCTGCTCGGTCTGTTTTTCGTCGTGGTCGTAGGCCTGATGGTCGCGATGTACATGCACCTCGGCCAGGGCCGGACGGGCGGGGAAACGGTCGAGGTCGCGGCGCTGTTCGATTCCGCCGCCGGCCTCGTCGTGGACAACTACGTCATGGTCGCCGGCGTGCCGGTGGGCCGGGTGGCGAAAATCGAAGTCGCTTTCGACAAAGCGCGCGTGACGATGGCCCTCGACCGGACCGTCGGCCTCAGAAAAGACGTCAAGGCCCGCATTCGCGCCAAGAGTCTGCTGGGAGAAAAATACGTCGAGCTTGCCCCGCAAAGCCAGGCCGCGCCGTTTTTGGAAAACGGCGACGCGATCGGCGACGCCGCTTCGCCGGTGGAGCCCGACGAGGTGTTCGCCGCGCTGGCCCCGCTTTTCCGCGAGCTGACCCCCGCCGCGCCCAAAATCGGCTCGCTGCTCGACGAACTGGAAACGCTGCTCAAGCAACTCAACGAGACGGGGACGTCGAAACGGCAAACCATCGAACGGATCATCGACCGCGCCGATGAACTGTTGAACCGCGCCAACGGTTTTCTGGCGGACCACGAAGCGGAAATGGGCCGGTCCGTCGAGCGGCTCGACCGGCTGGCGGCCGCCGTCGCCGACCGCGCTCCGGCGCTTCTGGACAAGGCGGAGACGACGCTGGCGAAACTGGAGCGGGCGGTCGAAGCCGCGCCGGTGGAGACTCTGGAAAAGATGCCGGCGAGCTACGCCAAAGTCGATCGGATGCTGGACGCCCTTTTGCCGGCGGCCGAGGGGCTGGCCGATTCCGGCCAGCGGGCCGACCGGATTCTGAAAAACATCGACGTCCTGTTGACGCGGCTATTGGCCGTGGACGAACTGGCGCTGCGCAAATTTCTGCAGGAGGAAGGCGTGAACGTCAACCTCACGCAGGACGAGGGATCGAAAGCGCGGATCGAAGCGCTGGAGAAAGAAGCCGAACGCCCGGCAAAGACTTCCCCTGGGGATTGAACGGGCGACGATTCGCGGCCGCGAAAATTGTCTTTACAAGCTCCCAACTCCCATATTACAGTGGCCGCGACCTGCGACGCAGGGCAGGGTGCCGTTTTTCTTAAAGAAACCGTTGCGATCCAAAAATACAGGCGAGGCTTTCGTCTCAGGCCGTCGGCGTCGCCCGAATGGCGGCCCGACAAGCGTTCGGCTACGCATGCAAGACGCGAGGTGACGGTGATGAAACGAGCGATGATGACGGCCGTTCTTTTTGCGGCGCTCCTTCTTCCCGGCATGGCCGAAGCCAACAGCGTCGAGACGCTGCCGGAAGGCATCTTCGCCATCGGCTTGAAGTGGGGCTTCAAGTGGGCCACCGAGCAGTTCGGCAATGATTTCGGCACCGGCACCACCTCGATCGTCCAGGACTACAACATCACCATCACCGGCGCGGACCTCGATCCCACCCGCTTCACCACGGACGACATCCTCGGCACGCTGGACGTGACCTACGACTCCTACGGCATGGAATTCTCGATCACCACCGCCTACGGCATCACCGACAACCTTTCGGTGATGATGATCATCCCCATCCAGTATACGCACAACGAATTCAACGTGGAGCTGTTAGGCTCCAATATGTATCTTCAGCGCGACGCCGAGGGCAATCCGGTGATCCCCGTGAACGAGACGCTGGCTCCCGCACTCGGCCTCACCGAAACGATGAACACGCAGGATTTCTTCGACATCCTCTCCTGCGAGACCGGCGGCCAGATCTGCCAGTTCCGCTACAAGCCGATCAAGAACTGGTCCCGCTGGGGTCTGGGCGAGGTCATCACCGGTCTTCGTTACAAATTCTTCGACAACCAGAAGTGGCGGCAAGGCATCACCCTCTTCAACAAGTGGCCCACCGGCCGGCATAAGCAGACCGACGACCTCTTCGACATCAACTTCGGCGACCAGAACTGGGACGTGGGCTTCTGGTACGGCGTGGATTACATGCCGATCCAGGATCTGATGTTCAACGTTTCGGGCGGTTATACCGAGCAGCTTCCCTTCGTGCGGCAGAAGCGCATCTGGGGCCGCAACATCGATCCGGACACGGGCAAGGAACGGGGCGCGATCCCGGTGGCCGAATACTGGAAAAAAATCCCCACCCACATCGACTACGGCGGCAACTGGGATCTGTACTGGGGCTTCACCTGGATCCCCAGATGGGTCCCCTTCCTGAATTTCTCCAACGAGTTCTATTTCTTCTGGAAGTACCACGACAACTACTGGGCCGAGGAGGCGCCGCAGGACCCGAACGGCAACCCCTGGACGCCCGATTTCCGCGCCATGGAATGGGGCACGCAGACCTCGGCGATCGAGATGACCAACGCCATCGGCTTCAACACCATCGGCTGGGTGCAGCGCGGCGAGTTTCCCGTGCCCCTGCAGTTCGCCGTCGGCTACACGGTCGGCATCGCCGGCAAGCACTTCGAGCGGCAGAATTCGGTCTGGCTCTCCCTCGACCTGATCGGGTCGATTTACATGTTCGAGGAAGCCGTCGCCACCGAGGAAGACAAGGAACTGGAGGATTTCAAGCTCCCCGCCCGCGCCGCGACCGACCCCGACGCCCCGGCCGGGGCCTTGGCGGAAGAACGGGAATCCGAAAAGGAGCGCAAGCTGCGGGAAGCCGGCGAGTGGCAGAACAGCTTCGGCAAGGTCCGCAAATACGGGTGGTGAAAGGGCGGCTCCGCCCTCGATGCCGCGCTGAACCATCGCGCGAAAGAGAAGCGGTTGTGAATCGGGTCGTCTGCGCCGGGAAAGCCCGGGGCGCGCGACGGAAGCCGCCGAAATTGGCGATCTCGTTGTGTATTTCCTAAACGGCTTCAAGTCGTTGCCGTCGATTGACTCCCTTCCAGGGGTATGTTACAAAACTTTTTACGCCTAAGGGTGTCGGCTTGCCTTGGCGCTCCGGCGAGGGCGCGGGCAGAGGCGACCCGACGCGCGGCGGGGAGGGCGGATGCGGTTGACCGGCGGCAGCGCAGGCGGCCGGGCGGTTCGAGGCCCGGCGGACGACGCCATCCGACCGACATCCGATCGCGTCCGACAAGCGCTCTTTAACATTCTCGGTCCAGTTGAGGGGCTGGCCGTCCTGGATCTGTTCGCCGGCACGGGACTGCTCGGGCTGGAAGCCTTAAGCCGCGAAGCGGCGGGCGCCGTGTTTGTGGACCAAAGCCGCCGAGCCGTCCAGCTCATTCGGCGCAACCTCGACGACTTGGATTTCGCCCGTCGCGGCGAAATCTGGCCGATAGCGGCGGAGGCGGCCCTGGCCAAGGCCGTGCGGGAGGAAAGGCGCTTCGATCTCGTTTTCGCCGATCCGCCCTACGCCGGTGAAAACGAACGGATTCTCGGGGAGTTCGACGCCTGGCGGGCTATTCTCGCCGAGGACGCCCGCGTGGCGTGGGAATGCGCGGCGCGGCGTCCGGCCGAGATTCCCGCGAGCGGTTGGGAGATCGTGGACGAACGACGTTACGGCGATACGCTGCTGTTCCTGTTGCGCTTGACGCGAAACGCTGGCGAGGGAAGCCGATGAAGCAGGCATGCATCTATCCGGGCAGTTTCGATCCCCTGACCAACGGGCACCTGGACGTCATCAAGCGGTCGCTGGCCATTTTCGACCGGATCATCGTCGCCGTGGCGGTGAACTCGAAG
>QZKR01000144.1 GCA_003598065.1 Myxococcales bacterium | reverse complement strand
AGCGTGTGTGTGTGCCATGCTTTGCTTGCAAAGCATGAAAAGACTAAGACACATGGCTTGCAAGCAAGCCATGGCACACACTTACTCACCCTTAAACGTGTGGAGCACAGTACAACTGTGCTCCATCGCGGCGATGACAAGCGTGTGCGTGTGCCATGCTTTGCTTGCAAAGCATGAAAAGACTAAGACATATGGCTTGCAAGCAAGCCATGGCACACACTTACTCACCCTTAAACGTGTGGAGCACAGGTCAACTGTGCTCCATCGCGGGTGAAGCTATGCCACCCCCCATTTCCCATTCTTTGGTGTATAATCCACTCACTATAAGCGGGATCGCGCCGAAGGCCGAGGGGCGGCCGGGGGGCGATCCTTTTTCGCCATCGGTCGCCGCCATGATGACCATCCTCCTGTTGACGGTCTCCAACATCTTCATGACCTTCGCCTGGTACGGCCACCTCAAGTTCAAGGAAGCGCCGCTCTGGCAGGTGGTGCTCATCTCCTGGGGCATCGCCTTCGTCGAGTACTGCTTCCAGGTGCCCGCCAACCGCTGGGGCCACGGCCCGTTCACCGCCGTCGAACTGAAGACGATCCAGGAGGTGTTAAGCCTCTCCGTCTTCTGCGTCTTCTCCGTGCTCTATCTCAAGGAGGCGCTGCGCTGGAACTACATTTTAGGCTTCGCCCTGATCGTCGTGGCGGTGTACATCATCTTCAAGAAATGGTAGTTTCTTGCTCATCATCGTGGTCGTCAGTTGGAGCAGGCGTCCACGCCGGGTCCTAAACATTTCGGAGCAGGTCTGGAGACCTGCTCCAACATAAGAACCTGGATTCCCGCGTGCGCGGGAATGACGAACGTGTGATAAGGGGGAGATCATCATGACTCAGGGAAAAACGACCACCGAGCGGCGCGGACACGTGTTTCTCATGGGCATCGACCGCGTCGCCAAGCGCAACGCCTTCGACATCGCCATGTATCAGTCCCTGGGGCTGGCCCTGGGCGAACTGGACCGCGACCCGGAGCTGCGCTGCGGCGTGCTCTTCGCCCACGGCCCGCACTTCACGGCCGGCCTCGACCTCGCCGAGTGGGCCGCAATCATGAGCGCGGGGCGCTTCCCCGACATGCCCGAGGGCGCGTGCGAGCCGATGGGGCTGGACGAGGCGGCGCGCGTGCGCAAGCCGCTGGTCATGGCCGTGCAGGGCATCTGCTTCACCATCGGCCTGGAACTCCTGCTGGCCACGGACATCCGCGTCGCCGCCTCCGACCTGCGCATGGCGCAGATCGAAGTCAAGCGCGGCTTCTACGCCGTGGGCGGCGGGACGGTGCGGCTGATTCAGGAAGTCGGCTGGGGCAACGCCATGCGCTACCTGCTCACCGGCGACGAGATCACCGCCGAGGCGGCGCTCAGGCTCGGACTGGTGCAGGACGTCGTCGAGCCCGGCAAGCAATTGGATCGCGCGATAGAAATCGCCGAAACGATCGCCGAGCAGGCCCCGCTCGGCGTGCAGGCCACGTTGGCCTCGGCGCGGCTGGCGCGCGCGCAGGGCGAACCGGCGGCCAACGCCCGGCTGTTGCCCGACCTCATTCCCCTGATGGCCACCGAGGACATGCAGGAAGGCTTCCGCTCGTTCATGGAGCGGCGCAAGGCGACGTTCAGCGG
Organism: Myxococcales bacterium; assembly: GCA_003598065.1. Taxonomy (GTDB): domain Bacteria; phylum Myxococcota_A; class SURF-8; order SURF-8; family SURF-8; genus SURF-8. Next base: position 43,425 of record QZKR01000144.1, on the reverse strand, counting down.
ACGGTGACGACTCCCGAATTGAAATAGGCGTAGCGGCGATGCCAAGCCGACTGAAGGTCGGCGCGGCCCGCCGCCCCATCAACGTGTGGGTTATTCGAACCTTACGGCCCTTAAATGCTTGGAGCACAGTACAACTGTGCTCCATCGCGGCTTCAACCATGCGGCGGGCCGCGCTTCGCTTGGCATCGCCGCTCCTACGGATCTTTCTGACAGAAAAGAAAATGCGTTGGAGCAGGTTGGAAAACCTGCTCCAACAAAATCACTGTTAATCGGTAGGGGCGGATGCAGCATCTCGAAATCCACCCGTTTCTTTTCTACGCCCGCTCGGCGGCGCGCAAGGCGATCCAGCCGCATACGATGGCGGCGGCGAGCGCCAGCCCGCCGAGCCACGCTTGACCAAACAAGAGCCAGCCGACGCCGAACAGCATCAGAAACACGCTCGCCGCGCAGGCGAGCCAGCCGACAAGCGCCGGGCCGACGGGATCGGGGCGGCTGTCGGGAGCGCGAAACTTCGCCCAGAGCCCGAAGGGCCGCGTGCGGGCGACGAAGGCGCGCAGCCGCTCCGTGTCCACCGGCGGCGTAAGGTATGTGACGGCCAGGGCCAGGGGCAGGCTGATTCCGAGCGTGACGACCAGCGAGGCGCGCAGATCGAGGCCGGACAAGCGGCAGAGCGTGGCCACGACCATCGATGAGGTCATGGCGGTGATTTCCGTCCAGGCGTTCACCCGCCACCAGAACCAGCGCAGAATATAGATCGGCCCCACGCCCGCCCCCATCGAGAGGATGAAGCGGAAGATCGACGTCACCGACTCGGCGGTGAAGGCGAGCAGGGCCGTCAATCCGAGAAACGCCAGGCCGACGAGCTGCGAAACGCGCACCAGATGGCGGTCGGAACTTCGCGGGCGGATGAAGCGCGCGTAGAAGTCGTTCACGAAATAGCTCGTGCCCCAATTGAGCTGGGTGTCGATCGTGGACATGAAGGCGGCGAGGAAGGTGGCGATCATGAAGCCGCGCCAGCCGTCGGGCATCACTTGCAGCATCACCGTGACGTAGGCGCGCGGGCCGTCCGCGTCGGCGGGCAGAAGCACGAGCGACGCCAGGGCGACGATCAGCCAGGGCCAGACGCGCAGCGCGTAATGCGTCGCCGTGAACCACAGCGTCGCCCGCGCCGCCTCGCGCTCGTCGCGGCAGGCCAGCTGGCGCTGGATCACCTTGCCGCCGCCGTCGCTGTTGATGAACGCCCACCACTGAACGCCGAAGATCAGCGCCACCATCGCCGGCAGACTCTCCCAAACGCCGTCCCCCGCTCGCGGCAGAAAGTTGAGCGGCGATTGCGGCAGGGCGGCGAGCTTGTCGCTCAGGCCGTCCAGCCCGCCCACGGCCCCGAGCGTCGCCACGGCCAGCGCGATCGCGCCGGCCATGGCCAGAAGAAACTGGATGAAGTCGGTGACGACCACGCCCCAGAAGCCGGACATCAGCGAATAGGCGGCGGTGACGACGAGGCTGATCGGCACGAGCCAGGTGGGATCGACGCCGAAGGCGTCGGAAAGAATCGAGACGATGGCCTTGACGACGAGCGCCATCGCCAGGCAGTTGACGAACACGGAGAACGTCAGCGCGCGGAAGCCGCGCAAGAGGCGCGCCCCGAAGCCGCCGTAGCGCAGCTCCGAGAGTTCGACGTCGGTGAGCACGCCGGCCCGCCTCCAGAGCCGGGCGAGGAAATACACCGAGAAGGCGCTGCCGATCGCGTAGCACCACCATTCCCAGTTCGCCCCCAGGCCGCCCTGGCGCGTGATGTCGGTGATGTAGAGCGGCGTGTCGGCGGAGAAACCCGTGGCCGCCATCGAGGTTCCGGCCAGCCACCACGGCAGCCCCTTGCCGGAGAGGAAATAATCCTGCATGCCCCGCGCGGCGCGGCGTTGCAGGACGAAGCCCACGGCGGCCATCGCCGCGAGGTAGACGCCGATGATGGTGTAGTCGAGACCTCCCATGGAATTATACTGATTATATCCTATTTAGGGCGCGGCGGAAAGGATCCGATCGTAGAAAGCGGCCTCGGCCTCGGAATATTCGACGAAGGAGGGCGGATAGACGTATTCGTTGCGAATCTCTTCGACCCCGCCCTCGATGGCGAAACGGATCTCCCCTTCCCTGGCCTCGCCCGCGTCCAGCGTCATGCGATCGGACGGCAGAGGCCCGTTCGCGGCGAGGCCCGAAACCTGGGCGATGCGCCATTCGTCCGCGCCTCTGTGGTCGGGCGCTTCCAACAAGCGGACGACGCGCCGGCCAAAAGGTTCGCGCGCCGCGAGGGGGATGATGAAGGACATCCGCACCCGGCCCGTCGCCGCTCCCAGGACTTTGTCGCGCAGGGCCATCACCGGCGTATTGTTGCTCTCCTCGTAGCGCCGCATGTAGGAGCGGTCAACAAGCGGCGTCCGGTCCTCCATGGCGACGCTGGCGCATTGCGGCGGCGCGGCGGGAGCATCCAGCAACTCGTAGCAGACGGACAGCCGGCGGCGGTCGAGCCAGGAGGCGACGGGGCGCGCCAGGAGCGCCTTGTCGTCAGGGAGGGGAAGAACGGCCATGCCTTCGGGGGCCGCGACGCCCTCGGTCGAGCGTTTGTCGATCTTGAGCAGCTGCATGTCCGACGCGGGGGGCCCGGCCACGGCCGGCGGGGACGGATCGTAAGCGCCGAGCGCCACCATCAGCAGATAGCTGTCCGTCCCTTGCAGGCGATAGCGCAGATCCGCGTAACGGTAATGCCGGCCGTACAGGAGTTCGGCCGCGACCGGCACATCGACGAGCGCCCAGCTGCGGCGAGGAGACTCGTCGGCGGCCGCGAAGTAACGCCACAGAACGCCGTTCCAGCCCAGAAAACAGACGGCGGCCACGGCCAGGCCGCGCGCCAGAAGCCTCGTCCATCGGGAGTTGAAGAAGGGCCGCCATTCGGCGGCGAAGCCGACCAGCGACCCCGCGAAAAGCGCCGCTCCCGGCAGCAGGGGAAGCCAGTAATGGCCGCGGACCGTTCGACCGAATAGCGCGCCGGCCGCAAACAGGGCGGCAAACAGCGCCAGCGTCGAGGCCATGACGATGGCGATTTCCCGCGCCATGCGAGGACCGCGCTTCGCCAGACGCCCCAGGGTGCCGCCGACGGCCAGGCAGGCCGCGAGCCCGATCAGCGCCGGCGCGGCCAGATCGCTGGCGATGACGACGCGAACGTTGGCGGCCAGCGAGGCGGAGGAAAGGATCGCCATGGCGGCGAGCGTTCCAACCCCGAAAACGGCGAGATGCCGCCACCGCCGGTCCGCGGTTCCGCAGGCCACGGCGGCGGGAACGGCCAGCATGATGTTGACGAGGTGGGCGTCCACGGCCAGCGCCAGCCCCGCGCCGGTCAGCGCCGCCCGGGTCGCCTGACGACGGTGCAGGTAATACAAGAGCGCCGCGTAGAACAGGGCGATGGGCAGCGGCGCGAGGCTCGGGTTCCACAGCCACGGAAAATGGCTGAATCGCAGCGCCAGCGCAATCCACAGCCCGCCGGCGACGAACCCGGCGAGCGCATTCGTCCGCCGCGCGCCGACGTAGGCGACGACCCCGCCGGCGCAGGCGATGAGCGCGACGATGGCGACCAGCAGACCGCCGGTTCCAAGGCCCGTTCCTTGCGCGGCGGCGATGGCGTAGATCCATAGCCCGCCCTGGACGTAGCCGCCGAAGCTGGACATCGGTCCCTTGCGCGGACAATCCGGATGTTCGAGGCAGTCGCGGGCGATGAGCAGATCCTTGGCGCTGTCGTAATGCAAGGGAGACATATCGGTCGTCCGCATCGTCAGCACGAAGCCGGCGACGACGACGAGCAGCGCCGCCAGAAGCGCCGAGCGGCGGCGCGGCCTCTCGTCTCCCGAAAGATCGCTGGGCGGGAAAACCTCGAAAAGCGCCAGGAGAAGACGGGTGGGAACGACGAGCGCCGCGTCGAGAACCCGGCCGCCGAACCGCTCGGCGCGCTTTAGCGGCCCGCGCCAGGGACTGAGGCGAAACGCGCCGTAGAGCGCCAAGAGCGCCGCCGCCGCCAGCGTCCAGGGACCGGGGAGGGGCAAACCGAGGGGGCCCGTCGCTTGCGCCCGAGAATTCGCGTCGCCTTGAAGGCTCCTGACGAACGGAACGTGCAGCACGCCGCTATCGACGCGGCGCAATTCCTCCATCATCGCGCTCAAAAGCGGCGGCGGCGGCTCTTGGCCCGGGGCCGGCGAGAGCCGATAATGCCGGGTGTTCCATTCGCCCTCGCCCCGATCGTTGACGCCGATTTCCAGGCCTGTCTCGGCCTCGCCGCTGCGCAAGGTCAAACGCAGAAACTCCGGGTGGCGCGCGATGCGAACGATCGTCCATTGTTCGGCAAGCCGATCGCCTTCCTTCCAGGGCAGGGGCGCGGCGGCGGCGGGGTCGCCGGAAGGAGAGGGAAGCTCGTCCGACGGATCCTGGCCCGACGCTTCCGAAACGAATAGAGTCAGCCATAGTCCAAGGGCGGCAAACCCGGCAAGGCCCATCAGAATCGTTCGCCGTCGATGCGATCTACCGTTCATATCTTCAACCCCCTCGGCGTTTCGTCGCTGCGCGATAAAGTGTATTCCTATCCATAGTCCGCCTGCAAGCGATGTCTCCAGCGGAGGCGGGCAGGCCAATCCAGACCGACGAATCGAAGCGAAGCGCCGCGATTCGATCTTGCCGCTCGATATGATTTTTCTCATGCCTAAATATATAAATTATTATAATAACTGCTATAGCTTATTCTTTTAAATTCGACGTCCTGCCGCTCTCCCGCCCAGCCGCTGAAATCCGGCTGCTTGCCGAGCAGGAAAATTTATCGGACCTCGCCGATGCGGACTCTTTGATCAAACGCTGCAAGACGCTAATATTACTTGATTTATATGAATTTGCCCGCGACGGAAAGGTTGTTTTAGAAAACCTGTGTCATTTTCACAGCGCAAAACAAATATTGGCGATAGGCTAATATAATCATTGACATTACACCCGTGGCGTCTAAGATAAGTCCAATTGCTTCAGTGCGTGTTTTGATTGCTTGCTTGGTGCTTCTTTTCGCGGAGAGGAAGCACGGGAGTTTCCTTTTCGCAGGTTGCATCGCTCACGCGCGCACGTTTTCGCAGGCTGTAATGCTCACGCTCCAACTGCTCCCCGCCGGAAAAGCAGCCAAACGCCTGATCGACGCCCGAAATAAGCGGGTCCAGAAAAGGAGTTATCCACCGTATGGGAATCGGCCACAGCGGGACCCGGGACATACTAAACGCCGGGATTTTCCCGTTTAGCTTGGAAGTCCGCATGATTGTACGTCGAGAAGGTGGTTTGTTTTTTCACGATCCCCATGAACGAGAAGGAGTTTTCGACCATGAGTGAAACCCGAGAGAAACGCAAACGATTTGATGGCGAGGAAGTGGAAATCCTCGGTCCCACCTACGAACAGGGAGTCCCCGAGGCCGCCGGCAACTGGCGGGAGAAAAATCGCGATCGCAAGGAGATGCTGCGGTATCTCCAGACCAGTCTGCGGTACTGGTACTGCGACGATTCGTTCGGCAGCGAAAAGCGCCGCACTCCCGCTTAAGCTTCCACATTCGCCATCAAAAGGAGATCGATATGGGCATTGAAATTCCCACCATGACCTACAGCGGCAGCATCAAAACCGTCGCCGTCGCCGGAGCGAAAGGCTTCACGCTGGGCGGCGAAACCGCCCTCCCCTTCTACACGTTCGAAGGCAAAATCCCGAACCCGCCCAAAGTGGCGGTCGAGATCAACGATATCCCGCCGAAGGAATGGGCGCCCGCGCTCGTGGCCAAATGGGGCGACGTCCTGAACGACCCCGTCGCCTGGGCCAAGAAAGCGGAACAGGAATTCGGCGCGGAGCTGATCCATCTGGAACTGGTCGGCGTCGATCCCAACGGCGAGAATCTCTCCCCGGAACACGCCGTAGACGTGGTCAAGAAAGTGGCGGCGGCGATCAGCGTGCCGCTGTGCGTCTGGGGCTGCGCCAATCAACCGAAGGACATGGAGGTTCTGCGCGCCGTGGCGGCCGCCGTCACCGACCGCCAGCTCTTGATCGGACCCATCCAGGACGAGAACTACAAGCAGCTCGGCGCGGGCGTCATCGGCTACAACCACATCGCCATCGCCTCGTCGCCGATCGACATCAACCTCGCCAAGCAGCTGAACATCCTGCTCGGGAACCTGGGCGTTCCGGACAGCCGGATCGTCATCGATCCCACGACGGGCGGCTTGGGCTACGGTCTGGAATATTCCTACTCCGTCATGGAGCGCGCGCGCATGGCCGCGCTCGCCCAGCAGGACGAGAAGCTGCAGTACCCCCTCTATTGCAACCTGGGGAAAGAGGTCTGGAAGACCAAGGAGGCGAAGCTTTCCGCCCAGGACGCGCCGGAACTCGGCGACCCGGAAAAGCGCGGCATCCTCATGGAAGCCATCACGGCGACGGCCGTTCTCTCCACGGGAGCGGACGTCGTGGTGCTCCGGCATCCGGAGACGATTCGCCTGGTTCGCCAGCTGCTGAACGACCTTCTCGGGACCTAGAGGTTTACCGACGCATGTGAAGGCTTAAACCCTTCGTTTCATTCCAGATCATCAGTTCAGGCAAAGCGAGGAAAGAAATGGCAAACGAAGTCGAAGTAAAGAAAAAGAAGGTCATCAGCGTCGATCCGGCTACGCTTTCCGCGGTTGAGAAAGCCGTCGAGGACGGCGTTCCGCTCGTGTGGGACCGCTTGGCGGATCAGGAGCCCCAGTGCACTTTCGGCGCGAAGGGCATCTGCTGCCGCATCTGCTTCATGGGTCCCTGCCGCATCAAGGCGAACAAGCCGGACAGCGTGGGCGTCTGCGGCGCGAACGCCGACACCATCGCCGCCCGCAATTTCGCGCGCATGGTCGCGGCGGGCGTGGCGGCCCACTCCGACCACGGCCGCGCCGTGGCGGATACGCTTATCGCCGTGGCTAAGGACGAGGCTCCCGGCTACGAGATCAAGGATGAGCAGAAGCTCCTCCAACTCGCGCTGGACTTCGAAATTCCCATCGACAACAAATCGATCAAGGAGATCGCGCTCGCCGTCGGCGAAAAGGCGCGGGCGGAATTCGGCAAGCAGGAAGGCGAATTGCTCTTTCTGAAGAAAGCCCCGTTGAAGCGGCAACAGATCTGGCGCGAGACGGGCATGGCCCCGCGCGGCATCGACCGCGAGGTGGTGGAGCTCATGCACCGCACCCACATGGGCGTCGATCAGGAAATGGAACACATCATGATCGGCGCGTCGCGCACGGCGCTGGCCGACGGCTGGGGCGGCTCGATGATCGGCACCGAGATCCAGGACGTGCTCTTCGGCACGCCGGTGCCGGTGGCCGGCGATGCGAACCTCGGCATCCTCAAGACGGACGAGGTCAACATCATCGTCCACGGCCACGAGCCGCTGCTTTCCGAGCAGATCGTCGCCGCGGCGCAGGACCCGGAGATGATCGCCTACGCCAAATCGAAGGGCGCGAAGGGGATCAACCTCGGCGGCATCTGCTGCACGGCGAACGAGATTCTCATGCGCCACGGCGTCGCCATCGCCGGCAACTTCCTCCAGCAGGAACTGGCGATCGTCACGGGAGCGGTGGAGGCGATGGTGGTGGACGTGCAGTGCATCATGCCCTCCCTGCCGAACGTCGCCGGCCATTACCACACGAAAGTCATCACCACCAGCCCGCGCTGCAAGATTCCCGGGGCCGAGCACATCGAGTTCCACGAGAGCGACGCCATCCCCAGCGCGCGGCGGATCGTCAAGGAAGCGATCGACAACTACGTCAACCGCGGCAAGAACGTGAGGATCCCCAAAGAGAAGCATACGATGATCGCCGGCTTCTCGCACGAGACGATCAACTACCTCCTCGGCGGCATGTACCGCGCCTCCTACCGCCCGCTGAACGACAACATCATCAACGGCAAGATCCGCGGCATCGCGGGCGTCGTGGGCTGCAACAACCCGAAGACGCCGCACGACGAATTCCACATCAAGATGGTGAAGGAGCTCATCAAGAACGACGTCATCGTGCTGATGACCGGCTGCGGCGCGGTGGCGCTCGGCAAGGCCGGCCTGCTCGTTCCCGAAGGCGCGACCAAGTTCGCCGGGCCCGGCCTGGCGGAGGTCTGCGAGACCGTCGGCATCCCGCCCGTGCTGCACATGGGCGCCTGCGTGGACAACAGCCGCATCCTCATGGCGGCGACGGCCGTGGTCAAGGAAGGCGGGCTGGGAGACGACATCTCCGACCTGCCCGCCGCCGGCGCGGCCCCCGAATGGATGAGCGAAAAGGCGATCGCCATCGGCCAGTACTTCGTGGCCTCGGGCGTCTACACGGTCTTTTCGACGGCCTTCCCGACGCTCGGCGCGCCGGGCCTCACCGATCTGCTGTTCAACAAGTTCGAGAAGATCACCGGCGGCAAGTGGGACTTCGTGGTCGATCCGGTGGAGGCGGCTCGCAAGATGATCGCCCACATCGACTCGAAGCGCAAAGCGCTGGGGCTCGACAAGAAAAAGGAGCGCGTGCTTCACGACATGGCCTCGCGCCGCGAGCTTGTATAACCCTTACACCACCGAGTCGAAGGAGGTCGTTCGATGTCCAAGATTATCGCATCCGCCGGAATTCGCGGCGCTCATAAAATCGTCGATCGCGCGCAGGAAGCCTGGAAACGGGCCATGGACGCCCACGGGGCCAACACCGAGGTCGGTTTCCCCAACACCGGCTACTACCTGCCGATCATTTACGGAATCACCGGCCACCCGGTGAAAAAACTCGGCGACATGGAAACCGTGTTCAAACGCTGCCGCTCGCTCTTGCCGGCGATGGTCAAGGAGCGGCACCACCTGCCCTACCTCGGCCCCGCCCTCGACGCGGGCATGGCGGCCGTTTTCGCCGAGGAGTGCGAGGAAGCCATCCGTTACCTGGATCACCCCGACTTCTATCTGACCGGCGAGGACGTCACCGCCGACAAGATCTGGCTGGGAGCGGCCGACGACATCATTCTGCGCAAGCGCGGCATCGAGTTCGTGGACGGCACCGCCCCCGGTTTCGCCGCCATTCTGGGCGCCGCGCCGACGCCGCAGATCGCGGCCAAGATCGCGCTGGAGCTTCAGGAGAAAAACCTTTACGTGTTCATGGCCGGCCAATATAAAGGAAAGCACTTCTCCGAACAGCTCATCGAGGCGGGCGTCCAGATCGGCTGGCCGACGCGCCTGGTTTCCTTCGGTCCCGAAGTCGGCGCGGCCGTTTTCGCCCTCGGCTTCGCCACCCGCGCCGCCATGAGCTTCGGCGGCATCGAGCCCGGCGACTTCCGCAAGATCCTCATCTACAACAAGGACCGCGTCTTCGCCTTCGCCATGACCTTCGGCGACGTCACGGACGAGTGGTACGCCAACGGTCTGGCCTGCGTCAATTACGGCTTCCCGGTCATCGCCGACACGCCGATCCCGGAAGTCCTGCCGACCGGCGTCTGCACCTACGAGCACGTCGTTTCCAACGTCCCGCACGACAACATCGTGCAGCGGTCCGTGGAAGTGCGCGGCCTGAAAGTGACGGTCGCCAAGGTTCCCGTGCCCGTCGCCTACGGCCCGGCCTTCGAGGGCGAGCGCGTCCGCGGCGAGGACATCTTCTTCGAGGCGGGCGGCGGCCGCACGCAGGCCGTGGAACTGGTGCGCATGAAGGAGATGGACGAGATCGAGGACGGCAAGGTCACGCTCGTCGGCCCCGACCTCGACACGCTCGGCCCCAAGTCCAAAGCGCCGCTCGCCATTTACGCCGAAGTGGCCGGGCGCGGCATGCAGGAGGATTTCGAACCGATTCTGGAACGCCAGATCCACCACCTCATCAACTTCGCGCAGGGCGCGATGCACATCGGACAGCGCGACATCGCCTGGGTCCGCATCGCCAAGGCCGCCTACGAAAAGGGCTTCCGCCTGAGCGACATCGGCCGCATCCTGCACGCCAAGTTCCACCAGGACTTCGGCAACATCCTCGATAAAGTCCAGGTGACCATCTTCACCGATCCCGCCAAGGTCACGGACACCTTGGCCAAGGCGCGGGCGGTCTACAAGGTCCGCGACGACCGCGTCGAAGGCATGTCGGACGAGGACACGCCCACCTACTACTCCTGCACGCTCTGCCAGTCGTTCGCCCCGAGCCACGTCTGCGTGGTCACGCCGGAGCGGACGGGGCTTTGCGGCGCCTATAGCTGGCTGGACTGCAAGGCGAGCAACGAGATCAACCCCACCGGCCCCAATCAGCCGATCGTCAAGGGCCGCGTGCTCAGCGAAGAGAAAGGCCAGTGGGAAGGCGTCAACGGCTTCGTGCAGAAGGCTTCGCGCGGCAACGTCGAGCGCTACAACGCCTACAGCATCATGGACGAGCCGATGACGAGCTGCGGCTGCTTCGAGGCGATCGCGGCGGTGCTGCCGCTCTGCAACGGCATCATGATCGTGGACCGCGACTACACGGGCATGACGCCGTCCGGGATGAAGTTCACCACGCTGGCCGGCAGCGTCGGCGGCGGCGCGGTGACGCCGGGCTTCGTGGGCCACAGCAAGCTCTACATCACCAGCCGCAAGTACATCCGGGCCGAAGGCGGCCTCAAGCGCATCACCTGGATGCCCAAGCGGCTCAAGGAAGAAATCGCCGAACGCTTCAACAAGCGCGCCGTCGAACTCGGCATTCCCGATCTTCTCGACAAGATCGCCGACGAGACGGTCGGCACGACCGAAGAAGAGGCGCTGGCCTTCCTCGAAGCGAAGGGCCATCCGGCGTTGACGATGGATCCGATCATCCAGTAACCCCAGGCACGGAAGGAGCCTTTACATGGGACTGTCCGGAATTCAGATATTCAAACTTCTCCCCAAGACCAACTGCGGGGACTGCGGCGTACCGACCTGCCTTGCTTTCGCCATGAACCTCGCGGCGAGCAAGGCCGAACTCTCGGCATGCCCCCACGTCTCGGAGGAGGCCAAAGCGCAACTGGCCAGCGGCTCCGCGCCGCCGATCCGCACCGTCACCTTCGGCGCGGGCGAACGGGCCGTGACCGTGGGCGGCGAAACCGTCCTCTTCCGCCACGAAAAGACCTTCTTCAACAAGACGGGCCTCGCCGTGCAGATCGCCGATACGGAGTCGGCCGATTCGGTGAAGGGGAAGCTCGAACGCCTGATGAAGCTCTCCTACGTCCGCGTCGGTCTGAACCTCCACGCCGAGGCCGCCGCGCTGAAATGCGCCTCCGGCGACCCGGCGAAGTTCGCCGAGCTGGCCAAGGCCGTCAAGGAGTACAGCCAGGCCGCGCCGATCCTGATCGGCTCGCCCAAGGAAATCGAAGCGGCCGCGCCGGCGCTCAAGGACCGCAAGCCGCTCCTGTACGCCGCGACGACGGACACCGTGGACGCGATGGCCGCGCTGGCCAAGGCCAACGGCTGCCCGCTGGCCGTGAAGGGCAAGACCCTCGACGAAGTCGCGGCGCTGACCCAGAAGCTGGCCGGCCAGGGCCTGAACGATCTGGTCATCGACCCCGGCAGCCGCGCCATCAAGCAGGCGCTGTTCGACGAGGTCGCCATTCGCCGTCTGGCCATTCAGAAGACGTTCCGGCCGCTCGGCTATCCGACGATCACCTTCCCCTGCGAGATGACCGGCGATTTCATGATGGAAACCGTCTACGCCTCGCTGCTTATGGCCAAATACGCCGGCGTGATGGTGCTTTCCGACCTGCGCGGCGAAAACCTCTTCCCGCTGCTTCTGGAGCGGCTGAACATCTACACCGACCCGCAGCGGCCGATGAAGACGACCGAGGGCGTCTATGAAATCAACAAGCCGAACGAGAACTCGCCCGTTCTCATCACCAGCAACTTCTCGCTGACCTACTTCATCGTCTCGGGCGAGATCGAGTCGAGCCGCGTGCCCACGTGGCTGCTCGTGCTGGATACGGACGGCCTCTCGGTGCTCACCGCCTGGGCGGCGGGCAAGTTCGTCGGCGAGACGGTCGGGTCGCTGGTGAAAAAGACACAGATCACGCAGAAGCTCAACAAGAAAAACCTGATCCTGCCCGGCGCGGTGGCGGTGCTGTTGGGCGACGTGGAAGAGGAAGTCGGCAAGGACTGGAACGTGCTGGTGGGGCCGCGCGAAAGCGCCCACATCCCGGCCTTCCTGCGCCAGAATTTCGCGGCGTAGCGCGAAAGCGCCGCAAGGTTTGCTGGTGAGTCGAAGTCGTGAGAGTGCGGCCGGCCGAGACGAGAAACGCGGCCGGCGAAACGAATAAAATTCTTCGGCCGTCAAGCGGAGCAGAGTGTGAATTCAAGCGCCGCCGACGCGCCGAACCGGAAGGAGGGTTCATGATCGTTATTGCCGAGAACATCAATGTAATGTCCAAATCGCTCGGTCCGGCCATGAAAGAGCGCAATCCGGAGCCGATCGTCAAGATGGCCAAGGTCTGCCATCAAAACGGCGCGGATTACCTCGACATCAACATCGGACCCGCCCGCAAGAACGGTCCGGAGCTTCTGCAATGGATCGTCAAGACCGTGCAGTCGGAAGTGCCGCTGCCCTTGTCGCTGGACACCACCAATATCGAGGCGATGGTCGCCGGCCTGGAGGTCCACAACGGCAAATGGGGCAAGCCGATCATCAATTCGATTTCCGCCATGACCGAGCGGATGGACCAGATGCTGCCGCTCGTCGGCAAATACAACGCCTCGATGGTGGCCCTGCTTTACGGCAAGGACGGCATTCCGCGCGACGCCAACGAGCGCGGCGCGCTGGCGGCCGACCTGCTCTATCGCGCCACCGAGGCCGGCATCCCGTTTGAGGAGATGTACTTCGACCCGATCGTGGTGCCCGTTTCCTCGCAGCAGAACCAGGTGGTGAGCTGCACGGAATTCATGGGCATGATCGCCGAAATGGCCCCCGGCGCGAAGAGCACCTGCGGCCTTTCCAACGTTTCCAACGGTTCGCCGGAGCACCTGCGCGCCATCATCAACCAGATCTACCTCATCATGCTGGGCCAGCAGGGACTCGCCTCGGCCATCATGGACGGCCTGGACAAGGAGATCATCGCCATCGCCAAGGGCAAGCGGCCCGAACTCGCCGAGTTGGTCCGGCGGGCGTCGAACGGCGAACCGATCGACACGAGCAAACTGGACCAGCGCGGCCGGGACGTCGTCAAGACGGTCAAGATTCTCAGATCCGAAACGCTGTACTCCGACTCCTGGCTGGAGGTTTAACGACAAGAACGGGTAGGATGGGCAATTGCCTTGCCCATCAAAGACGGAAAATGATGGGCATGAAAAATGCCCATCCTACGCTAAGATGGAGCACGGTTGCACCGTGCTTCATCCATTTAAGGGTTGTAGCGACGATGCAAAGTGTGTGCGTGTGCCATGCTTTGCTTGCAAAGCATGAAAAGGCGAAGGCACATGGCTTGCTAGCAAGCCATGGCGCACACCTGCCAACCCTTAAACGTGCGGAGCACAGTACAACTGTGCTCCATCGGAGCCGCCTGAAATGTTTCGGAACAGGCGTGGACGCCTGCTCCAACTCAAGGCATTCGCGCTTGACGCGCGACAGACCGCAATGAGACACTTCACTCATGACTGAAGGCGCGCTGAAAGGCTTTCCCTACCTCGACATCCCCGTCCAGACGAACTACGAGGAAGCGTACCGTTCCGCCCGGGAGGCGTTGAACGCGCGCCATCCGGAAGCCGTCGCCGGACACTCGGGAGCGGAGCTAATCGAGGAGGCCGGAGACCGTCTGTACAAGCTGCCCTACTTCGACGATCCGCTGCTGGTTCCGGTTCTCGACGGAACGATGCGCTACGCGGACGGGCGCGAGCTGTCGCTGTGGGAGCAGATCGTCGTGCTGCATTATCTCGGCTCGAACGGAACCGTTCACAAAACGGATCGGCTCATCGCCTTTCGCGAAATCCCGGACGGGCGCTTCTACGACGCCGCTTTCCTGCGCCGCTCCAAAGCGCCGCTCGTCGCGGCCTTCGGCGACAAACCGGACGTCCTGCCCGCCGCCGCCGCGCTGCTGGGCGGCGTCCGCACCGACGGGGCGGATCTGGCGGTGAGCATTCCGGCGTTTCCGAACGTGCCGGTGAGTGTGACCTTCTGGCTCGGCGACGACGAGTTTCCGCCCGACGCCAATCTTCTCTTCAGGGCCGACATCGGCGCTTTTCTTCCCGTCGAGGACGTCGCCGTGCTCGGCGGGCTGGTGGTCGGCAAACTCAAAGCGGCGGCAAAGAGAATCGACACGCAAGGAGGGCCGCGATGAGCCTCAAGCTGGCCGTGGGAGGAAAAGGGGGCGTCGGAAAAACGACCGTTACGGCGCTGTTGGCGCGGGCGATGGCCAGCTCGGATCGCCGCGTCATCGCCATCGACGCCGATCCGGTGACGAACCTGGCGTCCGCGCTCGGCATCTCCGAGAAGGAGCCGATCACGCCGATTTCCGAACTGTCGGACCTGATCGCCGAGCGCACGGGCGCCAAGCCCGGCACGATGGGCGGCTTTTTCAAGCTCAATCCGAAGGTGGACGACATCCCCGATCGCTTCTCCCGCGAGCGGGACGGCGTGAAGCTCTTGGTCATGGGCACCGTCCAGAGCGGCGGATCGGGCTGCATCTGCCCCGAAAGCACCATCCTCAAGGCCCTGATGCAGCATCTCGTCCTGTATCGGAACGAGGTGGTCGTCATGGACATGGAGGCCGGCGTCGAGCACCTCGGGCGCGCGACGAGCGGCTCCGTGGACGCTCTGCTGATCATCGTCAATCCCGGCGTGCGCAGCCACGAGGCGGCGCGGCGCATTCGCCGGCTCGGCCGGGACATCGGCATCAAGCGCTTTCTCGTGCTCGGCAACCGCGTCCAGGGAGAAGCGGACCGGCAGGCGATCGCGCAGGCGCTGGCCGATTTCGAGTTCTTGGGATTTCTTCCGGAGCTGGAAGAAGTCGCGGCGGCGGACCGGGACGGAAGACGGCCCTTCGATCGGGCCGGCTCCATCCCTAAGGAATGCTTCGAACTGGCCGAGAAGCTGCTCAGCCTTTCTTCTTGAACAGGATCTTGTGGGCCATCAGGTTGATCTCTTGCAGCTCGGCCTCGACTTCCTTGCTGTCGCCGAGAAGGCCTTTGAGCAGGAAGCGTCCGCCGGGCAGCGGCGTGACGGCGGCGACGTTCTCCATCAGCAACTCATCGTTAACGCCGACTTTCCAATAAGCGGTGGACTCACACATCGCTGACTCCTTCGTTGCTGGAGAAAATGTAGGGGCCCTTAATGGAGCACAGTTGTACTGTGCTCCAAACGTTTCTGGGTATGCGGGTGTGCCATGGCTTGCTTGCAAGCCATGTGTCTTCACCCTCTCATGCTTTGCAAGCAAAGCATGGCACACGGGCGGGTGGCATAGCTTCACGCCATCGAAGACGGCGGGAAACTGTGCGTCTTGCGCCCAATGCGCACAGCCTCCCGACCTTCGGTCGTGAGACTATGGCACCCGTGCTCTGCTTATCATTCCCGGCGGCGGGCCGCGCTCCGCTTGGCATCACCGCTACCACCTCTTATGTTACTTCTCTAATTGCCGGCGGCAAGCTGCGGGCGGGGATAGAGCCCCGCCATCTTGACGATCTCGGGAACCGCTTCCTCCCACTCGATGGCCATCAGATGCACGCCGGCGACGCCCTCGATCTCGCGCAGCTGCTGGATGGTTTCGACGGCGATCTTGATGCCCTCGGCCTTCTGCTCTTCCTTCGGCGTCTTTTCCATGCGCTCGACGTAATGCTGCGGGACGTCCATGCCGGCGACGCCCTTGGCCATGTAGGCCGCCATCTTGGCGGACTTGAGCGGCGTCACGCCGCCTAGAATGTAGGCGCGCTCGTGCAGGCCGCGCGCCCGCACGCCTTTCATCCATTCGGCGAAGCGCTCCACGTTGTAGATGCACTGGGTCTGGATGAAGCTCGCGCCGGCGGCGATTTTCTTGGCCAGGCGCGGCACGCGGATGGCGAAGGGATCGGCGAAGGGATTCTCGGCCGCGCCCACGAACAGTTTCGGCGCGCCCTGCTTGATCGGCTTGCCGCCCTGGAACGTCGAATCGTCGCGCATCTTCTTGGCGATGGAGACAAGCTGGATCGAATCGACGTCGAAAACGTTCTTCGCTCCCGGGTGATCGCCGAACCTCTGGTGGTCGCCGGAGAGGCAGAGCAGGTTGTTGATTCCCAAGGCCGCCGCGCCGAGAATGTCGGACTGCATGGCGATGCGGTTGCGGTCGCGGCAAACCATCTGCATGACGGCGTCGAGGCCCATCTCCCGGAGGATGACGCAGGCGGCGAAGCTGGACATGCGGACCATGGCGGTCTGGTTGTCCGTCACGTTGCAGGCGTCCACGTAGCCCTTGAGAATCTTGCCTTTGCTGCGGACCACCTCCGCGTCGATGCCGCGCGGCGGACCGCACTCGCCGGTGACGGCGAAGTTCCCGCTGGAAAGGACTCTTTCCAGATTGCTGTTGGACATCATTTCAAGTCCTCCCTCGTCAGATGCCGCGGCCCGCCGTCGCGATTGGTGGACCAGTCGTTGATCTCGGCGATCTTCTCGTACTGATCGAGCATGTTGAGCGCGGTCAGGCGATCCACGATCAGCTGCCAGCCGCAGGGGACGTTGGAGTTGATCTCGCACTTGCCGTTCATCGAGCCGCCGCAGGGGCCGTTCAGCAGACTCTTCGAGCAGCGGGCGATGGGGCAGACGCCGCCCGTCAGATGCAGCTTGCAGGCGCCGCAGGCCTGGCAGCGCTCGCCCCATTCCCCGGAAGCCTCCGCCACGCCGATGAAGCGGGTGTTGAGCGCCGGCAAAATCGGGATCGTGGCGTAATGCTCGGCCACGAACTGCACGCCCGCCCCGCAGGCCATGGAGAGCACGGCTTCCGCGCCGTCGATCTGGCCTTTCAGGGTCGCCACGTATTCGGGATCGCACTGCCGCTCCAGCGTGATCTCCTTGATCTCGATGTCGCGGCCCTTCTCGCGGCGGGCGAGCTTGATCTGGGCGCTCAGGAGATCGACTTCCTTCCGCCCGCCCGCGCTGCAGACCGTCACGCAGCCTTTGCAGCCGACGATGGCGATCTTCGAATACGGTTCGAGCATCGCCTCCAGATCCGGCATTTCCTTCCGTTCGGCGACTATCATGCGCGCACCTCCGACTTGAGGGACTCAGGGGCTGCGAAGCAAGGGCCCTGGGCCCGAATTTTTTCCGTGAAATCCGTGAACAGTTTGGCCAGCTGCGGCCCCATGGCGGCCGAGTTGTTGCGGAATTCCAGCCGCTCGGGGCTGATGTGGGCTTCCTGAAGCAGCTTTTTCGCCCGCTGCATGCGCTTCTTGGCCTTGAAGTTGCCGCCGATGAAGTGGCAGTCGCCTTCCATGCAGCCCACGACAAGGACGCCGTCCGCGCCGTTCAAAAACGCGTTCAGGACTTCCTGAAGCTCGGCGCGGCCGGAACACGGCAGACGGATGATGCGCACGTTCGGCGGATACTGCAGCCGCATCGAGCCGGCCAGGTCGGCCGCCGCGAAGGCGCAGTAGTTGCAGCAGAAGGCGACGATCGTGGGCTCGAACTCAGCCATCGGTGGCCCTCCCCTCTTGCATGGACGTCAGCATCGCCGAAACCTGGTCGTTGGTGAAATGCTGGAGTTGAATCGCCTTGCCCGGACATTCCGAGGCGCAGACGCCGCAGCCCCGGCATTCCGCCGGCTCGATGTACGCCGCGCCCTGGTCGGTGATGCGCGGCACGCCGTAGGGACAGGCGCGCACGCAACAGAGACAGACGGCGCACTTCTCCGGGTCCACCACCGAAATCACGCCGCCCACCGAGAGATGATCCTTGGAGAGGATCGTCGCGGCGCGGCTGGCGGCGGCGGCGGCCTGGGAGATCGTTTCCTCGATCGGCTTGGGGCCGTGGGCGAGGCCGGCCATGAACACGCCGTCGGTGGCGAAGTCCACGGGGCCGAGCTTCTGGTGCACTTCGAGGAAGAAGCCCTCGTTGGTGCGCGGAATTTTGAGAATCTCGGAGATGTCGCGATTGTCGTTGGGCGCGATCGCCGCCGCCAGAACCACCAGATCGGCGTCGATCTCCACCTGGCCCATTCGCGCGACCGACAGACTCACCTTCGCGCCGTTTGCAGCGGGAACGACCTTGGGTTGATTTTCCAGCGTATAACGCAGGAAGAGCACGCCGGCCTTTCGCGCCGCCGCGTACATGTCCTCCTTCAATCCGTAGGAGCGCATCTCGCGGAACAGCACGGTCACTTTCGCGTCGGGCGCTATCTGCTTGATGGCCAGCGCGTTCTTCAAGGCCTGGGTGCAGCAGAGCTTCGAGCAGTAGGGCCGCTCGTCGTTGCGCGAGCCGACGCACTGAATCATGACGATGTTCTTGTACGACGCCAGATCGGCGCGCTTCGAGGCCAGAAGCTCTTCCAGGCCAAGCTGCGTGATGATCCGCGACGACTGGCCGTAGCCGTACTCGGTCGGCTGGGTTTCATGCCCGCCCGTCGCGACGATGGTCGCGCCGTGCTTCACCGCGACCCGCTTGGACGCGCCGTTTTCTCCGTGACAGAAAATCTCGCTCTCGAAATTGCCCAGGAAGCCGTTGGTGACGACAAGCTCGCTGTTCAGAAGCGTGGCGATCTTGCCGTGTCCACTGACCCGGCGGATGAGTGCGTCGCGGTAGGCGGCCACGTCGCGGCCGTCGTGCGTTTTGCGGACCTTGAGCAGGTTGCCGCCCAGCTTGTCCGATTTTTCGACCAGCGTGACCGAGAAGCCCTGATCGGCCAGTTCCAGCGCGGCGGTCATGCCCGCCAGCCCGCCGCCGACGACCAGCGCGTCATGGACGAGCGACTGGTCGTGCTTGTGCAGCGGCTTCAGGTTCCGCGCGTTGGCCACCGCCATGTCCACGAGCCCCTTGGCCTTTTGCGTCGCCTTTTCGGGCTCCTTCGCATGAACCCAGGAGCAGTGCTCGCGGATGTTGGCCATCGAGAAGAGATAGTTGTTGATGCCGCAGTCGCGCAAGGTCGCCTGGAACAGCGGCTCGTGGGTGCGCGGCGTGCAGGAGGCCACCACGAGGCGGTTGAGGCCCTTCTCGTGAATGACTTTTTTCATGTGCTCCTGATTGTCCTGGGAGCAGGCGAACAGCACGCCCTCGCTATGCACCACGCCCGGCAGACGGGACGCATGATCGGCGACGCCGGGCACATCGACCACCGAGCCGATATTGATGCCGCAATTGCAGACCCACACGCCGATGCGCTGATCGGCGTTCTCGACGTTGACTTCCGGCGGAAGCTCCGGCTGATGAACCTCGGTCCCCCGCGCGGCCGTCAGCCCGCGCGCCGCGTAGGTGGCCGCCCCCGACGCCTGGGCGACCGTTTCGGGAATGTCCTTCGGACCCTGGAAGACGCCGCAGACGAACACGCCGGGGCGCGACGTGGCCAGCGGCGCGAAGGGATCGGTTTTGGCGAAGCCGTAGTCGTCCACGTCCACGCCGACCCGCCGGGCCAGTTCGTGCACGCTGGAAGTGGGCTTCAAGCCCGTGGAGAGGACGAGCAGGTCGAAGGTCTCCTTCAGCGGCTTGCCGTCCTCGCCGATGTACGCCACCTCCAGGTCCTTCGACTCCGGCATCTCGTCCACGCGGGAAACCATCGAGCGGACGTAGCGCACTTTGTAACGATTCTCGGCGCGGTTGGCGTATTCGTCGAAGCCCTTGCCCATCGCCCGCAGATCCATCATGAAGATGGTGGCCGAAAGATCGCCGCCCGCGTGCTCCGTGGCGATCACCGCTTCCTTCGTGGCGAACATGCAGCACACCGACGAGCAGAAGCCGCGTTCCTTGCGCTTGTCGCGCGAGGCGACGCACTGGATCCAGGCCACGCGCTTCGGAGACTTGTGATCGGACGGCCGCGCCAGGTGCCCGGCGGTGGGGCCGGTGGCGGAAAGCATGCGCTCGAATTCGAGGCTGGTGACGACGTTCGCCCAGCGGCCGTAGCCGAACTCGCCGGTGTTCTCCGCCTCGAACTGCTCGAAGCCGGGCGCGAGGATCACCGAGCCCACATCGACCGTCCGTTCCCGCTCCCGCATCTCGTGGTCGATGGCCTTCGCCTGGCACGCCTCGACGCACAGGCCGCATTCCGAGCAGATGCCGCAGGCCAGACAGCGTTTGGCTTCGGCTTTCGCCTCTTCCTCCGTGAGCGACTGGGCGATTTCCGCAAAAGAGCCGACGCGCGCGGCGGGATCGCTCTTCGCCTCCTCGGGTCGCTTGCCGGGCTCCACGAATTTTTTCTTCGGCAGGGGGGCGATGACGGCCTCGCCGCCTTCGCGGCCCGCCTTCATGTCCTCGCCGCGCAGGAAGCGGTCGATGCTGACGGCGGCCTCCTTGCCGTGGGCGATGGCGGCGATCGCGATGCCGGGGCCGGACTGCATGTCGCCGCCCGCGAAAACACCCGGAACGTCCGTGGCGAACGTCAGCTTGTCGGCCTTGATCCAGCCGCGCTGCACGATGGATTCCAGCCGGCTGCCGGCGAGGAAGCTCGTATCGGCCTGCTGGCCGATGGCCACCAGGACCGTGTCGCAGGGAATGACCTTGGCGACGCTGTCGTCGAAGGTCGGCGAAAAGCGCTTGTTCTCGTCGAAAACGCGGGTGCAGCGGCGCAGCTTGACGCCGGTCACCTTGCCGGAGGCGTCGGTCTGGATCTCCACCGGCCCGACGCTGTTCTCGCGGATGACGCCTTCCTCTTCGCCTTCCAGAATCTCGTCCTCGCCGGCGAGCATCTCGGCGCGCGATTCCAGACAGCAAAGGTAGACGTCCTGGTCTTTCAGGCCGCCTCGCCCGGCCTGGAGGCGTCGCGAGGTGCGCGCCACGTCGTAGGCCACGTCGCCGCCGCCGATGACCACGACCTTGCGGCCGATCTCGACCGGACGGCCGAGAAACACCTCCCGCAAAAACGCGATGCCGGAGCGCACGCCCGGCGCGTCCTCGCCGGGGACGTTCAGTTTGCGGCCGACCTGCGCGCCGCCGGAGAGATAGAGGGCGTCGTAATCCTTCACCAGGGAATCGACGTTCACGTCCTTGCCGACCGCCTTGTTGCAGTGAATCTCCACGCCGATGTCCTGCATGGCGCGGATTTCCGCGTCGAGGATGTCGCGCGGCAGGCGGTAGGAGGGGATGCCGGTGCGCAGCATGCCGCCCGCCTCGGGCGCGGCCTCGAAGACGACCGGCTTGTGGCCCTTGAGGCGCAAGAACCAGGCGGCGGCCAGCCCCGAGGGGCCCGCGCCGACGATGGCGATCTTCTTGCCCGTCTCCGGGGCGATTTCCGGCAGGGCGTTCTTGCCGGCCGTGATTTCGTAATCGGCGATGAAACGCTTGATCTGACGGATGGCGATGGGCTCGTCCACCTGGCCGCGGTTGCAGGCGGCCTCGCAAGGGTGCGGGCAGACGCGTCCGCAGACGCCGGGGAAAGGCAGGTCGCGCCGGATGACCTTGAGCGCTTCGTCGAAACGGCCCTCGGCGGCCAGCGCCACGTAGCCCTGAACCCGCACATGGGACGGGCAGGCGTCGCGGCAGGGCGACGTGCCGATTTTCTCGATCGCGTAGCCGCCGGGAATGGCCTGGGGATAGCGCTTGCGGATGGCGCGGCGGCCGTTGAGCCCCATGTTGTACTCGTTGGGAACTTCGATGGGGCAGACCTTGGCGCATTCGCCGCAGCCCGTGCATTTCTCCAGATCCACGTAGCGCGGATGCAGCTTGAGCTTCGCCTGGAAATGGCCGGCCTCCCCGCCGAGTTCCAGCAGTTCCGTACCGGTCAGGACCTCGATGTTCGGGTGCCGCCCCACTTCGATCAGTTTGGGCGAAATGATGCACATCGAACAGTCGTTGGTGGGGAAGGTCTTGTCGAGCTGGGCCATGCGCCCGCCGATGGCCGTATCGCGCTCCACCAGATAGACCTTGAAGCCGGAGTTGGCGAGATCGATCGCGGCCTGCATGCCGCCGATCCCCGCGCCGACCACCAGGACGGCGCCGACTGGTTGCAACTGGGTCATTCCAACCCCCGTGAAGCAAGGGCTCTGGTTGAATCGCTGAGATGGCGGCGGAAATAGGAAGCGGCCCGCTGGGGATCGAGGGCCAGCATCATCAACTCCGTGAAGTAGTAGATGGGCAGAAGATCGTCCCGCGCATCGGCCGCCCACTGCCGCTCCAGGTTCATGAAGCACATCGGACAGCCGGTGACGATCGCCTCGGCCCCGACGCGGCGGGCCATGTCGAAGATCGGATGGCACAGGCGCGCCACCTGGTCGGCGTCGGGAAGCGTCAGGCTGCCGCCGC
Source organism: Myxococcales bacterium (assembly GCA_003598065.1). Lineage (GTDB taxonomy): Bacteria > Myxococcota_A > SURF-8 > SURF-8 > SURF-8 > SURF-8. The sequence continues at coordinate 21,024 of QZKR01000144.1, read as the reverse complement.
AGCAGACCGTCTTGTAGGGCCAGTCCAGCGCCTTCATCCCGAGCGCGGAAAGAATCCGTTCCATCTCGGTGGGATTCTCGGGATGGGCGGATTCGGTGATCTCGGGCGGCCTCGTGAACAGACAGCCGTAGTAGCAGACGGCCTTGAGGCCGCGCAGCACGCCGCTGGACCGCTCCGCCAGCTTTTCCATAACTTCCGGCCGGCTGAACAGATGGAGGATGTGGCGCACCGGCGTCTGTCCGTTCAGCTGCTCCACGCCGGGAATCGCGCCGTGGTCGAGCACGTGCCGGCGCGCCGAGGAAAGCCGGGAAAAGCAGGCGGGACAGGGCGTGACGAGGTCCCGTCCCTCCGCCTCGGCGGCGGCGAGATTGAGGCCGGCCAATCCTAGCGCCAGCTTCTCGCTTTTGACGTGGGCGCTGCTCGCCCCGCAGCAACTCCAGTCCTTCAACTCGACCAGTTCAACGTCCAGCATCCGGCACAGGTCGCGGGTGGACTCGTCCAGTTCGACTCCCGTCCCGTGGGCGCTGCATCCCGGGTAATAGCTGACTTTCATCATTCGATCCCCTCGAAGAGTTCCCGGACTTTCCGCTTCGCGCCGGACTGCCCGCCGAACAGCTTGATCTTGCCCTTGCGGAACAGCATCATGCCGAGCTTCATGTCCTTGAAGTAATCGCCCGTGAGGCGTTTGAAGCGGCCGATCATCTTCACTTCGCTTAAGCGCCCGCCGCTTCTGACCGAGGCCAGAAACGCCTCGTGGAAGGCGACGACGTCCGGTTCCGCGACCTCCCGGCCCTCGCGCACCGCCTTCTGCCGAAACCAGTCGATCACCTTGGACAAAGGCAGCTTGTTGGGGCAGCGCGCGCCGCAGGTTTCGCAGGCCATACACAGCCAGAGATGGCGCGAGCGCAGGATGGGTTCTTCAAGCCCCAATTGCACCATGCGCCAGAAATCGTGCGGCAGGAGGTCGGTCGCCTCGACCAGCGGGCAGCCGGCGGAACATTTGCCGCACTGGTAGCAGTCCATGGCGTTGACGCCCGTGTCTTTGGCGATTCGTTCGGCCAGCCCGCATTCCGGCGTCACCGTGCGACTCCCCGTTTCTGGAAACTGCTCCGACATCCTAAAGCCTCCTTCCACTCGGGAGGATGGTTGTCTTGTCGATCAGGCGGCCGAACAAAGCGCCTCGGCGTTCAGGACAGCATCGGGGACATCAGCGTCTGAACCGCCCGTACGGAAACCGAATCGTTCGGCAGGTCGAACAGACCCCGCCGCTCCATGTCGTAAACGCCGAGGTTCGAATCCTCGGGGACCGTGCCCAACAGCGGCAAGCCGATCTCCTGCAACTCCGCCGTGAAGACGGGATCGAGCGTCGCGGGGGCGCGGTTGACCACGACGCCGCGCGATTCGATCCGCAGCTTGAGGCTTTGGATCAGCTCGTGAATCCGTTTGACGGCGCGCAGGCCGCGCAGCGAATGATCGGTCACCATCCACAAGGTGTCGATCTTGTACGTCGTGCGCCGGCTGATGTGCTCCATGCCGGCTTCGTTGTCCACGACCAGGGCCTTGTAGTTGTCCGCCAGTCTTTCCGAGTAGCTGCGCAGGATGTTGTTGATGAAGCAGTAGCAGCCCGGCCCCTCCTGGCGGCCCATGACCAGCAGATCGTAGCCGATAGCCTCGATCAGAATCTGGTTGAGCCGCATGTCGAGATACGACTCCTTCGACATGCCCGCCGGCACCGAGCCCTTCTGCTCGAAGAAGTCCTCGCGCGTGTCGCCGATGGTGCGATCGACCACGACGCCCAGCGATTCGCCCAGGTTGCTGTTGGGATCGGCGTCGATGGCCAAAACCGGCGTCCGCCCGCCGCGCACGAAACTGCGGACCGCCAACGCGGCCAGCGTGGTCTTTCCCGTTCCGCCCTTGCCGGCGACGGCGAGGATCTTGGTCAAGTGCGGCCCCCTTTCTGGTCTGCCTGCATTCTGGCGACGCTCGGAAAAAGATTCATGTCGGTGTGGGGGAGAAACATCCCCGCCATGTATTCGTCCATAAACCGCGGGCTGGCGCCGAGATCGATGTAGGTCATGCGCTGGGCGACCTGATCGCTCTCGCCCATTCCATCGACGCATTGGGCCACCAGCCGCGCCCCCATCAGCGAACTGTTGCCGATGAAGCGGAAGCGTTCCGGCGGCAGATCGGGCAACAGCCCGATCATGATGGCCCGGTCGATGTTGAGGCTCTGGCCGAAGGAGCCGGCGATCAGCACCTGCTCGATGTCGGTGGTCTTCATGTCCATCTCGGCCAGGAGCGTGCTGATGCCCGCGTAGATGGCGGACTTGGCGCGCAAGAGGTTTTCCACGTCGGCCGAGGTCAGGGTGATGTCGTAGCCGGTGGCGCTGTTTTCCGCCTCGACCAGCACGTACTCCTGTTCGTTCTCCTTGCGGTGCAGCCGCGAAATGGAGCCGTCGTCCACGAACTTCCCGTTCGGCAGGAGAACGCCGGCCATGGAAAGCCCGGCGATCGTGTTGATGAGCCCCGATCCGCAGATGCCGCGCGCCTTCTTCTGCCCGATCGTGAGCACCATCGGCGTGGCGTCGGGCGCGTTCAAGTGAAAATCCTCCACCGCTCCCGCCATGGCGCGAACGCCGTGATAGATGCCGCCGCCCTCGAAGGCCGGCCCGGCGGAGCAGGACGCCGAGACGAGAAATTCCTTGTTGCCCAAGACCACCTCGGCGTTGGTGCCCATGTCCAGAAAAAGCGTCATCTTCTCTTCGCGGTTGATGCCGGAAACGAGCACGCCCGAAACGATGTCGCCGCCCACCCAGGCCGATACGAGCGGCAGGGTGAAAACCAGCGCCGTGGGCGGGAGGTTCAGCCCGATCGTGCGGGCCGAAACCGGCGGCATGAAGCGCGCCGCCGGCACGAAGGGCGCCATGCGGATGTATTCCGGGTCTATCCCCAGCATGATGTGGGTCATGGCGGTGTTGCCGGCGGCGGTGACGTAGGAAATCCGGCTCGGCGACAATCCGCTTTTCTCCGCCATCTGCTCGATCAGCCGGTTCATCGTTTCGACGACCGCGCCCTGCACGCTCTCCAGCCCGCCTCCCCGCTTGCAGGCGATGATGCGGTTGATAACGTCCGCGCCGAAACGGATCTGGTCGTTGTAATCCGCGGCGGCGGCCAGCGCCTTGCCCGTGTTCAGATCCAGCCATTCCGCCCACACGGAGGTCGTGCCGATGTCGAACGCCAGCGCGTAGAATTCACCGGAAGTATCGCCGGCCTCGATGTCGTTGACCGTCGGAAGCGACTGCGAAAGGTGCGGCACCTGAAGCTGGCGGCGCAGCAGCGTCACCGTCACGCTGCCGTTCTGCTCGCGAAGCACCTTCGGCATTTTGTTGAGCAGCGAGATGTCCATGGAACGGTCCAGATTGTCCAGACGCTTGTCCAACGCGCCGAACATCCGGAAGCGGTCGGTGATGCCGGGCTGCTGATCGGCCGGCGGCACCTGGACGTGAATTTTTTCCATCAGCGGCTTCAAACCGCAGTCGAGCAGGCGGCTTTCGACGTCGAGCCCCGTCTGGCGATGACGGACGCCGTGTTTGGCGGAGCCCCAGCCGGGGAGCATTCCCGAAACGCGCGTGGATTCGGGAACGACGACCGTGCACGGCCCCTTGACGATGGTGCGGCAGGCGAGAACGCGGTTCTTTTGCCCGGTTTCGGGCAGGAACTCGGACTTGACGCTCTCTACCTTTCCCTCGACCTGAACCTGACATTTCCCGCAAGCGCCGGCGCCGCCGCAGGCCGCATCGATGTGGACGCCATAGGTGACGGCCACATTGAGCAGGTTTTCACCTTCCTTGGCCTCGGCCTCAATTTCATCGGGCCGGAAACGCACCAAATGGGTTGGAATTTTCTGTCTGTCGCCCATCATTCATTTGGCGGTTTAAGTCGAAACCGGCCGGACTCCTTTCACCTTACCCACCGGATCTCCCCGAAACTCAACACTGACATCAAGCCGCCGTATGGTCCATGACCGATATCAGCTTGTCAGAATAGCTACTTACCTTCCGCATGCAACCAGGCGGACTTCACCGTGTTCTTCATCAGCATGGCGATGGTCATGGGACCCACGCCGCCGGGGACGGGAGTGATCTTCCCGGCGATCTCCTTGGCGCGGTCGAAATCCACGTCGCCCTTCAAGATCGGCTTTTTTGTTTCGGGATGAACGCCGACGCGGTTGACGCCGACGTCGATGACCGTCGCGCCCGGCTTGATCCATTCGGGCTTCACCAGATTGGGCACGCCCGCCGCGACGATAAGGATGTCCGCCCGCTTGCAGTGAAATTCCAGGTTCTTCGTGCGCGTGTGGACGATCGTCACCGTGGAGTCGGCCCCCTTGGCCTTCTGGGCCATCATGACGGCGATGGGCTTGCCGACGATGTTGGACCGTCCCACGACCACGACCTCCGCGCCGGAGGTTGCGGTTCCCGAGCGGATGAGCAGTTCCTGGATGCCGGCCGGCGTGCAAGGAGGATAGAGCACTTCGTCGCCGCCGATCATCAGCCGGCCGACGTTGACCGGATGAAAGCCGTCCACGTCCTTGTCGGGATCGATGGCGGTGATGACTTTTTTCTCGCCGATGTGCTTCGGCAAGGGCAGCTGCACCAGGATGCCGTGGATCTTCGGGTCTTTGTTGTACTTGTCGATGAGCGCCAAGAGGGCGCTCTCGGAGATGTCCACCGGCTGGCTGTCCTGGATCTCGTGGAATCCAAGTTCGTGGGCGGTTTTGATTTTCAGCGTCACGTAGCTGATGCTCGCCGGGTTTTCGCCCACCAGAATCGTCACCAGTCCCGGCACGATTCCGTGCTTGGCCTTGAGCTTCTGAACGTCCGCTTTCAGCTCTTCCAGGATGACGTTGCGAATCTCCGAACCCTTGATCAATTCCGCCGTCATGCGGTTCTCCTTTGCTGGCATTGCGCGTTGGAAAGGAAAAGATGGAGCCAGGATAACGCTCCTGGCTCCATCTGGCAACCGATCCTGTCCGCTCGTCCGGGGATTGCAGGCGCGGTCTAGAACAGCCCCTTCACCTTGCCCGTTTCCACGTCCACGTCCACGCGCCTAAACGCCGGGTTGGAGGCCGTGCCGGGCATCAGGCTGATCGCGCCCGCCACGGGCACGACGAATCCCGCGCCGCCGTAAATCAGCGCGTCGCGGACGAAGAGGTTCCAGTTTTTGGGCACGCCCTTGAGCGCCGGGTTGTCGGTGAGCGACAAGTGAGTCTTGACCATGCACAGACCGAGCTTGGAGGTCTGCGGATCTTTCTCCATCTTGACGAGCTTGTTCTTCGCCTCGTTCGAGTATTCCACGCCGTCCGCGCCGTAGACTTCCTTGGCGATCTTCTCGATGCGCTGGCGGATGGGCAGATCGAGTTCGTAGAGGAGCTTGAAGTTGTTGGGCTGCTCGCAGGCGTCGATGACGGCGTCGGCGAATTCGAGCGCGCCGTCGCCGCCCTTCTCCCAGTGGCGCGACAGGGCGACGCGCGCGCCGGCCGCCTCGGCCAGTTCGCGGACCTTCCTGATCTCGTTGTCCGTGTCGGTATGGAAGGCGTTGATGCAGACGACCGGATTGATGCCGGCCTTCTTGACGGTGTTGATGTGGTGGACGAGGTTGGCGCAGCCTTTCTCCACCCAGCCCACGTTCTCGGATTTGTATTCCTCGGGCATCGGCTTGCCGGGCACGGGAATCGGCGCGCCGCCGTGGCACTTCAGGGCGCGGATCGTGGCCACGATGACCGCCGCGTTCGGCTTGAGTCCGCTGAAGCGGCACTTCAGGTTCCAGAACTTCTCGAAGCCGATGTCGGCCCCGAAGCCCGACTCGGTGATGTGGTACTCGCTCATCTTGAGGCCGATCTGGTCGGCGATAATCGAACTCTGGCCGATGGCGATGTTGGCGAAGGGGCCGGCGTGCACGAACACGGGCTGGCCTTCCAGGGTCTGCATCAGATTGGGATTGAGCGCCTCGACCATCCAGGCCGTCATCGCGCCCGCCACTTCCAGCATCTCGGTGGTGATCGGATTGCCCTTCTTGTCGTAGGCGACGACGATCTTGCCCATCCGGTCGCGCATGTCCTTGAGGCTCGTGGACACGGCGAGGATGGCCATGACCTCGGAGGAGACGGCGATGCCGAACTTGGAGCGCATCATGAAGCCGTCGGACTTGCCGTTCACGCCGTCGATGCCGATGATGATGTTGCGCAGCGACTGGGCGCAGAAATCGATGATCCAGCCCATTTCGACGTTGGTGGGATCGATGTCCAGCCGCTTCATGCCGGACAGCCGCTCCAGCGCCTCGTCGCCGTAGTTGCGTTCGTGCTGCAGGCGGGAGGTCAGGGCGACCATGGCGAGGTTGTGGGCGTTCATGATGGCGTTGATGTCGCCGGTCAGGCCCAGGGAGAACTGCGTCAGCGGGATGCACTGCGAAAGGCCGCCGCCCGCCGCCGAGCCCTTGATGTTCATCGTCGGGCCGCCGGAAGGCTGGCGGATCGCCGCCGTGACGCCCTTGCCACGCTTGCCCAGGCCCTGGGTCAGGCCGATGGTGGAGGTGGATTTCCCTTCGCCCAGCGGCGTCGGAGTGATGGCCGTCACGTCGATATATTTCCCGTTGGGACGGCCTTTCAGCCGTTCCAGGATTTTCTTGTAATCCATTTTGGCGACGAAGTGGCCGTGCGGCAGCAGTTCCTCTTTCGTCAGCCCGAGCGTCTCGGCCAGTTCATAAACCGTCCGCATCCGCGTCTCGGCTTCTTCGGCGATCTGCCAGTCTTGATACTTAGTCGGATCCAACGGCATGCCTCATCTCCTCTTCGTCGTGGTGTTGAGAGAAATCGATTGGAACGCGATCGAGCACGGTTCCAGGTCCCAACTCGAAGCGAACAGTCGTTCGTTCTTGGCTATGCGCGGATTGTAATCCCGCAGACCAGAATATCGAAACGTATGTTCCGCAAATGGGCTTCCGAGGTGCGGCAACTCGTGCTCGTCGCGTGGACGCCCCGTCTCGCGAAAAAGACGGTGTCGAGGCAATACCAGGGTGAACGGCAGCTTGAATGTGCGATCGGTCTGCACGTTGCGCAGACCAGAAACCCATTGATAATTTCGTATCTTACCTTGGCAATGGCGTCAAGGACGATAAGCATAGAAAAGATTCACTTCTGTCATTCCGTAAAGGAATAATTGAACGATTATGCGAACATCGCTTGACGAAAATTACAGCGCCGCTACATTTTCGGATGAAAAGGATGCGATAAGCTATCTTTAAACTACGGGTGTCCAGAAAAAGGGAGGAAAATCATATGTCTCAGTGTCCAGGACAGGACATGCGCAAACTCAAAGCGGCATTTTATCGCTGTCCGAATTGCGGCGAAGAGGTGGAAATGTTCTCCGACGAATTCCGCAGGTCCTGCCCCCGCTGCAAAACGTCGGTCGAGAAGGAATCGGTGCCGAACTGCGCCAGCTGGTGCAAGGCCGCCAAGGACTGCCTGGGCGAGGAAAGATACAACGAAATGCTTGCCAAGCAGCCGCGCTCGGGCGACTGATTTTCGCGTTTGATCGCAAGCGATCCTATTTCGCCGTAGCGGCGTCGAAACGGCAGACGTCCACGCAGGTCCCGCAGCGGACGCACTTCGCCTGATCGATGCGATGGGGCTTTTTCTTCTCCCCTTGAATGGCCTCCGCCGGGCACTTGATGGCGCAGAGCGTGCAGCCGGTGCATTTCTGGGCGTCGATCTCGAAGGTCAGCAGGGGACGGCACACCTTCGCCGGGCAGCGGTGCTCGTGAAGGTGGGTTTCGTACTCGTCCCTGAACCAGCGCAGCGTTGACAGCAGCGGATTGGGAGCGGTCTGGCCCAGCCCGCAGAGGCTGGTGTCGATCGTCACCGTTCCCATCTTCCGCAGATAGTCCAGGCTGACGGTGGGGTCGTTCAGATCGGCTTTACCGTCCGTAATCTTCGTCAGCGCTTCGAGCATGCGCTTGGTGCCGACGCGGCAGGGAACGCATTTGCCGCAGCTTTCCCGCTGGACGAAATCCATGAAAAAGCGCGCCACGTCCACCATGCAGGTGTCCTCGTCCATGACGACCATGCCGCCGCTGCCCATGATCGCGCCGACGGATTTGAGCGACTCGTAGTCGATTTCGATGTCCATCCGCTGCGCCGGCACGCAGCCGCCCGAGGGGCCGCCCATCTGCACGGCCTTGAACGCCTTGCCGTTGGGGACGCCGCCGCCGACGTCCTCGATGATGCTGCGGACGGTCGTGCCCATGACGACCTCGACCAGCCCCGTGCGGCTGATCTTGCCGGACAGGGCGAAGACCTTCGTGCCCTTGCTGCCCCGCGTTCCCATCGCGGCGAACCAGTCGGCCCCCTTCTCGAAGATCGAGGGGAGGTTGGCCAGGGTTTCGACGTTGTTGATGATCGTCGGATGGCCCCAGAGGCCGGATTGGGCGGGGAACGGCGGCCGCGGGCGCGGCTCGCCGCGCTTGCCCTCGATGCTGTGCATCAGGGCCGTCTCCTCGCCGCATACGAACGCGCCCGCTCCCTTCTTGATCCGGATGTCCAGCTTGAGGCCCTTGCCGAGAATGTTCTCGCCCAGAAGCCCGTGCTCGCGCGCCTCGGCGATGGCGGCGACAAGGTGCTCGATGGCCAGGGGGTATTCCGCCCGGATGTAGACATAAGCCGTTTCGGCGCCGATGCCGTAGGCGGCGATGGCCATGCCTTCCAGCAGCCGGTGCGGGTCGCCCTCGATCACCGCGCGGTCCATGTAGGCGCCGGGGTCTCCCTCGTCGGCGTTGCAAACGAGGTAGCGAGGCGCGGGATTCTTGCGCGCCAGCTTCCACTTCATGCCGGTCGGGAAACCGCCGCCGCCGCGCCCGCGCAGGCCGCTCTTTTCCACGTCGTTGCAAACCTGCTCGGGACTCATCGTCCGCAGGACTTTCGCCAGCGGCTGATAGCCCCCGTGGGCGAGATACTCCGCCAGGCTCACCGGGCTGATGATGCCGCAGTTCCGGAGCACCAGCCGCGTCTGCGGCTTGAAGAACGGCAGTTCGTCCAGAAACGCCGCGCCGGCCCAGGGCTCCAGGCCCTCGGCGCGGAACTGGCCGAAGACTTCCGCCTTCTCGGGGATCGCGCCGGCGAACAAGGCATCCAGATACGGAACCACCTTGTCGGCCGTCACATGCGCCAGGGAGAGGCGGCACTTGCCGGGCAGTTGCAGATCCACCAGGGGCTCGGCCGAGCAAAGCCCGATGCAGCCGACCTTCACCACCTCGGCGTCGATCCGGCGCTCCTGCAGATAGCCCTGCACCGCCGCCATGGTCTTGGCCGCCCCGGCGCCCAGACCGCAGGTTCCCGCGCCGATGAAAACGACCGGCCGGGTCAATCGTTCGCGACGCTGCGCCGCCATCCAGTCCTGCACGTCGGGCGCTGGCCCTTTTTCCCCGAGCACTTTTGAAATATTGAACTCAGCCGTCATGACCGGCCTTTCTTCTGGTATTGCTTGAGAACCCTCTCCACCTTGGCGGGCGACATTCCGGCGTGGAAATCCTTGTTGACGGTGATGACCGGCGCAAGGCCGCAAGAGCCGATGCAGGCCACGACCTCCAGCGAGAATTCCCCGTCCTCGGTGGTCTCCCCCGGCGCGATGCTCAACTCCCGTTTCAGCGTGTCCAAAACCACGGCCGAGCCTTTGACGTGGCAGGCGGTGCCCCGGCAGACGGTCACCTGATGACGGCCGATCGGTTTGAAACGGAACTGGTTGTAGAACGTCGCCACGCCGAAGACATGACCGACGGGGACTCGCAGATGCTTGCCGATCGCCCGCAACGCCTCCAGGGACAGGTATCCCTCGGCCTCCTGGACTTCCTGGAGAATGGGAATCAGGTGTTCCTGCCCCGCGTCCGGGTGTTTTTGAAGCACGCTTTCGACATTGTTGGACATGGTATTTCCTTCAATACCTCGAAACGCATCGATGATTAGGGTCGATTCGTCCGCTCCGAGCTTGCAGGCCCGAAGGGAACCCCATCCGCCACCTTCTCCACCCGGATCGCGCAGACCTTGTATTCGGCGGTCTTGGTGACGGGATCGAGGGCGTCGTTGGTCAGCTCGTTGCCGCAGGCTTTGGCGAAGTGGAAGCTCGTCCAGCAGACGCCGGTCGGAGAGCGATCGGTGACCCACGCTTTCAGGGTGATCGCGCCCCGGCGCGACGCGGCCTGCACCATGTCGCCCGTGTTGACGCCCAGCCGTTCGGCATCGGCGGGGCTGATCTCCAGAAGCTCCTCGCCGAGCAGATCGCCGATGCCGTCGCAGTGGTGCGTCTGAACGGTGTGGTAATGGTACAAGCGCCGGCCGGTGGAGAGCCACAGGGGATAGCGATCGTCCGGGACTTCCGCCGGCGGGCGATACTCGACGGCGTGGAACAGCCCCTTGCCGCGCACGATTTTGCCGTCGCGGTGCAGGAAGGGCGTGCCGGGGTGCTCCAGGGTCGGGCAGGGCCATTGCAGGCCGACGTCCTCGATCCGCTCCCAGGTGATGCCGTGATAGCTCGGGCCGAACTCGCGGATCTCTTCGAAAATCTTCCCCGCCGGGCCGAGACCCAGATCCACGCCCAGCCGCCGGCCCAATTCGTTGAGGACCCACCAGTGGGAACGCGCCTCGCCCGGAGGCTTGAGGGCGGCGCGCACGCGGCTGACGCGGCGCTCGGAATTGGTGAAGGTCCCGTCTTCCTCGCCCCAGCTCAGGTCGGGGAAGATGACGTCGGCGTAGGGGGAGGTTTCGTTGTAGAAAATCTCTCCCTGAATGACGAACTCGCAGGCGTCGAGGCACTTGCGGGTATGGGCCATGTGGGGTTCGGTGAGAACGACGTTCTCGCCGTAGATATAGAGCGCCTTCACCTTGCCGTCCAACGCGCCGTGGAACATCTCCGGCATCACCAGACCTTCGACGGCGCTCAAGCCCTTGACTCCCCAGGCGGCCTCGAATTTCTCCCGCGCCTTGGGATCAGTAACTTTTTGGTAACAATGATAGACGTTGGGCAGCGCGCCCATGTCGCAGGCGCCCTGGACGTTGTTCTGGCCGCGCAGCGGATTGACGCCGCCCGCGTAGCGGCCCACGTTCCCCAGCAGCAACTGGAGGTTGGCCAGACTCTTGACGTTGTCCGTGCCGCAGGTGTGCTCGGTGATGCCCAGGGTGTAAATCACCGAAACCGGGTCGGCCTGCCCCAACTGGCGGGCCACCTCTTGCAGCGTCTCGACCGGAACCCCCGTGATCTCGCTCGTCCGTTCGAGCGTGTAGGATTCCACCGCCTGACGCAGAGTCTCGAAGCCTTCCGTGTAGGCTTCGATGTACTCCTTGCGATGCCAGCCGTTGCGGATGATCTCGCGCATCAGACCGTTGATGTAGGCCACGTCCGTACCCGGACGGATCTTCACCCAGCGGTCAGCCCAGCGGCACAGGTCGATGCGGCGCGGATCGTTGACGATCAGCGTCGCGCCTTTCTTGACCGCCCGCTTGACGTAGTACGAGATTACCGGATGGGCTTCCGTGGTATTGGAGCCGATCACGAACAGAAAACTGGCGTCCCCGATCTCCTGGATCGAGTTGGTCATCGCTCCCGAACCGAAACTAGCCGCCAGACCGGCGACCGTGGGAGCGTGTCAAGTACGCGCGCAGTGATCGACGTTGTTCGTGCCGATCGCCGCGCGCGTGAATTTCGCCATCGCGTAGTTGTTCTCGTTCGTCGTCCGGGCGCAGGAGATGGCCGCGAAGGCGTCCGGACCGTGCTTCGTTTTGATCTCGGAGAGACGCTGCGCCGTATAGTCCAGCGCCTCGTCCCAGGAAACCTCGACGTGCTGGCCGTTCTTCTTGACGAGCGGCCGCGTCAGGCGCTTCCCGCTGGACGGGAACTCGTAGGCGAAGCGGCCCTTGACGCACAGCATGCCGTCGTTGGGCGGCACGCCCTCCCGTCCATCGACGCGCACGATGCGGTTTTTCGCGCGGTCCACATGCAGCGTCAGCTGGCAGCCCACGCCGCAATAGGCGCAGGTGGTGTTCACATGCTCCAGTTCCCAGTCGCGGCCCTTGCCGACGGCCTTCTTCTCCGTCAGAGCGCCGGTGGGGCAGAGCTGCACGCACTCGCCGCACTGCACGCAGCTGGAATCGCGCATCGGGACGCTCGTGTCGCACTGGACCAGCGAGTTGTAGCCGCGCCGGGCGATGGTGAGGACCTCGTTGACGACCCCCTGGTTGCAGGCGGCGATGCAGCGGCCGCAGAGGATGCACTTGTTGGGGTCCATCACGATCATCGGCGAGCTGTCGTCGAGCGGCAAAAGCGGCTCGGGAACGACGGGCCACTCCTTGATCCCCAGCCAGTAGGCGACGTTCTGCAATTCGCAGCGGCCGTTCGCCTCGCAGGCCAGACAGTTGTGGTGGCCGTTGGACAGCAGATTCTGGACGATGATCGTCTGCGCCTCCCGCACCCGCTCCGTGTCGGTGCGCACGACCATGCCGTCGCTCGCCGCCGCCGTGCAGGAGGTCTGCAGCCCTCGCATCCCCTCGATCTCGACCACGCAGACCCGGCAGCGCGCGGCCGCGCCCGTCTTGCGGTGCCAGCAGAGCGTGGGGATGAAAACGCCGTTCGCCCGCGCGACGCCGAGCACCGTCTGCCCCGTTTCGAAGGGCAGACTTTTCCCATCCATCGTCAGTTTCATTCCGCCTCCTTCAGTTGTGGATTGGGCGTCATTCGATTATCGATCATCCTTCTTTCGGGTTTCGCGTCGTCATCTCGCACGACCGCCGGTCCTCTTCGCTCTCCGGCGTCGCATCCGCAGGGAGCGGTTCGCCGGCGAACCGTTCCGGACAACTGTAAACGGCGAAGCGCGTCGGCCGGACAAAGGCGGCCAGCGTCATCCCCGTCCGCGCGGCCAGGTCCACGGCGAGCGAGGTCGCCCCGGAGGTGAACCCCATCACGGCCACCCGGGCGCGGGCCGCCTTCTGCACCATCTCGAAGCTCGCCCGGCTGCTGGCGAAGCCCAGGAAGACGCGCGAGAGCGAGCCGGCCAGAAACGCCGCGCCGATCGCCTTGTCCATGGCGTTGTGGCGGCCGACGTCCTCGCCGATCGCAATGAGTTCGCCGTCGCTTGCGAACAAGGCCGCCGCGTGGGTGTTGCCCGTTTGCGAAAAGAGCGTCTGGGCCTGTTCCATTTGCTCGCGGCATCGTTGAAGTAACTCGCCGGAAACGCGGCCCGGCTTGTCGATAGGCGGCGTCTGCACGAAAGCGCTTTCCACAAGTTCCCTGCCGCAGAGGCCGCAGCTTGTCCGCGACACGCGCAGGCCTTGCCGGAGGCGCGGCTCGACCGCTTCCAAGCGCCGTTCGCTCAACTCGGCGAAAACTTCGTTGCCGTCGATCTCCCGGCATTGCCGGATGCCCGCCAGGTCTTCCCGGCGATCGACGATCCCTTCTGTAAACAGCAGCCCCGCCGCCAGGGCCACGTCCTGGCCCGGCGAGCGAAGCGTGATGGTGAAAGGCTTCCCCTGCACGAAAATCTGCAGCGGCTCCTCGACGGCGAGCGCGTCCGTCTCGCGTTCGACGTCGGCGATCCTGAAGCGCCAAAGCGAACAGGTCTTCACCCCACTCTCGTTGTCGCAGGCGGACTGAGAATGGCGGACCGGCTGTCGTTTGTCGGCGTCGCGCATAAAATACCTGGTTGCCGCTGCCCGGTTGCTTGAGCTAAGGCGATTGGGGAACAGGGGATGCTTAAATCGGAAGGAGATTATCCGCACGGGGCTTGCGGCGTGCATCCGTCGTCGCGCACCCGAAGATCAACACGTTCCAGTACAGGTTCCTATTCTCCCCGTAAACGGGGGCGAGTATAGACCCAAAGCCACGCCGTGGCAAGCGCACGAAGCACGGTTTTTTTTATATCCAAGGAATCGTAGCGGCGACGCCAAGCGAGGTTGGTCGGGATGGAGTACAGTCGTACTGCTCCACGCGTTTTACGGAGTGTGGCATGCTTGGAGCTTGCGACAAGCATGCATAACAGCGCATGCCTGTCGCGGACTCCAGGCATGGCACACCTCAGATAGGTCATTCACCTTCGGAAGGTTGACATCAAATTCCAAATCGCGTATTTAACTTTCAGCAAACGATCGGAAAGAGGCATGCGATGGCCGACACGAAGTTTTGTCACGCGTGTGGCGCCCAGATCGACGAACGCGCGGAAATCTGCCCGAAGTGCGGCGTGCGTCAACCCATTACAGCTATAATGCCCATGGGCGGTAAAAATCACTTTGCGGCCGTCCTGCTAGCGCTTTTTCTGGGCGGTTTAGGGGTTCACAAATTTTATCTGGGCCAGGTCGTTTGGGGTGTTGTTTACTTACTTTTTTGCTGGACCTTTGTTCCTGTATTGATCGGTATCATCGAATCCATCATGCTGATGGTCATGAGCGACACTGAATTCCATTACAAATACAATCCATCCCTCTCGGCGTAACGCAGCCGCTTCCGCTAAGAATGTGCGGGCGGATTTCGCTGGCGCTGCATCCGCCCCTACGAGCATCGAATGATCTTCGCGGATCGACCGTAGGGGCGGGTGGAGAGGTTTTGCCTCGGAACCCGCCCGTCCGCCTTTACGTCCATGGATGGAGCGTTCAGGTCTCCAGACCTGTTCCGAAACGTTAGGAGCATCGTGCAACTATGCTCCATCTCGTGCCTTGGCCGCTTCGCGATCGCGCCACGCCGGAACGAGGCCGAAGCCGTCGGCATGGCGCACGGCGGCGATGATGGCTTGCGCGACGGCGCAGGCCGCCAGCCGTCCGACCGCCTCCGGATCGGCTTGAACCGCGCCGGTCGCGGCCAGAAAAACGACGTCGCCATCGACGGGCGACAAGGCGGGCCGCACGGCGGCCCGAATGCCGTCTTCCGCCCGCTTCGCGGCCAGCTGGCACTGGGCCTTGTCCAAACGCGCATTCGCGACGACCGCCGTGAGGACCGTGTTTTCGGGGCGCGGCTTGATGAACGGCGAGGGCCGCTCGCCCTCGGCCAGACGGCGGGCGGTGTCGATGAAATCGAAGCTCGTCGGATGCCCGCGCGCCCCGGCGATAATCCGGCCGGTCTCGGGATCGACGACGTCGCCGAAGGCGTTGCAGGCGACGAAGGCCTGCACGACAAGCTCGTCTTCCTCCGCCGTCGCCGCTCCGAAGCCGCCCTTCATCGCCTGGGCGACGCCGTAGAGCTTGCCCACCGTCGCGCCGGTTCCCGCGCCGACCGAGCCCTGCGCCACGGCGTCGCTTCGCGCCGCCTCGCAGGCGGCGGCGGCCATGGCGGCGGCGGGGCGCAGGTCGCCGCGTCCGAAGCCGAGGTCGTAAATCGCCGCCGTGGGGCAGACGGGCACGAGGCCGTGGCGCGTGGTCAAGCCGCGTCCATGCGCCTCCAGCCACGAGAGCGCGCCGCCCGTCGCATCGAGGCCGTAGGCGCTGCCGCCGACGAAGAGAAAGGCATCGACCGCCGGCACGACGTGCTCCGGCCGCAAGGCGTCGGCCTGGCGCGTGCTGGTGGCCACGCCGCCGAGCCAGCCCGCCGCGACCGCCGGCGGATCGAACAGAAAAACGCTGACGCCGGTTTTGGCGTCCACGTCCCGGGCATGCCCTATGGCCAGGCCCGGAATGCGGATCGGAAATTCGGCGGTCATTTCACCCAACTTTGTTTGCCCTTCGAGACCCTGGGGTGGAGCAGGTTTTCCAACCTGGATGGAGCACGGTTGCACCGTGCTCCGCACATTTAAGGGTCGTAGCGATGCCGTGCTCCTCAAATTTAAAGGGCGCAGCGGCGATGCCAAGCGGTGTGCCATGCTTGGAGCTTGCGACAAGCATGCGCCCGTCGCCGCGAGATTCCGCAGACATGCTTGTCGAGGACTCCAAGCATGGCACACCCTCACAAACGTGTGGAGCATCACAGTACGACTGTGCTCCATCCCAGTTAGGGGCGGACGGCAGCGGCGATTTCGCGCCCATCAGGCGAGCGACCCGACCGCCGCCTCGACGGCGGCCAAAAGTTCGCCCGACTGAATCAGGCCCAGGATGCGTCGATGGTCCTGATATAGGACGCGGTCGTCGTGCAGGAAAGGCACGCGCTTGCGGATCAGCTTGAGCGCCGCGCCCGGCCCCTTCGAAGGCACCAGCGGCTTGCGGAAATCGAGCCCCTGAGCGGCGCAGAGAAACTCGATCGCCAGCGCGGCCTGGACGTTGCGCACGATTTCCCGGAATTTGCGCGCCGCGATCGTGCCCATGCTGACGTGGTCCTCGCGGCCGGCCGAGGAGGGAATCGAATCGACGCTCGCCGGATGGGCGAGGATTTTGTTCTCGGAGACGAGCGACGCCGCCGCCACCTGGGCGATCATGAAGCCGGAGTTGAGCCCCTTGTGCTCGATGAGAAACGCCGGCAGGTTGCTGGACAAGGCCGGGTTGACGAGCTGCTCGACGCGCCGCTCGGAGATGTCGGCGATCTCGGCCACGGCGATGGCGGCGAAATCGAGCGCCAGCGCCACCGGCTGCCCGTGGAAGTTGCCGCCCGAAATCACGTCGCCATCCTCGGGGAAGAGCAGCGGATTGTCGGTGGCCGCGTTGGCTTCGATCGTCAGCACGCGGCGCGAATAGGCGAGCGCGTCGCGCGTCGCGCCGTGCACCTGGGGCATGCAGCGCAGGGAGTAGGCGTCCTGCACCTTGCCGCAGTTCTTGTGCGACTTGACGATGGCGCTGCCGCGCAGCAGCTTGCGGAGGTTGGCCGCCGAGGCGGCCTGGCCGGGATGGGCGCGCAGCTTCTGAACGCGCGCATCGAAGGGCTTCGCCGAGGCCAAGAGCGCCTCCACGTCCATCGCGCCGACGACGTCCGCCAGCGTCGCCAGCCGTTCGGCGTCGAGCTGCGCCAGCGCGCCGATGCCCGTCATCGCCTGCGTGCCGTTGATGAGCGCCAGACCTTCCTTCGCCGCGAGCGCGATCGGGACGAGCCCGGCTTTCTTCAGCGCCGCCTTGGCGGGCATCCGTTTGCCCTTGTACTCGGCTTCGCCCTCGCCGAGCATCGCCAGCGTAAGATGCGCCAGGGGCGCCAGATCGCCCGAAGCGCCCACGGAGCCCTTTTCCGGAATGATCGGATGCACGCCGGCGTTGAGCAGATCAAGCAGACGTTGGACAACCAGGACGCGCACGCCGGAATAGCCCTTGGCGACGACGTTGGCGCGCAGCAGCATCATCGCGCGCACCCCTTCGGCGGGCAGCGGCTCGCCCACGCCGATCGAATGGCTGCGGATCAGGTTGACCTGAAGCTGCTCGATTTCCGCGGCGTCGATGCGCACGTCGGAGAGGACGCCGAAGCCGGTGTTGACGCCGTAGACGACGCGGCCTTCGCGCAGGATTTCATCGACGAAGGCGCGCGAGCGCTCCATGCGCCGAACGGCGTCGGGCGCGAGTTCCACCTTCGCCCCGCGCCGCGCCACGGCCTCGACCTGCTCCAACGTCAACGATTCGCCGTCGATCCGCACGCGTTCCACACGCTCCTCCTTTGCCGGCCCGGCCAGCAACGTCTTGCCGACCGATTACTAGAATATTCGCGCCGGGAAATCAAGCCATGAAAAAAGCCCCCGTCCTTGCGGACGGGGGCTTGTCGGCTTTTCGGGCGGCCGGGAATGCCCGGCTGTCGCTTACTGCAGGCAGAGCGTGTCGTACTCCACCACCACCGTCGCGCCCGGGTCGGGCGGTTCGTCTTCCGGGAAGACGATGCTGTTGGTCTCCTCGTCGTACTCCCAGTTATCCACCGTCCGCCCGTCCACCGTCACGACGATCGTCTCCGGATCGGCCAGCCGCGACAGGAAGAACTGGTTGCGCAGCGCGAAGAGGTTTTCCGAAAGGCTCTCGAACACCGGATGGTAGTCTTCCGAGCAGATCGAGTAGAAATGCTTGTCGTCGTGCGGGTTGCAGGCGTCGGCCACGGAGATGTACCGTTTCCCCGCCGCCGCCGACGACCCCTGGTCGCCGGACCCCACGCTGCACCCGCTCGGCGCGTCGCCGACGATGGCGTAAATCTCCAGCATGTTGACGTTCCGCATGCCTTTGAGCGAGCGGAAGAAGTCGATGAAGAACGGCACGTCGGCCACCGACTGGTCCTCCTCGTCGGAAACCATGATGATCGCCAGCTTGGCGTCGTCGCGCATGAAGCCTTTGTTCTCGTTGCTGGCAAGCGGCTCCGAGAGCGCCAGATGCCCCGCCTCCAGGCCCGCTTCCTGCGCGCCGCCGTCGCAGCCGTTCCCCAGACCGGAAACCTTGCTGTTGAACTCGCTGATAATCTGGCTGGTCGATAACGACCCCGTTCCGCGGTTGGCCAGGACCGGCGGATTGCCGCGCATCAGGCCTTTGTGGCCCGCGGCGCTCGTGATGTCGCAAGAGGTGAGCGCCAGATGCATGTCGGCGTTCCAGGTGACCGCCTCGTTGACGAAATAGTTCGTCTGGTCCGCGACCTTTTCCTGCTCTTCGCTCATCGACCCCGAGCAGTCGATCACCCACAGGATGTCCACCATCGGGTGCGTCGCCTGACGGAACTCGTCTCGCTGGTGCGTCACCGTCGTCCCGCCGCCCTTGAGCGGAACGATGAACTGGCCGTTGGCGTCGTTGGACGTGATCTCCACGCGGCCTTCCGCCGGCCCTTCCTTTTCGGCGCAGAATTTCACCTCGAAGGAGAACGACTGCGGATTGCCCTCGCCGCCTAGTTTGATCGGCAGGGGCGGCAAACCCAACACTTCGAAACGCTCGTCGGAACCCGCGCCGATCTTCACCTCGGTGATGACCAGTTCCAGGTCGCCGATGTTGTAGATGTTCAGTTCTTCCGGACGCGAGCAGCAGTCGATCGTCACCACGCCGAAATCGAGCTTCGACGGCAAGACCTCGATGCCGCGCCGCGCGCCGACGCCGGAAACGCCCACCGTCACCGGCATCGTCGGATCGGGCGGCGGGGAATTGGGCGGCTGCCAGGCGAAGCGCGTGGCGTTGGTGTTGAAGAGGAAGCCGGAGCTGTAGAGAAGCCCTTCGTTCGGCGGCAGGAAGGAAATCGTGATGTAGATCGTCTCGCCGCGCTGCAGCGTGTAGTTCTGGAACGCTCCCGGCCGCTCGAAGAAGGCCCGCGCCGTAAACGGCGGATTGTCGAAGATGATATTCTGCCAGGTCAGGTTGGAGATCGTCAGCGGCTGGTCGCCGCAGTTGTGGATCGTCACTTCCCGTTCGGTGGGGACGCCGATCTGCGAATAGCCGAATTTGACGCCCGGCCCCGGCACTTCGCCCATGCCGCCGAAATTGATCCAGCCGCCCAAGGGCTGCACGTCCAGGCAGGGCGGCGAGAGCGCCACGACCTTACCGATGAGATCGACGAAAATGGTTTCTTCGGCCGAATCCTTGTTGATCCAAACGACCTTGGCGCGGCCGGTGTAGGTCTTGCCTTCCTCGTGAACGCCCTGCTTCGGCGCAAACTTGAGATACACCGGCTTGGCGAACGAGGATTCCAGATCGAAGGGCGGCTTCGCCTCGAAATTGACCGTATCGAAAGATTCCAGCATGAACGCGCCGTTCTGATCGTCCTCCATGGCGATATTGACCACTTGGGCCGTCGCGCCGCCCGTGCTCTTGACGAGGAAGAACTTCTCGTTCTCGAATCCCAAGGGCGCGGAGCCGAAGGGGACGGCGATGGGATCGACCTCGATCCTCGGCACGGCCTTGAGCGACGTGGACATCTTGATGCGCACGATCGGCGTGTTCTGCGCGTCGGAGAGAATGACGGCGAGGCCCTCCGTGGCGATTTCCTCGTCGGGGTCGAACTCGATGACGAGCATCTCGTCGTCGCCGGAAGCGAGAACCTTGGGAAGCTGCCAATCCGCCGGGTTGGCGAAGTGGAACCATTCGTGCGTTTCCGACGTGAAGAACAGGCTCGTGATCGTCAGGTCGCCTTCGCCGAGGTTGGAGACGACCACTTCCTGCTGGCGCGGCTCGCCGGGGTAGACGGCGCCGAACCGCAGTTCCGCCGGCTGGACCTGGATCTTGCCGAGCTGATCCGCGTTCGGCGATTTGGGCGTCAGCGTGATCTGGCAATCGCCGCAGGTGAGCCGCACCTTGCGGTCCTGGCCGCGCTCGCCCTCGCAGGCGGACGGCGAGGCGATCGTCACTTCGTCGCCCAGCACCGTGCCGGCCATCTGCTCGTCGCCATGAACGATCTGGATCGTGCAATTAATCCAGTCGATGACGATGTAGGCGTCCTCCGCCGCGCCGCAGAAATCGCCGCTGTAAAGCCCCGTGAAATCCTCGCAGCCTTCGACGGGCGTATCGCCGTCGCCCGAGTCGCCATCGACGACGTCGCCGTCGCCGTCCCGATCGCCGTCCGGCGAACCGCCGCCGCAAAGGCCGCTGGCGGCGCAGGCCGCGCCCTCGCCGTACCAGGCGGCGCACTGCTCATCGTTCTCGCAAAGCCCCTGGTCGATGCATTTGGCCGCCGCCGCGTTGCAGGTCATGTTCGTCGTCGGCGAAACGCAATCCGCGTTGGTCGAACAGTCCGTGCCGGGACCGTTGGAGTCGCCGTCCGTACTTTCGGCCGGGTTGGCGCCGCAAGCGACAAGGACGAACGCCGCCAGAATCGAGAGCCCCATCATCGCAAAAAAAGACGTGCGGTTCATGAATACTGCTCCTCCGGTTAGGTTGGACGACCGGTTTTCCATCGATCGAATGAGCTTAGATTTGCCCGTGGCATGGGGCTTCGGCAGGGGAGGAACCAACGACACCACAATCCCCGGCTCCGCCCTGATTAGATAGTAAACAACCAACGGTTCCACTTGTCAAGACTAAGTTAACATCGCGTAATTTTTAGGGTGCATCACAAGATATTGCGGATTGGGGCTGTATTTTTTTGGCTTTTATAGATATACTAAATGTAATACACTAAGTGGAGGATAGAGTCATGGCGG
>QZKR01000150.1 GCA_003598065.1 Myxococcales bacterium | reverse complement strand
GCAGGGATTCTTGGTGTGCCATAGTCTCACGGCCCGTAGGGCCGGGAGGCTGTGTCCCAAAGGCCGTTGGGCACAGCTTTCCGCCCTCTCCGAGGGCGTTAAAACTATGGCGCCCGCCAGCCACGAAGGAAAAATCAAAACTGGGGACAAGTCAGGCCTTTTGCCGGCATGCCGTATTCCTTATTCAAGAAACGCGGAAACCGTCCGAACTTTAAGGCGGAACGCATACCTGCACACGGGTTGTTCTTCGAGACGGCGGGTATGAATTGGGCATTCAGGCTGTTGCTTGAACTGTATTTTTTGGGTCATTCCTATTGGGGAAACGATCGTCTGAAACTGAAAAGGGGGAAAACATGATCCATCGAGGCATCGCCATTTTTGCAGCCCTGGCCGCGTTCGCTACGGTTTTCTGGGCCTGGCAAGCGCAGGCCGCCGACACTACCGAAACTTTCGATCCCGGCGCGTCGGATTTCGAGTTCTACCTGAATTTCGACGGCCTGGGGAAAGACAAGTACGAGAAGGAGATTTCCGCCGAGGCGCTGGCCGGTTTCGGCATCATGGATCGTTTCTCCGCCTACCTCGCCTTCGCCGGGGCGTCGAACGAATACTTCGGCGACGGCGCGGGCAGCGCGTCGTTGGGCCTGTTCGGCACGCCGCTCGATACCGATCACCTCGACCTGGACCTTTTCCTGGACGCCAGCTTCGGAGCGTCGGATTTCGCGTTCACGCCGGCCCTGGAATTGAACCTCGATGTCGCTCCCGATCTGGCCGTGGCCGGTTTTTATCTGCGCGCGGCGGAAGTGTTCGCCGGCCGCGACGAGACGCCCGAGCCCGACGCCGCTCCGCTCGTCTGCGAACAGGTAGAAAACCCGCAGGGCGGTCCGCCAACGTTGATCTGCGAGGCGGGCGAAACGGAGGAGCCGGAACGGGAACTGGCGCTTGCGCCAGCCACGGAACTTACCTTCGGCGCTTACTGGACCGTCGCCGACGGCCATCAACTCCTCGTCGAATACGACATGGCCGCCGCCAACAATCCCGCCGAGGATGAAGACGTTTGGTCGATCGGCGGCGTGGCCCTGGGCTACAACGTCGCCATCCACGATTCGGTGGAGATGGCGAACCAGCTGTTTTTCGACATTCCCCAGGCGGACGAGACGTTCGGCGTCGGCGTCGGGGTGGGCTTCATTTTCTCCTTGCCCCCCGCCGGCGGAACTGCTCCGGAGGAGCCGGAAGCCGTCGCCGCGCCGGTCCTGCCGCCGGCGGCGGAGTCGCCGCCCGCCGGCGTCGATCTGTTCGCTGCCGGTTGGGCCACGCTAGCGGCCGAGCCCACCGAAGCCGCCCGCTTCTACATGGTCCAGGCGCGTCAGAAGGGCGAGCGGCTCGAACTGTATGGCAAGGTCGATCGCAAAACCAAAGTCTGCACCGACGTCTGCTACGTGCATGCCTCCATCGCCGCGGCCGACGGACGCACGCTGCTGGCGCTGCCGCTGCCCTACGCCGACCGGGGCCGGCGCGTGAAGGGCTGGAGCGGCGCTCATTTCCGCGCCCGCTTGCCGTTGGTGCTGCCGAAGGACAGCATCGTCACCCTGACCTTCCACGACGCGCCGCTCGACGCGGCCACCCACTGGTCCGCGCCGGAAGGCGGCTCGACCTCGCTCGATCTGCCGCCGGACCTGTTCTCGCGGGTGCAAGAGATGCTTCGCCTGGATGACTACAGCCGCTTCGAACGCGCCGAGGTGGATTGCCTCGCGGCGCATTTCCAGAAGCCCGACGACACGCAGATCGCCGGCTGGCTGGCGCAACTCTACGTGGCCTGGAACGAACAGATCGTCAACGAGGTCCGCTGGCTGTCCCGCAAACTGGAAAGCCCGATCGGGACTGCCCCCGAAACGACCGCGCAACTGCGCGCCGTCCTCGCGCATCGGCAGGCCTTGAACGATTACGTGCGCAAGAGCGCGTGGGGGCTTTCACGGGCCTTGGTGGAGGCGAACCCCAACGATTACATCGGCCACCGCGTTCAGGCCGACCTCTACCGCCTCGCTGGCGATAAAGAAAAGATGGACGCGGAGATTGCCGCCGTCGAAAAGCTCAATCCCGACAGCGTCGGGCTCTTGTTCCTCAAGGGCGCGGCCAAGGCGCAGTTCGAGAAGGACTACGCCGCCGCGATCGCCTTTTACGATCTGGCGCTGGCGCGCGATCCGCAGTTCGCCAAGGCCTTGTTCTTCAAGGGTCTGGCCTTGCACGCGCTCGGGAAAGAAGCCGAGGCGCGCCAGACGATGAACGAGGTTTTGCGCCTTTCGCCCAAGCATCCCGGCGCGCGGGTTTATCTTGCGCCGGACGAATACCTCGCCGCGCTGGGCCGCGAAGGCGGAAGGCTGATCGAGTAGGCCGCTGTAGCGGCGCGAAGAAAAAGCAGGGGAGGCTGAAGTCTCCCCTATTTTTTCATTCGAGCGGATTCCGCTAGGCTTCCCCCCGCTTTTACATTAGCCAGTGACTCGGATGTCGGGAAACCCTACCGGCACGTCTTTTTGTATTTGATGCGGCAGGAATTGCGGTGCGGCGTGGCGGGAGAAAACGCCGAACGGATGAATGGCGAACTCTAGTCGGCATCAAGTGATTTGACTTCAGGTTTTCGGCTTGCGGGGGGAGGGAAGGGAATAGAACTCTTCCGCCTTTGCTCCTATCGATAGGAAAAGCATGAACTTGCCTATGGAGGGGATCATCTATCCCGCAGCCAGAACGGTAGTTTGTGCTTCACTTATTTTACGGAGGGAAACATGGTAAACCGACGTGATTTCATAAAAAATGCAGCGGTCGTAGGGGGCGTGGCGGCGCTGGGCGTGCCGTTTACGAACGAACGAATGGCATTGGCCAAGGAAAGCGCGGGAGGCGGCGTCTCCGTTGCGGTGACCGCGTCAGGCCAGCACAAACTGCCGCCCTTGCCGTACGCCTATGAAGCGCTCGAACCCTACATTGATGCGAAGACGATGGAACTGCATCATGACAAGCATCATCAGGGTTACCTAAACGGCTTGAACGCCGCCGAACTGGCGCTGAAAGCGGCGCAGGATTCCGGCGACTTCGGAAAGATCGCCGATTTGGAGCGAGCGCTCGCCTTCCACGGCAGCGGCCACGCCAATCACAGCCTTTTCTGGAACAATATGAAGCCGAAATCGCAGGCCAAGCCCAAGCCCGAGGGCGCGCTGCTGAACTGGATCGATCGGGACTTCGGAAGCCTTGAAAAATTCAAGGAGCAGTTTTCAGCCGCCGCGAAAACGGTGGAAGGCAGCGGCTGGGGCATGCTGGTTTATCAGCCTTTGCTTGGAAGGCTCTATACTGTGGGCGTGCTCAATCACCAGAATTCTCTCGTCGCCGGCGCGATTCCGCTTTTGGTCCTCGACGTCTGGGAGCATGCGTACTATCTGAAATACCAGAACAAACGCGCCGATTACGTGGCGGCTTGGTGGAACGTCGTGGACTGGGCGGATGTCGAAAGGAATTTCCAGGCGGCGCGGCAGGGATGACGTAGAGCCGTAAACTTGCGAGCCATTTCGACAGGCGGGTCCGCTTTGCTCCGCCTTCGCGGAAAGCCCCGATTTCGCTCTGCGCCAACCCAGTTGACGCTGTTCTTTCCGCCGCCCTGTTTCGTCGCCGTTTGACAGCCTTGCCACGCTCGACTAAAGTGCGGCCCAAGGTAACGGCGATGAGCACGGACATCATCTGCATCGACGGCCCGGCGGGATCGGGTAAAAGCACGGTCGCCCGGCTGACGGCCCGCAAGACGGGGCTGGCCTACCTCGATACGGGGGCGCTTTACCGTTCGCTGGCGCTCTCGGCCCGTCGCGAAGGAATCGACTGGAACGACGCGCCGGCCCTCGCCCGCCTGGCCGGCCAGATGGACATCCGCTTCGACGACGCTCCGGACGGCCAGCGCGTGCGGCTCGCCGGCGACGACGTCAGCGACGCCATCCGCTCCCCCGATATCAGCAAGGGGTCATCCGTCGTTTCCCGGCATGCGGAAGTGCGCCGCCAACTGCTCGCTTTGCAGCGCGAGGTGGCGCAACGGCAATCCGTCGTCGCCGAAGGGCGCGATACCGGGAACGTCGTCTTCCCCGATGCGATGCTCAAAATCTACCTCGACGCTTCGGTGGAGGAGCGAGCCCGGCGGCGCTGGAAGCAGTTGCTCGCCGGCGACCAGGCCGCCGACTTCGAAACCGTCAAGGCGGCGCTCGTCGAACGCGACCAAGCCGACTCGGAGCGCGCCGTTTCGCCGCTCGCCGTTGCACCGGATGCACTGGTGATCGACACCACCGGCATGGCGCCGGAGGCCGTCGTCGAAACCATCGTCGCCTTGTACGAGGCCCGCCGTGCTTCCCGCGCCGTTTAACTTCGAATGCATCGTCTGCGGCATCTGCTGCCAGTGGGGCGGCTGGGTGTGTCTCTACCCGGAGGATGTCCCCCGCCTCGCCGACTTTTTCCATCTCACGCCGCAGGAGACGGCCGATCGCTATACGCGCCACATCGCCGCCGAATTCGCCAACGACCAGTCGGTCAGCATCGTGCCCTACCTGGCGCTGAAGAACGTCGGCGACCGCTGCATCTTTTTGGAAGCGGACGGCCGCTGCGCCGTGCATCCGGCGAAACCGATCCACTGCGCCGAGTCGCCGCTTTTGGCGGAATTTCTTCTCGACAAAGAAGGCTGGAAGGCGTTCAGCGGCCTTTGTCCCGGCCTGGGGCGCGGGCCGCTCGTCAGCGCCCGCGCGATGCGGGCCGCCATGCGCCGCCAGAGCAAGCGCGACCTGCAATATGAGGCCGATCTGGCCGCCTGCGACTGGAGCCTGGCCCGTCTCTTGAATCTCGTCCTTCCCGAACCGGAATTGATTCCGGACCTCGGCCTCGAACTCGACGAAAGCGCCGAGGCGTGACCCGCGCCGCTGCGACAGCCGCGATCCGCCCGATCCTGTACGGTCTGCTTGCCGCTTTTTTGTTCGGCGCATCGACGCCGGCGGCGAAGCACCTGCTCCATTCGGTAGGCCCGGCGACGCTCGCCGGTCTGCTCTACCTCGGCGCGGCGCTGGCCGTGCTGCCGTTCGTCAGGCGCGGCGGTTCGGCCGAACTGCGGCGGCAGCCCCGCTGCCTGCTGTGCCTCGCGAGCGCCGTCCTCTTCGGCGGCGTGATCGGACCGTTTTTGTTGATGGCCGGATTGCGGCTTGCCCCCTCCGCCTCCACTTCTCTCTGGCTCAACCTGGAAACCGTCGCCACATCGCTGCTGGCCTGGCTCTTCTTCCGCGAACACATGGGGCCGCGCGCCTGGCTGGCCGCGGCGCTCATTATCGCCGCCGGCGCGATCCTCGCCGCGCCCTCCGACTTCGCGCTCGGCTGGCCGGCGGCGCTGGTGGCGCTGGCCTGCGTCGCCTGGGGGCTGGACAACAATTTCACGGCGTTGATCGACGGTTTTACGCCGGCCCAATCGACGCTGGCCAAGGGACTTATCGCCGGCATGGCGAACCTGGCGATCGGTCATGCTTTGGGCGAACCACGGCCGGAGGCCGCGCTTCTCGCCGGCGCGCTCGCCGTCGGCGCACTGGGCTACGGGCTGTCGCTCGTGCTTTACGTTTCGTGCGCCCAGGCCGTAGGCGCGGCGCGTTCGCAGTTGATCTTCTCCGCTTCGCCGTTCATCGGCGTCCTGCTCGCCTGGATCGCGCTGGGCGAATCGCTTTCGACCGGGCAACTTGTCGCCGCCGGGCTCGTCGCCGTGGCGCTCGCGGCGGTTTTCTCCGGGGGACACGTCCACGCGCATCATCATCGGACGCTCGCGCATACGCATGCGCACGCTCACGACGACGAGCATCACACCCATAGCCATCCCGACCTGCCGCCAAACCACCATCACACTCACGCCCACGCGCACGAGGAAACGCGGCACGTCCATCCGCATCATCCCGACTTGCACCATCGGCACGGTCACTAAGCTGGGCTTTGGTCTTGGGCGCCGGTCGTGGTAGGATAAACTGTAAGCTTGTCGCACGTTATGGAGGCTGCCGATGCGCGGGTTTTTCCTCGCCACGTTAGCGATGCTGGCCTCGATTCCGGCGTTGACGACTTCCTCGTATGCCGCCGATCTCTCCGGCCGCTGGGGTTCCAAGTACGGCGAGATCGAACTGTCGCAGAAAGGCGACAGCGTGACGGGAACGCTCGCCCGCACGTCGGGTTTCTGCCCTTTCGCCGACGGGGAAAAACTTCTGGAAGGATCGGTGTCGGGCGACACCCTTACCGCTTCGTTCCGGATGTGTCAGGTAGACGACGATTGCGGTCCACCGGCGACGGTCTCGGCGCTGCTGGTTCTCGGCAAAAACGGTTCGGTGCTTTCCGGCGCCGCAGTCGCGCCGAAGACAGCCTGCCCGCTGGTGGGATTCTCGACGACGGAGCACGGTCAGCGCGGTTTGTACTTCAAGCGAGCAAAAACCGGCGAAGCCGGCGCGCCCCCGATTGCGTCGGCGGCATCGGCCGCTCCCGCCGCGTCGGACAAAAGCGCACCGACTGAAACTTCTTCCTCTTCGGCGGCGCTCGGCCCGGCCGCCGCATCGCCGCCGTCGCCAACGCCGGTTCTACCCGGCCCAGCCGCCACGCCGGGCACTTACGACCCCCGCGCGACGGTCAAAGTTTCCGCCGGCGCGACGGAGAAGCTCCTCGCCGGAAAACACGCGTTGGAGGCGGGACAGTTCGAGGCGGCGCGCCGCGCCTTCGAGGAGGCCTTGGTCCAGGACCCGACGAACCCGACGGCGCTCGTGGGGATCGGCGCCAGCTACTACGGTCGCCAGGATCGCGCCAAGGCGATGGAATACTACAAGCGCGCCCTCGCCGAGGATCCGAACTTCGGCATGGCCTACTACAACATCGCCTGCCTCTACGCCCTCGACGGCGACGCCAAAATGGCCCTGGACTACCTCAAAATCGCCTTCCTGAACGGCTTCGTCCCGCTTGCGGAAATGGAAGCCGATCCCGACCTCGCTTCCCTGCGCGGTCTGCCGGAATACAAAGCGCTGGTGGAAGGAGAGTTTTAATTTAAGACGAGTGGGCCGGCGCAGCAGAGGAAGCGGCAACCGGCGCTCCGCCGCCGATAGCGATCATCCGTTCCAGCGAGGCGCGCGAACGCTCGATGGTGTCGGCGTCGAGTTCGATCCGATGGCGCAGGTGGACGAGAGCGGCATAGGTGTCTTCCAGCGTGATCTGTTTCATGTGCGGACAGCGCACGGAGCAGAGTCGCAGGAGGTTCTTGTCGGGATTCTCGGCGACGATGTTGTCGCCCATACTGCACTCCGTGAGCAGCAGAAATTCCGGCGCATTGTTTTCTTTCACGTAGCGGATCATCTGCTTGGTGCTGCCGGAAAAATCGGCGGCCTCGACCACCGGGCGCGAACATTCCGGATGGGCGAGCACGACGACGTTGGGATTGACGGAACGCGCCTGCTGGACATCGGCGACCGTGAACTGCTCGTGCACCTCGCAACGCCCGCGCCAGCCGATCAGGGCGCGCTCGTGGCCGGGGTCGGCTTCGTCGGGGAAGAAGATCGGCAGGCCGAGATCGTGCGCGACGTTCGTGCCCAGATATTCGTCGGGCAGAAAGATGACGCGCTTGTGTCCGCGATCAAGCAGGTATTGCACAACCTCGGCGGCGTTGGACGACGTGCAGCAGATGTCGGTTTCCGCTTTTACGTCGGCATAGGTGTTGACGTAGCTCACCACCGGCGCGCCCTTGAAACGGCGCTTCAGGGCGCGGACGTCGTCGCCCGTAATCGCGGCGGCCAGCGAGCAGCCGGCGCGGTCGGAAGGCAGCAGCACGAGCTTCTTCGGATTGAGGATCTTCGCCGTCTCGGCCATGAAGCGGACGCCGCAAAAAACGATGATGTCGGCGTCGGTTTTCGCCGCGATGCGCGACAACTCCAGCGAATCGCCGACGTGATCCGGAATCGTCTGGTAAAGCGCCGGCTCCATGTAGTTGTGGCCGAGGATGACGGCGCGCTTTTCCCGCTTCAACCTGTTGATGGCGAAGACGAGTTCGGCTTTGTCTTCCAGAATCGCTTCCGATACGACGCCCTTGAGCGCCTGTTTCATCAGGGTCAGCGTCTCCGCGACGCCGGCGGCGGCCTGGACTGCGGTGCGAATGTCGATAGCCATGCTTCTCCTCCGCGCCGATCGACTCGGCGCACACTGTGTCACCATTCGATTACGCCCCGACCGGGGCCGGCTGTCAACACAGAAACGCAGGAAAAGGGCAAACGCAAAAAAAAATCGCGGCTTGGGCGAAATACTCGCGGGATGCAGACGCCAAACGCCGTTCCCTGCCGGAAAAAAGTTGCATATCCGGGCTGAAATCGATAAGGATGAGTGCGTATGCGGCGGGAAGTTAGGAAGTAGAGCCCATGCAAAACACTCCTAGACGCAATCATCGTCGCACGCTGCCGTCAAGCAAAGTTAACGAAACGGAAAACGTCCAAGTCGGTTTATAGAGAGGTCGGAGCGGCCCGTGAAAAGTCAACCCTCGTGGCTGGTCGTTGCGATTGTGGCGGTTGTAGCGGCGATAGTCGGCGCCGGGAGTTCGCTTTTGCTCCAGCGCCAAACCGCTCCTCAACCCTCCGCAGCGCCTCCCGCCCCGGTTCCAGAGTGTCAATCCAAAGCAGACTGCCCCTTCGAGCATCTCTGCGCGCCGAGCGGGAGATGCGTCCCTGAAGTCAGGTCGGTGGACGAATTGCCGACCCCGGCGCCATCAATGCCCTCGACGCCCCCTATCGACGAATCCACGGCCGTGCATTGGCAGGGCGAGAAACAGTTTCCAATCCCTTCTCAGCCGTCAGCCCCGAGCATGGGCGAAGAAGAAAAAAATGCCCCGGAAGAAGAGGTTAACGATCCGAGCGATTTTTTGGAAGCCAGCAAAAATATCCCACGGGAAAAAGTCACCTGGCCGGATATGACGGGACGCTGGCCTTGCCGCCACAATCTTGCCTGCCCGGAGCCTTCCGCCTGCAATCTGTGCACCGGGAATTGCGAACCGCGGGTGGCTTTCGAAGCGCCAACCGGCGACCAAGGGATGAGCGCTTTTATCTGGCCCCAGATCTTCGACGTGTACCCCGGCGAGCTTCAAGTGAACGATGTCTTTTTCGTCGATGGGGTCGGTTTGTACATGGACGTTTTCGAGAAGGCCCGAGAGTGGAAAAACGGGCGCTGGCAATATACCGACACATCTCTTGAACTGGCCACGCTGATCATCGGCAAGCGGGACGTTCCTTTCGATCTTACCGCCCGTCCGGATGCGTATCGCCTGGCCGTGATTGCGCAGGAATGGATGAACGGGCCGCTAAGGATTCACAACCGGATGTTCGATCTTGACGATCGATTCCTCAAGCCTCTCGTCGTCCGCCCGGGTCCCCGCGGCGCTGTCGCCTGTACGGGAACCGACCCTTCAGCAACCGGCGCGCCTGGCGAAATGCCCTTTGAAAGCGGACCGCACGCGGCGGCGTTCGTGGATGTCCACAAGCCTTTCCGATTCACCCGCATTTATTATCCTTCCCAATGCGGCGGTCTGCGACGGCCTCCCGCCGAGGGCCGCTATCCGTTGCTGGCGATTCTCCATGGCAACGGCACCTGCCCCTTCAATTACGATTATCTGGGGCGTTTCCTGGCTACATGGGGTTACATCGTCATTGCGCCCAAGCAGACCGAGACAGGCGAACTCACCACCATTCTGCGGTTGGCGATGAACAATATCGGCGATCTGTTCGCCCCTTTAAGGGACCACCAACAGAAATCCTCGATGGTTCTTTTCGCCCATTCGCGCGGGGCCGATCGGGCTATGGAGGCCATCGAGATCGACGGCTTCGGCCGATCCGTCGCAGGCATGGTCTTCCTTGCTCCTTACCGGCCGCTCCAGGCGGTGGCTCTGCCCACCCTGCTGATCGGGGCCAGCGAGGATCACCAGTCGCTTCCCGAGTATGTGCGCACGCTTTTCAAACAGCAAAAATCCAAAAGTCATTTTGTGTTCATTCAGGGGGGAAACCACAGCCAGTTTACCGATATTCACCATTGGGAGTCGCAAGCAGGCTTGGATGGGACGCCGGCGATCAACCGCAATTATCAATTCACGATCATCCAGGCCTACTCGCTGGCGTTCACGCAACGGGTTTTAAAGCAGGTCGAACAGTTTCCGGAACTGCTCGATGGGTCTCAGCGGCCCGACAACGTCGTTTATTCCTACAAATAACAGCGTAATAGCGGTGTTTATTTCACGCTCGCCTCGGACCAAGCCGCGCCTATGGCCTCTCAGAGGGTGAACTTGCGTCCAAAAGTGGAGCCTATGAATCGGACGCAATTTATCTGTTTTTGGTATTGTTTTGCAAAATTTTCATTGCAAAAGATACAGAATGATATTACCTTAGTTTGTCAGTTCCGTCCCCGCTTTCACTTAGTTTTCAATCGCTATTTGAAAATCGAGGCCGGAAAAAAACGGTGGATGGTCAACATCGCCCACATTTCCCGCAGCGACGATCGCTCTCTACCGCCTGGCTAAATGTGTAAACTCTGCTGTTTAAAAAACAGATCCGGCCGATTTGAATCATGCAGGAGATGAAGATCTGCGGTCGAGCGGGTGTTTGCGCTCACTTCGGGTTGGGTCAGCCGTGGACAAATCTCGCCAGTCGGATACAAGGAGCAGCAATGGGCATTCGGATCGTGCTTGTGGATGACCACCAGTTGATTCGCGAAGGGATGAAGGCGCTTCTGGCTGCCCAGCCGGATATGCAGGTCGTCGGCGAAGCCGAAGACGGGATGAACGCCATCCGGGTCTGCCGCGACACGAGACCCGACGTCGTCGTCATGGATGTCGCCTTGCCCGGATTCAACGGCATCGAGGCGACGCGGGAAATCGTACAGGCCAGCTCCCAGACGAAGGTGCTGGCGCTGACCATGCATTCCAAAGGCCAATTCGTGCGGCAGATGCTGAAAGCCGGCGCGGCCGGTTATCTGTTGAAAGGCTGTGATTTCACGGAAATTCTCCATGCCATCCGGACTGTTTCAGCAAATAAGGGTTACATCTGCACCCATTTGGCCAACTCGGTGATCTTCGACTTGATCCAGAATCCCGATGCCGGGTCGGAACTGGATCTGCTGACTTCGCGGGAGCGCCAAATCCTTCAATTAATTGCCGAAGGAAAGCGCTCGAAGGAGATCGCCGATGAATTGCTGGTCAGTGTCAAGACGATTGAGACCTATCGCACTCAGATCATGAAAAAACTGAAAATCGACAGTATCGCCGGGCTGACTCGCTTTGCTTTGGCCCAGGGTTTGATGATCGACAAAGAATAAAGCATTTTCAATTAGTTACCTATTTCAAACCAACGCAGAGAAGATAATTTCAGGGTTCTTCTGGGGATTTCCCTAGGGTATTTCTCAGATTTTCCCCAATGGTCCGGTGGGTGCGTTTGACCGATTCTGATAAGCGAAGGGACACGGTATAGACTAACGGCCGGGTTCCGGACGAAAAGACCTTTCGAGGGCGGCCGATTCAAGTCGGAAGCTCTCTTGGGTGCTCCCCATCCCCCAAGGCGCGCGGCGACCCAATTGGCCGCCGCGTCGCATTTTATGAGGTCGCGCGGAAGCCCCCGCCAACTTTCGGGAATCAACCGCTCCCTTCCCAGCGTCCATTAGACGGGCGGCAGGATCGTCCGTCGGGAGGCAACCATGGCGCTGAAGGGAAAAGTCGCGTTGATTACGGGCGCAAGTCGCGGCATCGGCAAGGCCATCGCTCTGGCTTTGGCCAAAGAAGGCGTGCATGTCGTCGTGGCGGCGAAGACCGTCGAGCCCCACCCGACGCTTCCGGGAACGATCCACGAGACGGCCGCCGCCTGCGCGGCGCTGGGCGCGGAGGCGCTGGCCGCGCCGATGAACGTACGCGAGGAAATGCAGATCGAAGCCGGCATCGACAAAACCGTGTCGCGCTTCGGCCGGCTGGACATCGTCGTCCACAATGCCGGAGCGCTGTGGTGGAAGCCGATTCTGGACACGCCGCCGAACAAATTCGATCTCGTCATGGACGTCAACGCGCGCGCCGCCCATACGCTCGCCCATTACGCCATCCCGCATTTGAAAGCCGCCGGCGGCGGCCACTTTCTCGTGCTTTCGCCGCCTTTTCATCCCGAGGCGCTGCCAGGCAAATCGGCTTATTTGCTGAGCAAGTTCGGCATGACAATGACGGCGATGGCGCTGGCTGAGGAACATCGCCCGGACCGCATCGCGGCCAATGCGCTATGGCCCGAAACGGCGGTCGAAACGTCGGCGACGATCGTTTTCGGTCTCGGCGATCCGTCGATGTGGTACAAGCCGGAGATCGTCGCCGACGCCGCCGTGGCGATTTTCAAAAAAGATCCGTCCGAATTCACCGGTCATGCCGTGGGCGTGCTGGAGGTGCTGCGCGCCGAAGGAGTGACGGACTTCACGCGCTACCGCTGCGATCCCGACAGCGAACCGCCGATTCTCGACGTGGCGATGCTGCCCCGCGCCGGCGGCCCGGAACGGGCGGGGTAGCCCCGCTCTACGGCGAACGTCATTCCGCATTGAAATTCCGGGGGGAAAACGCAAGCAACAAGGACGTTACGTCTTGTCCTGACTCTTGCCGTTTTCCAACTCGTCGAACATGTACCAGAGGCTGTACAGACCGTCTTCGATTTGCGAATGCATTTTAGCGCCGCTGGTGTGGAAGAGGCGCATCATCGCCTGATTCTGCGCCAGGATCTCGGCGCGGAACCCCTTCACCCCCTTGCTCTTGGCGATCACGGTGAGGTGTTCCAATAAAATCGCTCCGACGCGCATCCGCCGCCAGTCTTCGCGCACGGTGAACGCCACCTCGGCGATGCAACTGTCGGGATTGATAATGTCGTAACGGCCGATTCCCAGGATTTTCTCGTTGCCCAGCGGGCCTATCGTCGCCACCAGCGCCATGCGCCGGTCGTAGTCCACCACCGTCAGCGCCTGCATCCGGCGGTGGGGGAAATGGGGATCGTTGCCCATGAAGCGCAGAAAAACGTCCTTGTCGGACAGCGAATAATAAAGCTGCTGCAAAGGTCGTTCGTCGGTGGCCTTGATCGGGCGGATGCTGATCTCCTCGTCATTGTCCAGCTTCACGGTCGTTTCCCACTCGTGCGGGTAGACGTGCTGCGTCAGGCTGGGCAGCTCCTGATCCTCGAAGAGATAGCGGAGTTTTTTCGCTTCCTCCAGAAGCGCCTGGCGGAAAGCGGGGTGGGCGATCTCGATCAGGGCCAGGGCGCGTTCGCGGATCGACTTGCCGTGCAGATAGGCGACGCCGAATTCGCTCACGACGTAGTGCACGTCGCCGCGCGTCACGACGATCGGGCTGCCGCCGGTGAGCTGCGGGACGATGCGCGAGATCGCGCCGTTCTTGGCCGTGCTGGGAAGGGCGACGATCGCCTTGCCTCCCTCGGAGCGGGCCGCGCCGCGCAAAAAGTCGGCCATGCTGGCGACGCCGGAGTAAAACTGGTGATGGATCGAGTCGGCGCACACCTGGCCGGTGAGATCCACTTCGAAAGCGGAGTTGATCGCCGTCATGCGCCAGTTGCGCGCAACCACGTCCGGGTTGCCGACATGTCCCATGCCGTACAGTTCGACGGCGGGGTTGTTGTGCAGCCAGTCGTACAGGTTCTGCGTTCCCACCGCCATCGTGGCGACGGTCTTCCCGGCGTGCTGGCGCTTGCGCGAATTGTTGACCGCCCCCTTCTTCATCAACTCCATCACCCAGTCGGTGATCATCTGCGTGTGGATGCCGAGGTCTTCCTTTTCGATCAGGAACGGCAGCAGGGCCTGGCCGATTTTGCCGATGCCGATCTGCAAGGTCGCGCCATCCTCGATGAGTCCGGCGATGAACTGGGCGATGCGGCGGCTGTTCTCGTCCAGCGGGGGAGGCCGCCACTCGATGAGCGGCTCCTCGTAGGGGACGAGGGCGTGCAGGCGGTCGATATGAACCACGCTGTCGCCGTGGGTTCGCGGCATGCGCGGATTGACCTGCGCCACGACGTAGCGGGCGCATTCCGTGGCCGCCTTGACCGTCTCGACGCTGACGCCGAAGCTGCAGTAACCGTGTTTGTCGGGAGGCGCCACCTGAATCATCGCCACGTCCACGGGGATGCGCCCGGCCCGCATCATGTTCGGGATTTCGGAGAGGAAAACGGGCGTGTAGTCGGCGCGCCCGCTGGCCACGGCCTCGCGCGAACTGTCGCCGACGAAGAAGGCGTTCAGACGCAAATGATCGGTCAGGCGCTGATCGTCGAAGCAGACGTTGCCCATGCTGAGCAGATGGATCACTTCCACATCCATGAACCGCTGGCTGTTGGCGATGAAGCCGGCGGCCAGATACTGGGGTTCGGCGCAGGCGCTGGAGAGAAAGACGCTGTCGCCTCGCTTGATTTTGGCAAACGCCTGCAGCGGCGTAACGATCTTGTGGCGATAGGGACCGATCCAGTCCACAGCCTCGCGATTGCTCTGGCGGGCCTTCGGCTGGTGGCGCAGCGGCAGGCCGTTGACGGCATCGACCGTTTCGATCATCCCCAGACCGGAGGGGCACAGCGTGGAGCACCGCCCGCATCCGACGCAATCGATGATCTCGTCCTTCCACAAAGCGCCGGTCAGCTTGCGGCGGAAGGGAAGCCGCCTGTCGCGACGGAGCCGCTCCGGCGTCGTTTCGATGACCTGCTGGGAGTTTCCCTCCCAGTCCTTCACCCACCCCATAACGCGCGACAAATGCGCCGGACAGGAAAAAGAGCAGGCCCCGCAATAGACGCAATCGCCGTTATATTCGTCCAGATAACCCAGCGATCCCTTTTCCTCTTTGAGCGCGAGAGACGCGTTTTTGACATCCGGGAGCCGGTGCGTCTCCTGCGCGCCGCTTCTCAGCCGCGAGAAGTCCATTTCCTCCTCGCCGCGCGGCTCGCGCAGCAGTTCGGGCAACGAGACGGCCAGTTCCGCGCCCCGCTCGCTCTGGATATCGACGTAGAATTTCCCCCCCGCATCGTGCAGGAGAAAATCGGAGCCCTCGGCGAGGATCGGGCTGCCGTCCACGGCCGAACAGAAGCAGTTGATGGCCGGGCAGAGACAGACATTGGCCGCCACCAGCGCGCACAGCTTCTTGACGATGATTCCAGGCCCGAGGTAAGGGGCGAGTTTTTCCTCGATCCGCAGCAGCGCCCGCAGGTCGCAGGGGCGGATTCCGAAGAGGACGATCTGCTCGGAAATTTGGATGTCTCCCGACTGGCGATAGCCGGCGACGACGCGCTCAAGCTGGGTGAGCAGCACATCCTTGGGAGAATTGACGGGGAGCCCTCCCGAGAGGTCGATTTCCTCGGCCAGACGCAACCCGAAGAGAAAATCGCTCCCCAAGCGGCGAATGGGGCCGTGAATCTTGCCTGCCGTGCGGCCCAGATAATCCAACAGGGCAGGCATGTCCTCCGTCGCGATGACCCTCATGGCGAAAGCCTCCCAGCAAACCGACAATCCCTCGCGAATCGCTACCGGAAGTCGATCCTTTTCCAATCCAGGACGAACGCTTCGCTTTGTCTGCCTTTTCGTCTCATGTCGGGGAAGTTGCGCGAGAGGCGGAGCGGGAGGTGTCGCACGATCGATCGCGTCTAGTGGCCGCGAACGGCTTTCATCCGCTGGAGGTCGCGCAGCAACAGAGCCTGAGTCATGTTTATCGGTGCAACTTTCCCCGTTGTCCGCGACGGGCGGACTCGGACGCCGTCGTCCAGGACGATATTCCGGCGTCGGCGCGTACTGATACTCCACCATACCCGACCGCCCGGCGCTCTGTCAATTTTCATCCGTGCGGCGGTGACTATTGCTTTTTGGTCAGTTGGCGGGTACCCTACGTATACGTTAGGCATAAACGAACAACGCAATCCGCTAATAGGGAGGTGAGGCCATGAAACCGCGTGAGTCCCAGTCGGTGGAAGTCCGTTTGTCGGCCCTTGAGCGAGAGAATCGCCGTTTGAAGCTCGGCGTGCTCGTTGTCGTCGTGATTCTCGGCGCGATTATGTTGATGGGAACGGGAAAGCCCCATCAGAACCAGGAACAGCGTTGCGACTTCGTCAGCAACAAAGACTTGAGCAACGCGCTGCAGAACGCCTGCGGCGAGATCCGCGCGGCCAAATTCGTCCTGGTCGGCCCGAACAAGAACATCTGGGCCGAACTGTTCGTGACCGACAACTACCCGAACCTGGTGTTCTACGGCACGGACGGCAAGCCGACCTGGAGCGCCCAGCCGTTCAAACCCGTGGACGGCAGTCCCATGACGCAAACGCCGGGTTCCGTGCCGAATCCGCCTCCATTGCAGGCGCCGCCTTCGCCGGCCGGCCAGCCGCAGAATGCGCCTTCGCCGGCCGACCAGCCGCAGGACGCGCCCGCGCCGGCCGATCCGCCGCAGGACGCGCCCGCGCCGGCGAATCCGTAACTTTTGCCCGAAGCAGGCATCGCGGCGACGTAGCCCGCGCGCCTCTTCCTGAGTTCCATCCGACCGTCTGAGCGCGGATGGGCGTCAGTCTACCTGCAGGGCTAGCATCGTGATGTCGTCGTCGGGGGCTTCGCCGTCCTTGAACTGCTCGAAATCGGCGCTGATCTCGCTCACCAAAGCCGCCGGACCGGCTTGCCGATGGCATTTGGCCAGGCGCACCAGCCGCTCCCCGCCGAAGGCGCTGCCCTGGCGGTCGAGCGAGTCCAGAAGGCCGTCGGAATAAACCAGGAGCAGATCGCGGGGCCGCAGCGTCTGGGCATGGGTCGGATAGGCGTAACCGTCGATGATGCCGATCGGCGGCGAGCCCTTATCGAGAAACGACAATCCCTCCGAGGAAAGGCGCAAGGGGTGGGGGTGGCCGGCTTTCACGTAGCGCAGTTCTCGCGTACGGATGTTGAGCACGGCGTAAAACAGCGTGAAGTGCATGCCGCTCTCGGGGTCCAT
This sequence comes from Myxococcales bacterium, assembly GCA_003598065.1. Classification (GTDB taxonomy): domain Bacteria; phylum Myxococcota_A; class SURF-8; order SURF-8; family SURF-8; genus SURF-8. Next base: position 28,474 of record QZKR01000150.1, on the reverse strand, counting down.
GGGAAAGCGGGCGTTCAGCGTCGAGGCCACCTCGCCGGGCGGGACGATGTGCTCCGCCCCGGGCAGATCGGCGTATTTCAGAATGCCGCCGTGGACGGCGGAGGTGCGCAATACGTTGCTGATCATCACCGCCAAGAGGGCCGACGACACGCCGTGCCCGGTGACATCGATCATGTAGAAAGCGAGGTGCTCGTCGTCGAGCTTGAGCACGTTGAAGAAATCGCCGCCGATGTAGATCGAGGGCCGGAAATGCCAATCGAGGCTGACGCCCTGGGCGATGTCCTTGCGCGCCGGCAAAAGGCTGGCGAGCGTCCGGGCAGCGTTCTCCAACTCACGCTTCATGATCGCGTTCGATTCGGAGAGCGAACGCTCCAGATGGAGGATCCGTTCGCCGGCGGTGAGCCGGGCCCGCAACTCCGCCGGCTCCAGGGGTTTGACGATGTAGTCGTCCGCGCCGCGCTGGATGCCCATCGCTAAAGCATCCTTGGAGTCCAGCGAGGTGAGGATGATGATGTAGGTGTAGCGCGCCTTGGGGCGGCTGCGAATGCGGCGGCAGAGTTCCACGCCATCGACGTCGGGCATCATCCAGTCGGTGATGACGATGTCGAAGTCCTCGGTTTGATAAGCCGCCCACGCCTCCGCGCCGTCCTTCGTGGCCCGCGAGGTATAACCCCAGCGCTGGACGTAAGTTTCGAGCATCCGCCGAAGAATGGCGTCATCCTCGGCGATCAGAATCCGCATGCCGACTCCCCCTATCCGCTTAAAGCCGCGAAACCGCTTCCCTTCGGCCGCCGCTTGGCGCGGCGTCGAGCCGGTGGCTACTTTATTACCCGACAAGACACGGGCTGTCAAATGCAGCAGCCAAATAACTGGTAAGAATTTACCTCTAAAATGACTCTATCGCTAGCAGCCGGTCCACCGATTGTGCATAGTGGCCGGATGGATAAGTTCGCGGTGAAAACAAAGTTTACTTAATTTAGCTAATGTGTTATAAAATTTAGTTAAATTTTAGGGGATTGGGGCCCTCCGCGCCGCGTCGGCGCGAGAGCGAGCCCTGTACTTTTTGGCGGCAAAAGGAGAAACGGAAACCGCAGAATGCTGTCTACAACGGTCATTATACGCTCGATGAACGACGGGCCGGACCTCGTGGCCAAAACCCTGGCCGCGCTTCGCGCCCAGGAGCACGTGCGTTTTCGCCTCATCCACATCGACAGCGGCTCCACGGACGGCACGCTCGACGTGATTCGCGAACAGGGCGGCGACCTCTACCACATCCGCCCCGGCGAGTACATTCCGGGGCAGGCGCTGAATTTCGGCATGGAACTGTGCGACGACGACCTGGCGACCTTTTTAAACGCCGACGCCGTGCCCGTCGGCCGCGACTGGCTGCGCCGGCTTCTGGAGGCGCTGGCCGGCGAGGCGAACGCCGTGGCCGCTTTTTCGCGGCAGATCCCCCGCGACGACGCCGAACCGCTGGTGCGCAAGGATCACGCCCGCGCCTACGGCGACGGCTCGGTCCAGGCCGAGTGGCCGCATTTCTTTTCCATGGCGGCCAGCGCGATCCGCCGTTCCTACTGGCGCGAGCACCGCTTCGACGGCTCGCTGCGCTATTCCGAGGACCTCGACTGGACTTATCGCGCCAAACTCGCCGGCCGCGAGGTGATTTACGTACCCGATTCCGTGGCCGTTCACTCCCACAACTACTCGCTCGGCCAGACCTGGCGGCGCCAGCAAGGCGAGGGCGAGGCCGACGCCTGGATCTTCCGGCTGTCGCCGTGGAAAGCCTCCTTCGCGCGGCAGGCGCTTTTGCCTTTCGTCGCCGAAACGGCTCGCGACGTTCGCTACGCCTTGAGCGACGGCTACCTCGGCGCGGCCGTCGCCGCCCCCCTGGTGCGCGCCGCGCAGAAACTCGGGCGCTGGAACGGCATCCGCCGGGGTCTCGCCACGGCAAGCCGTTCGACTCGCTTCCTCCCGCCCGACGTCTCGGCGCCGACGCGCGGCCTCTACACGGAGACGGCCGATCGCGAGTTCGAGGCGCGGCTGGACGCCGATTTCCGCCGCATCGCCGAGGCTCTCCTGACGCTGTCGCCCAAACCGCAGGCGGTGATCCTGGGCGGCGGCTACGGCCGGCGCGAAGGCGGCCTGCTCGCGAAAGAGGGGAAGTCCGCGCCCTACAACGATTATGACATTTACGCCGTGTTCGACGCCGTGGCGGCGCGGCTGCCGCGACAGACGACGGACACCGTGGCCGGCCTGGCCCACGCCCTGACTTCCGAAATGGAGGTGGACGTGGACATCGCGGCGGTGTCGCGGCGCAAGCTCGAACAGGCCTCGCCGCGCATCGAGTGGTACGAACTGCGGCGCGGCCACCAAGTGCTGTACGGCCCGCCGCGTTTCCTCGATCTCATGCCCGATTATCGCGGCCGCGACATCCCGTACGACGAGGGAGAGCGGCTGCTGATGAATCGCGGCGTGGGGATGATTCTTGCGCGGCGGCGGCTTGCTCCCCTGCTGGCCTCCGGCGACGCCGTCGGCGAGAAAGACCTGGATTTCATCACGCGCAACATCTACAAGGCGCTGCTCGCCGCCGGCGACGCGATTCTCCTGCGCTTCGGCCTGTATCACTACAGCTACCGCGAGCGGCTGGCGCGGCTGGCGGCGCTGAAGGTCGATTCGCCGCCGCGCGCCGCCGAGATCAAGCACGCCTACGCCGAGGCGATGCGTTTCCGCGCCACGCCGATTTTCCGCCGCACGACGGCGGGCGAACTGGCCGATTTCTGGCGCGAGGCGCAGGCGCTCTTCGGCGAGGCGCAGCGCTGGTTCTACCAGGCGACGCTCGGCGTCGCCGACTGGGACGGCTATGCCGCCCGCATGCTGGCCGCGCCCGCCGCGCCCTTTGAAGCGGCACGGGACGCCTGGCGCGCCTGGCGCGTGCTGGGGCCGAAACCGCGCGGCAAGGCGGCGATGCGCGACTGGCTGGTTCATCCGCAGCGCCGCGTCCGCGCCGCCGCGCCGTATCTGCTGCACTACGTTTCCATCGACGGCGCGCCGGACTGGCCGGACGGCGCCGAACGCCTCGCCGATCTGTTGCTGATGGATAAACCGGACGACGGCGGCTCCCCGGCGGTTCGCTTGGCCGAGTTGGAGGAGCGCTGTCTGGACCTCTGGCGGGAAAGCAATTGACAATGCGCGCGGAACGACTCTCGCTTTTCGTATTCCTCGACGCCTTCGGCTGGGAAATCCTGCAATCGGTGGAATTTTTCCCTAACCTCCTGCCGCATCGCCGCCGTCTGCGCTCGATCCTCGGTTACAGCTCGGCCTGCGTGCCCTCGATCCTCACCGGTAAAACGCCCGCCGAGCACGGCCACTTCTCGTTCTATTTCTACAATCCCGAGTCGTCGCCGTTCAAGTGGCTCTATCCGCTGCGCGTCCTGCCCCGCGCGCTCGCCTCGCGGGCCCGCGTGCGCAACAAGATCTCGCAGGCGCTGAAGGGATTCTACGGTTACACGGGTTACTTCCAGATCTACAACATGCCCTTCCGCTACTTTCATTTGTTCGACTACTGCGAGAAAAAAAGCCTCTTCGAGCCCGACGGGATGATCCACGGCGACAATATCTTCGCCCTGCTGCGGCTGTCCGGCATCCCCCATCACGTCTCCGACTGGCGCAGAAGCGAGGACGACAACCACGACGCCGCGCTCGCCGCCATCCGGGAGCGTCAGGTCGCCTGGATCTTCAACTACAACGCCGACCTCGACGGCCTGCTGCACGTCCACGGCGTGGGCAGCGAGCCGGTCTTGTCGCAGATCGACCGCTACCGGCAGCGCCTCGCGCGGCTCTTCGCCGAAGCCGAGGAATGCTACCGCGATCTCGACATCTACGTCTTCTCCGACCACGGTCAGGCCAACACCACGGCGAACCATCCGCTGTGGCGGGAGATCGACGCCTTGGGCTTCCGTTTCGGGCGCGACTACGCCGCCGTTTACGATTCGACGATGGCCCGCTTCTGGTTCATGAACCAGGACGCGCGCGCGGCGATCACGGCCCGCCTTTCGGCGGAGTCTTACGGCCGCATCATGCCGCGCGCCGAGTTGGAGGCGCTCGGGGCCTATTTCCCCGACGCCAAGTACGGCGAACTGTTTTTCCTCGTGGACGAGGGCCATCTGCTCGTTCCGAGCTTCATGGGCGAACGGCCGATCGTCGGCATGCACGGCTACCACCCCGACGCGTCGTCCGCCTATGCGATGCTGCTTTCCAATCACCCCATCCCCGACGACGTGCAGGCGATCACCGATCTGTATACGCTCATGGCCGCGCCGGCCCTGACCTGGCGAGGTCGGGAGACGACGCGATGAACATTCTTTTCGTCAGCAATCTTTACCCGCCCTCCGTCCTCGGCGGTTACGAAATCCTCGCCGCGGACGTCGCGCGCGGCTTGATCCGCCGCGGCCACGACGTGACCGTCCAGACCAGTTCGTTCCATCCCCAGGGCGCGCCGCGTCCTTCGCTGACGGGGCCTTCCGGCGAGCCGGTGACGCGCAACCTGCGCCTGATTCGGCCGTTCGACGAATCGTTGAACGGCAAGGCGCGCTCGGCGCATCTCGCCGCCGAGCGCGAAAACCGCCTGATTCTCAAGCGCACCATCGATCGGCTCAAGCCGGACTGCGTCTTCTTCTGGAGTCTGAGGCGGCTCACCCTCGGGCCGGTTCGCGCGGCGATGGCCGCCGACATCCCTTATGCCGCGACGCTCAACGACATGTATCTGACCTTCTATGCTCCGCCCCGCTTTTCGCTCGTTCCGCGCCGGATGGCGGGTTTTTTCCTCGACCTCACCTTGGCCCGCCGCACGACGCTCGCCGACGTGTCGTTCCCCGCGCTCACCGTCATTTCCCGGACGCTCGTCGAAGCCCTGGAGCGCGACGGCGTGCCGGCCAGCCACGCGCAGGTGATCTATCAAGGCGTGGACCCGGAGATCTTCGCCCAGAAAAACTGCCCCGGCGGCCTCCACAAACCCGCGCGACTGCTCTACGTAGGGCAGCTCTACGATTACAAAGGCGTGCATACGGCCGTCGAGGCGCTGGGGCTGCTCAAATCGCGCGGCATCGGCGCGCACCTGACCATCGCCGGCGCGGGGGATGAAAGCTACGCCGACCGATTGCGCAACCTGGCCGAGCGGCTCGGGGTCGCCGCACAGACGGAATTCATGGGCCGGGTGCCGCGCGAACGTCTGCCCGAACTGTATCGCACGGCGGACGTTTTCGTTTTCCCCTCGATCTGGGACGAGCCCTTCGGCCTGACGCACCTGGAGGCGATGGCTTCCGGCCTGCCGGTGGCCAGCACGACGCGCGGCGGCCCCGGCGAATTTCTGAAAGACGGCGTCAACGCGCTCACCTTCCCCGCCGGCGACGGCGAGGCGCTGGCCGACCGCTTGGCGCGGCTCATTCGCGAAGCCGACCTGCGCCGCGACCTGGCGATCGCCGGACGGCAGGAGGTGGCGACGCGCTTCAACACGACGCGCTACCTCGACGAAATCGAGGCGTTTCTGGTGGATACGGTCCGCCGCTGGCCGGAACTGGCGCGGCGGTGGGGATGAGGCGGCATGCGGATCCTGCAAATCGCACGGCGATTCGTGGCGGAGGAGTGGGGCGGGACGGAAACGGCGATCGCCCGCGCCACGGCCGAGCTTGCCGCGCGAGGCCATGAGACGGAGCTTTGGACGTCGGCGGCGCTGTCGCGTCCGGGCCGCGCCGTCGTGGCGGGCGCGCCGGTGCGCCGTTTCCGTTACTGTTATCCCCTGCTCGGGCTCGATGCGGCGGCGAAAGCCGCGCTCGACAAGAAGGGCGGCAACCTCCTCTCTTTCTCCATGTTTGCGGCGCTCGTCGCCGCGCCGCCCTTCGACATCTACCATTTGCACACCGGCAAGCGGCTGGGGGCCGAAGCGGCTTTCGTCGCCAGTCGGCGCGGCCGCCCCTACGTTCTGACGCTGCACGGCGGCGTCTACGCCGTGCCCGAGGCCGAACGCGAATCGCTGCTCGCTCCCGTGCGCGGCCGCTTCGACTGGGGCCGGCCGTTCGGCGCGCTGTGGGGCTCGCGCCGCCTGCTGGATCACGCCGCGGCGATCTTCTGCGTCAACGCCGACGAGGTGGACGCCGTGCGCGAACGGCATCCCGGCCGGCGCGTTCTGCACTTGCCGAACGGCGTGAAGCCCGAGGATTTCGCGGGCGGCGACGGCGCGCGTTTCCGCGCCGCGCACGGCTTCGCCGCCTCGGACCGGCTGATGCTCTGCCTCAGCCGCATCGACCCGCAGAAAAACCAGCTGGCGCTTGTCGAGGCGGCGGCGCGCCTCGCCGGGGAGGAAAGTCCACCGAAAGTCGTGCTCATCGGCCCCGTCACGGACGCCGATTACGCGCGCCGGCTCGACGCGCGCGCCGCCGAACTGGGTCTCGGCGATCGTTTCCGCCGCCTGCCCTCCCTGCCCTATCAAGACAAATCCCTGGCCGACGCCTACGCGGCGGCGGACGTTTTCGTGCTGCCTTCGCGTCACGAACCGTTCGGCATCGTCGTGCTCGAAGCGTGGGCGGCGGGCCGGCCGGTGGTGGCGGCGCGCGTGGGAGGTCTGGCGCGGCTCTGCGAACACGAACGCGACGCGCTGCTGGTCGAACCCGACGACGGAGAAGCATTGTCCGACGCCCTCCGGCGCGTGCTCGACGACGCGGCGCTGGCGCGCAAACTCGGCGACGCCGGCCGGAAAAAAGCGATCGAACGGTACAGTTGGGGCGCGGTCGTCGATCAACTGCTCGACGTCTACAGGACGGCGATCGCGGAGGCGCGCCGATGAACCAGCGGCTGACGATCTGGCAGGTGGGCGAACATCCGCGCGCCCTGGGAGGCATCGAACAGAATCTGCTCGCCCTGGCGCATGGGCTGAGACGGCGCGGCCACCGGCAGGCGCTCGTCCACCGCGCCGACGAACCGGTCGATTCCGATTGGAAAGCCGCCTTCGACGCGCTGCACCCCGTCGCCGAGGAAACCGACCTGGAGCGGCTTGCCGAAACACATCCGCCGGACGTTATCGTCGTTCAGCGGCCTTTCGAACCCTGGATGATCCGCAAGCTTTTGGCGATGGGGCCGGTGGTGCGCGTCGTGCACGACCACGATCTCGTCTGTCCGCGCCGGCACAAGTACTTTCCGCTTTCGCAGGCCATTTGCGCCAGGCCCGCCGGCTTCGCCTGCCTGGCCCACGGCTGCTTCATCGGCCGGGGAGCCGACGGCGGATTGACGGTCAACTCCGTCCGCGAGCGGCTCGACGACATCGCGGCGCATCATTTCGTGGACCGGTTGATCGTCGCCAGCCGCTTCATGCGCGACGAACTGGCGCAGAACGGCCTGCACCCCGAGCGAATTCACATCCTGCCGCCCCTTCCCGGCGAAGTTCGGCTCACGCCCATGCCGTATCCGGTCGAGGAGGACATGGTGCTTTTCGTCGGCCAGCTTATCCGCGGCAAAGGGGTGGATCTCCTGTTGGAGGCTTTGGCGAAGCTTGTTCATCCCTGGCGCTGCGTGGTCGCCGGCTCGGGCAACATGCGGCCGGAACTGGAATGGATGGCGCAGCGGCTGGGCATCGCCGACCGCGTGCAATTTCTCGGTCGGCTTTCGCATGACGAGACGATGGACCTTTACGGCCGGGCGGCGGTCATCGCCGTGCCGAGCCGCTGGCCGGAGCCGTTCGGCATGGTCGGCATCGAAGCCATGGCGGCGGCGCGGCCGATTGTCGCCTTCCGCGTCGGCGGCATCCCGGAGTGGCTCTGGCACGGGGTCAACGGTCTCGCCGCCCCGGCGACCGACGTGGGCGAATTCGCACGGCTTCTGGACTGGCTTCTGGCCGACAAGAAACTGGCCGTCGATCTCGGGGCGAACGGCCGCAAGCTGTTCGAGGAGCGGTACGGCTTCGCGCCGTACATCGATGCGTTCGAGAACATTTTATTTCAGACCGTCGCCTCGCGCGGCGTGGCGTAGGAAAAAGCTGAATGAGTTCGCGGCCGTTCATCATCGGTTTCCCGGCGATGCCGCTGGAAGGGCTGGCCTCGGGCATTGGCGTCTACATCGCCCGGCTGGTTCAGCAGCTTTCCCGAACGCCCGACCTGCAATTCGTCGTCTTCGGTTTCGAAAAGGAACGCGGGCTGCTGGATCTCGGGCCCTCGGCGCAATTCGTCCCGGTGGAGCCCCGCTGGCACGGCGCCATGGCCAATATCGCCTGGCACACGGGGCCGCTGCCGCTTTGGGCGGCCCGCCGGCGCTGCGACGTTCTCTTTTTGCCCGCCGGCAATCGCCGCATGACGGTGGCCACGCCGCGCGGCGTTCCGCTGGCGGCGACCGTCCACGATCTGGCTCAGTTCCATCTGCCGGAGAAGTACGATCGCTGGCGGACGGCCTACGTGACGCACGCCCTGCCTCTCGCCTGGCGGCGGGCGCGGCTGCTCTTTGCGCCGAGCCAGGCGACGGCCGACGACCTGGTGCGTTTTGCCGGCGTCGATCGCTCTCGCGTCAAAGTGGTTTACAACGGCGTGGATCACGCCGCCTTTCGTCCCATGACCCGCGAGGCGGCGCGCGCCGCGCTGCAATCGATGGCCGCTCTGCCGGAGCGCTACATCCTCTACGTGGCGCGGATCGAACATCCGGGGAAAAATCACATCGGCCTGCTCGACGGCTACGCGCGGCTTCGCGCCCGGCGGCCCGATCTGGCGGCGCGGCTGGTGTTTGTCGGCCCCGACTGGAGCGGCGCGGAAGCTGTGCGAAAACGCGTCGATGTGCTACAATTGGGCGAGTATGTGCAGTTCGCCGGGGTTGCGCCGCAGACGGCGCTGCCTTATTATTACGGGGGCGCCGATTTGTTCGCTTTTCCCTCTCGATTCGAGGGGTTCGGCATCCCCGCCATCGAGGCCATGGCCGCCGGCGTTCCGGTCGTCGCGGCGAACCGGGCCTCGTTGCCGGAAGTCGTGGGTGAGGCGGGCGCTCTGTTCGACCCTGACGACCCGGAGGCGATCGCCGACGCCCTGGAGCGAGGCTTGTTCGACGAAACGTTCCGAGCCAAGGCCCGCGAGGCGGGTCCGGAACGGGCGGCGCGTTTTTCATGGACGAAAACGGCGGAGGAGACGCTCCAGAGTTTGAAACGAATGGCGGAGCGATAGCATGGAAGATCTACGCGGCCTCGGGCCGGCCATAGCCGCCCCGGACGACAATCCCTTCAAGACGATCGATTTCCGTCGCTACGTCTGGGCGCTCGTCCGCGCCTGGAAACGGATGGTGTTCGTCGTGCTGCTCTTCGGCGCGATCGGCGTCGCCTGGGCGATGGAAATCCGCGGTACGACCTACACCGCCGCCGCCGTCATCCTGCGCACCGACCCGCCGCGCAAGATCGTCATCAGCGAAGGCCAGCATTTCGACCTGCCGCAGGTGAGCCTCGACACCCTGATGGATATCCTCCGCGTGCCGTCCAATCTCCAAAAAATCATCGAACGGGCGGGACTCGACACCGACGTTCACGATTTCATGGGCAAGATCAAGCTCTCCCGCCCCGTCAATTCCAACATGATTTCCGTTTCCGCCGTCGGCGACAGCCCCAACCAGGCGGTGCAGATCGCCAACATCGCCGCCGAGGTGTTCGTCGAATTTCTGGAAACGATGCGGCGCGAGGACGCCAAGAAAGCCTTCGAAGAACTCGATTCGCTGGTGGAAGACGCCAACGCGAAACTCAAGGCCGTCACGGACGAACGGGCCGAGTTCAAGCAGCAGCACGGCATCGTCAGTCTCGACATGGAGACGGAAGTGTCGCTGGAAAAGGTGAGCGAACTCAGGCTGCGCGCCGAGGAGGCCCGCAGCCAGCTTTCCGGACTGTCGCGCCAGCTTTCGCAGTACGGCTCCACGCCCGACGCGCCGATGGACATGAGCGAGGCGGAGACGAGCCGCGCCGAACTCGCCGCTTTGAAGCGCCAGTACGACGATTTGAAAATGCGCTACACCGACGAGAACCCTCAAGTCGATCGCCTGCGAAAGCGGATCGCCGAGTTGGAATCCAAGGTGGCGGTGTCGCAGAAAGGCACCATCTCGGGGCAACGCGACGTGGTTGCGGCGCGCATCAATTCGTTGAACAGCCAGCGGGCGCAGCTTGAGAAAAAACTCTCCTCCATGTCCGAGAAGGAGCGCGGCTTCGCCGACATTCAACAGCGATACATCTTCGCCAAACGGCTGGCCGATTCGCTCATGATTCGACGCGAAGAAGCGTCGTCCTTCGCCAATGAAGGGCAGCAGGAATTCCGCATCATCGAACGGGCCTTCCCGCCGAAGTACCCGGAAAGCTCCGCCGCCAAAATCGTCGCCGTCGGCGTGCCGGTCCTCGCCTTCTTCCTGGGATTTTTCGTGGTGCTTTTGCGCGAGATTCTCAATCCCGCCTTGCGCTCGGCGCGCGAAGTGCACCAGCGCGCCGGACTGGCCGTGCTCGGCCAGCAATTCCACGATCCCAAGGCTCCCAAAAACGCGCCGCACGTCGAGCCCGACGTTTACAAACCGATCGTCGCCGCGCTGTCCGTGGAAAAGCGTTTCAGCGAGCGGCAGGTCATCGGCTTTTTCGCCACCGTCAAGGGCAGCGGACTGACCACGGTTTGCGAAAGCTTCGCCCGCGCCTGGGCGGCGCGAGGCCGCCGGACCCTGATCGTCGATCTCGATCTGCACTACGACACCCCGAGCGGACCCACGCTGAGAGAAGTCTTCGAAAACCGGGCGACGCTCGACGAATTGATCCGCAAGGGGGAAGACGGCGCGCCCGACCGGTTGGCCGGCGGTTTGAGTTCGCACGAGGATCTCGACCTTTTCTGCCGGCCGGAATTCCTCAATTTCGTGGCCGATCTGCGCGCCCGTTATGAACTGATCGTGCTCGACACGCCGCCGCTTTACGCCTATCTGCAAGCGATCGAGCTGGCGCCGGTGGTTGACGGCGGCGTGCTCGTGGTCCGTTCCGGCCGCACGAAGAAAGATCATTTCGAACGGATGATTCGCCTGCTACAGAACCTCAACAAGCCGCTCGTCGGCGCTTTCATCGCCGACGCCGAACCGTTTTTCGCGCGTCAGCAGGAGATCGCGGCCGCCAGCTTGTACCGCAAGGCGCCGGTCGGCCGCGGTTGGATAGAAACCTTTATCTTGAAAAAGTTGATGACATGACGATACGCTTTTCATACGGTCTGACCGCGCTTGCGGCCGTTCTATTCCTGGCCCTCGCCGGCTCCGCCTGCACGGCCAACATCGTGGCCCCCGAACCCAACCCGGACGCCGCCGCCGGCGGCGTTCCCAAGCCGGCCATGACGCTGGAGGAAATGCTGGAGATGGAGAAGTCGGAGGCCGGGTCCTACTCGCTCGGCCCCGGCGATACGATCACCATCTCCGTCTACGGCGAGCAGGGACTGACGCGCACCGTGAGGATCGAGCCCGACGGCCGCTTTTCTTTCCCGCTCATCGGCCAGGTGAAGGCGAAAGACAAACGCGTCTCGCAGCTTGTGGTCGAACTGGACGCAAGACTTGCCAAGTACATCACCGGCGCCAAGACCGACGTCGCCATCAACGAATACGCGCGCAACCAGTTCATCATGATGGGCAGCGGCGTGATGACCCCCGGCGTTTACACGATCAACGGCGAAATGCGCCTTTTGGACGCGCTCGCCGTGGCCGGCGGCATCCGCACGATCACGATCAACGAACGCGAAATGTCGGGCGGCGACCTGAAACGTTCCTATTTTTCGCGCGACGGAAAAATTCTGCCGATCGATTTCGCGGCGCTCGTCAACCAGGGAGACACGCGCTACAACATCCGCGTCCGGCCGGGCGACATCGTCTTCGTCCCCCTGTTCACCAGCCAGGAAATCTACGTCCTGGGACAGGTGAATCTTCCGGGAACGATCCCCTTCGGCGGCGAGATGACGCTGATCCGCGCGATCGCCGGCTCCGGCGGCTTCACTTCCCTGGCCCGCACCGGCAAAGTGATGGTGATCCGCAATTCGTTGACCGCGCCTCAGGTCTTCGAAATCGACGCCAACGACATCTTGGACGGCGACGAGAAGGATTTCCCGCTCCAGGCCGAAGACATCGTCTTCGTCCCGGAGGTGCTCCTCTAAAGAAAAGGCGGCAGGCGAAGGAAAGGCAAGAGGATGAGGTTGCGCAGCGATTGGCTGCCGTTCGTAAAAAGGGGGGTGGACCGGCGACGGCGGGCGCTCGACCTGGGCATCACGCTGTCCCTGGCGCCGCTTGCCGTCCCCGCCGCCGCGCTCGCCGGCCTTGTGGCCGCCCTCAACCGCGAGGACGGACTGCTCGACAAACGGACGCTTGTCGGCCGCGCCGGTCGGAGATTCGCGCGCTACGCCTTCAAGGCCCCCATCGCCCCGAAACGGTTGATCTGGCTTTCCGAAGCCCTCAAGCGCACGCACGCCTATGAGCTGCCCGTCCTGCTCAACGTGCTTAAAGGCGACATGGCGCTGGTCGGCCCCGAGGCGGTGACGCCCGAGGAGGCGCAACGGCTGGAGGAGCACGAACGGGCGCGCTTCGCCGTGCGGCCGGGCCTCACGGACGTCTATTTCATCCGGCGGCGGATGAACATCGCCTTCGAGGGACGCAGCGTGCTCGAACGCGCCTACCTCGCCGGGCGCGGCGTCCGCAGGGACGCCAGCATCCTTCTGCGCACCGTCCCCGCCTTGCTCTTGGGCCGTTCGAACCCGGTCAATGTCAACTCCTTCATGGTGGAGGACATCGAGGTCTCCAACATTTCTCTCCACGACGCCGTGGACCGGCTGATGGCGATGGTCAAGTCGAGGCGGCGTCACGTGGCCTTCACCAATCCACATTGCTTCAACGTCGCCCGCCAGGATCCGGAATACAAGCGCATCCTGCAGCACGTGGAGGCCGTCTTCCCCGACGGCATCGGCGTGAAAGTCGCCGGTTTCCTGATCGGCGCGGAAGTGCGCGAGAACGTCAACGGCACCGACCTTTTCCCATGGCTCTGCGAGCGGGCGGCGAAGGAAGGCAAGAGCCTGTTCCTGTTCGGCGCCGAACCGGGCGGAGCCTTGCGGGTGAAGGCGAACATCTGCACGCGCTATCCCGGACTCAACGTCGTCGGCGCCGAACACGGATTTTTCGCCGACGGCGCCGACGAGGAGGCGCTCGTCATCCAGGCGATCAACGCCGCGAAGCCCGACTTCCTGCTCGTGGCGCGCGGCGTGCCGCTGCAGGAGAAATGGATCGAACGCCATCTCGAACGGCTGGACGTCGGCGTGGCGTTGGGCGTCGGCGGGCTTTTCGATTTCTATTCCGGCAAAATTCCCCGCGCGCCGGTATGGGTGCGGGAGGTGGGCTTCGAATGGTTCTGGCGCTTCGCCCAGGAGCCGCGCCGGATGTTCCGCCGCTACTTCGTCGGCAACCCGGAATTCCTCTACCACGTATGGAAGTGGTGGGTCGGACAGGCGCGCACCGAGCTGATCCGCCGTTTCGACGGCATCGATCTGCCGCCGCGCCGCGCCCAGGCGGAACTCTATTTCCACATCCGCCGCGCGCTCTGGTGGCTGGCTACGGAAGGCACGGCGCGGGTCAAGCGCGGCGTCGATATCCTCGGCGCGGGATCGGGGTTGATCGTCCTCTCGCCGCTCTTCACCGCGACGGCCCTGGCGATCAAGCTCGACGATCCGGCGGGACCCGTCTTTTTCACGCAGAACCGCGTCGGCAAGCACGGGCGGATTTTCAAGATGGTGAAGTTCCGCTCGATGCGCGCGGACGCCGAAGCCCAGAAGGCGACGCTGATGGAGCAGAACGAGATGAAGGGCGGCGTGATCTTCAAAATGAAGCGCGATCCGCGCATCACGCGCGTCGGCCGGATCGTCCGCCGTTTCTCGATCGACGAGCTGCCGCAGCTTTACAACGTCTTCAAAGGCGATATGTCGCTGGTAGGGCCGCGCCCGCCGCTCCCCGGAGAGGTGGCCTTGTACAAGATGGGCGATCGCGACCGCCTGGAGGTGACGCCCGGCCTCACCTGCCTGTGGCAGGTCAAGGGCCGCAACCTGCTCGATTTCGAGCAGCAGGTGCTGCTCGATCGCCAGTACATTCAGCGCCAGAGTCTCATGGGCGACGTGCGGCTGATTTTACGCACGATCCCCGTCGTCCTGAGCGGCTACGGGGCCTTCTGATTCGCGCTTCGGACAAGGAGAACGGCCCGCCATGCGGCTGGTGCTCATCCATTCCGACAACGAGCGCTACGGCGCGCTGGCCAGGACGATCGCCCCGCCCCTTTTGCCCGTTCTCAACAAGCCGCTCGCCCAGCATCAGATAGAGGAAGGCTACGACCACGGCCTGCGCGAGGTGACGCTGCTGGCGACGGAGGGCATCGGCGAGATTCGTCGCCACCTCGGCGACGGCACGCGCTTCGGCGTCTCGCTGGACCTGCTGATCGGCAGCCTTTCCGGCGACGAATTGGAAAGTCTGCTCAAGCACGGCTCCCTGTTCCAGGAACCTTTCATCGCGATGGCGGGGATGACGCTCGCCCATCTGCCCATGCCGGAGCTCGCGCCGGCGCACGAGGCGTCGGGCAAGCCGATCTCGCTGGTCCGCGACAGCACAAGCGGCGCGGATGTGGCGGCGATTTTCTCGCCGGGCGGCAACGCGCTGCTCGCCGGGCAAACCGGGCGTCTGCTCGAAGTCCTGCGCACCCTGGCCGATTCCGGACATTCGCAGATCGGCGTCGTCGCCCAGCCTCTCCCGCACCTGCGCGGCGAAGGGCTCCCCGGCCTGTTCGACGTCAACAGCCACCTGCTGCGCGATCCCTCGCTTCTGGTGAGCAATCTTTACTGGGAGAATCCCAAAGGCGTGTTCCGCGGCCGCGGCTCGCAAATCCACCCCCGCGCCAAGGTTCATCCGCCCGTGGTCATCGGCCATTACAGCCAGGTGATGGCCGGCGCGGAAATCGGCCCCGACGCGGTGATCGGCGACGAAACGATCATCGACAAGCGGGCCACCGTCCTGCGCAGCATCGTCCACGCCAACTCTTACGTCGGCGGAATGACGCGCATCGAAAACAAGCTGGCGGCCGGCGACCGGCTGTTCGCCGTCGGCAGCGGCGCCAAGGTGGTCATCACCGACCCCTTCCTGCTGGGAAGCATCGAGTCGGGACCATTCTCCTATCTCGTCGATGAAGTCGTTCATCGAGGCGCGGCGCTGGCTCTGCTCTGGGCGCTTGCGCCCTTCGGGATCGCCGCCGCGATCGCCGCCCGGCGGCGGCGCGGCGAACCCGTCGCCACTCGGGAAGTGCTGGGCGCCGGGACTATCGAGCGCCGCGACGATCTCAACTATCTGCCGCGCTTTCAAATGTTGACGCTCCCCGAAACGGATGCGCCGCTGGCCTGGTATCCGGGACTCGTCAACGTGCTCAAAGGCGACATGCGGCTGGTGGGACCGCGCCCGCTCTCCCAGGAAGAAGCGGAACGCTCTTTGGACGACTGGATGCTCAAGCGTTTCAAATCGCAGCCCGGCCTGTTCACGCTCGCCCCCTTCGCCGAGGACGGCGAGCATGAGACGACGATCGCCGAGATGCTTTATGCGGAGAAGCGCTCGCTCGCGCTCGACGCAAGAATCGCCCTGGCCCGCGCCCTCCTGCCTTTCGTCGGCAAGCGGCAGGCCCGTCGCCTTATCGGCCTGTAGACGATTCGCTTATTGTTTGCGGGACAAAAAATTCAGCGTGAGTCGGAAGCCGTCCGCCTCGCGGGAGTAAACCACGCCATCGGCCGCCCAATGGATCAACGGCAAACCCCGCCGGTGCTCCTTCAGCAGATCGTCGGCCATCGCCGCCGCCTGACGCTCGGCGGGGTCCGGACCCGGCCCCGGATCGGAGATTTGGAAAACATGCCGCCCGCCGTTGCGCTCGTAACGCACCGTCACGGAAGCGACATCCGACTCGCAGCCATGGATGATGGCGTTGGTGAGCGCTTCCGTCAGGGCCAGATCGACGCGGAAATGAAGGTCTTCATCAACCGTGCGACTGCACACGGCTTCGGCCAATTCCTCGGCGACACGGCCAACGTCTTCCAGGCGCGGTGCGAGGGCGATGGTCCTAATTAGCGACATCCGCTTTCAGTTTCGCGACGGCGTCGGTTTCCGATTCGAAAATTTCGAAGACTTCATAGAGTTGAGTAAGTTCGAACAGGGCTTTCACTTCATACGTGAGACCCCACAGGGCGATCCGGCCGTTCTGACCGATGCGCTTCAGGGCGGAAACAAGCACGCCCAACCCCGAGCTGTCGATGAAACGCACGCCGCTCATGTCGAGCCCGAGGAAGGTGGAGCCTTCCTCGATCGTCTTGAACAATGTACTTTTGAGAAGGCCCGATTTCGCGGCATCGACGCGTGGTTCGCCGATGCGGATGATGGCCATCGGGCCTCCGTTGTCGCGCTGAATCTGCATCCTTTCCTCCGGCGGCGCCGCTTGCGCGGCCCGCTACTGTGATCGCGGGCGGTCGATGAAATGCGCCGCTGCGTCCTTGAAACGATCGAAGGCGAGCGTCACGTCCTCCAGAAGCCGTTCCACTTTTCCAACCTGTCCGGCCACGGCCGCGCGCCAGATGGTCGAAGCCGCTTCGGACAACCGCTCCGCCCCGATACTGGCGGCCGAACCTTTTATCATATGGGCCAGACGCTCGGTTTTGGCCATGTCGGCCTTGCGCGCCCAACGCACGAGGTCGTCGATGTGCTTGGTTGTTTCATCCACGAAGAGCCGGGTGAATTCCACCGCCAGCCCGGCGTCGTTCTCCACGCGGCGCAGCAGAGCCGCTTCATTGAACGCCGGCTTGCCATCCTCGCCCGGCGCCGCCGCCGGAAGCCGCGGCGCGTTACGCTCGGTGTCGAGCGTTTCGATGATGCGGATCAGGTCGTCGGGATCGACCGGCTTGGAAATGTAGCCGTCCATGCCCACATCGAAGCACCGCTCGCGGTCGCCCTGCAGCGCGTGGGCGGTCATGGCGATGATCGGCAGGCGCTTGCCCGTACCCTGCTCGCGCTGGCGGATCTCGATGCAGGTGTTGAAGCCGTCGAGTTCGGGCATCTGGATGTCGAGCAGCAGCAGGTCGAATGCGTCGTTTTCCAGCCAGCTCAACGCTTCCAAGCCGTTGTTGGCCACCGCCACCTTATGTCCGCGTTTCTCCAGCGCCGTGGAGACGATTTTCTGATTGATGAGGTTGTCCTCGGCCAACAGCACGCGGAACGATTTTTGGGTCGCGCCGTCGCCGGCGGCAAACTTCGAACGATCGCTCTCCGGCGGCGCGCCGTTCTGGCCCAACGCCACCAGGATCGCCTTGAGCAGTTCGTCCTGACGCACCGGTTTGACCAGATAGGACGAGATGCGCAACTGCCGGCAGCGGGCCGATGCCCCGGAGATGTCGCCCGAGGAGAGCATCATCACCGTCGCCTTGGCCAGGGCGGGGTTCTGTTTGATCCGTTCGGCGAGCGCGAAGCCGTCCATCTTCGGCATATGCGCGTCGATGATGACCAGTCGGTAAGGATTGTTTTCCGCCTCGGCGCGGGACAGTTCGCCCAGGGCTCCGGCGGCGTTGTCGAAAGCCACCGTTTCCAGGCCCCACGGCTCCAGCATTTCCACGAGGATGCGGCGGTTGGTGGCGTTGTCGTCAACGATCAGCGTGCGCAAGCCGGAGTAAATACCGATCGATTCCGACTCCGGGCGAGCCGCCGGCTCGCGTTGCAGCCCCAGGCGCACGGTGAAGTAAAAGGTGCTGCCCTTCCCGTACTCGCTTTCCACCCAGATCTGACCGTCCATCATCTCCACGATGCGCGAACTGATCGTCAGGCCGAGACCCGTTCCGCTGTATTTGCGCGTCGTCGAGGTGTCGGCCTGCGTGAACGCCTTGAAGATGTCCACCTGCTTTTCCGTCAGGATGCCGACGCCCGTGTCGGCCACGGAGATGAGCAGCACCGCGTCCGAATCCGATTTCGACTTCACCTGCACGTGCAAGGCCACTTCACCCTCGTCGGTGAATTTGATGGCGTTGGAGACGAGGTTCAGGACGATCTGGCGCAGGCGATAGGGATCGCCGATCACGCTGTCCGGCGCCTCGGGCGGGATGTGGCAGATCAACTCCAGTCCCTTCTCCTCGGCCTTGCCGATCATCAGGTTCACGGCGTCGTGGATCGTGTCGTAGAGGCTGAAATCGACAAGATCGAGTTCGAATTCGCCGGCTTCGATCTTGGAAAAATCGAGCACCTCGTTCAACAGCTCCATCAGGTGGTCGGCCGACTTGTAGACCGTCTGGGCGTACTCGCGCTGCTCGGCGGAGAGCTCCGTGCCCAGCATCAGGGAGGTCATGCCCAAGACGCCGTGGATCGGGGTGCGGATTTCGTGACTGATGTTGGCCAGAAATTCGCTCTTGGCGAGATTGGCCTTCTCGGCGGCGTTGCGCGCCTCGATGATGTCGGTGACGTTGATGAAGTTCAGGATCAGCCCGGAATACTGATCGCGGCGAAAGACCGGCTGAACGCGCAGGGAAATCTGCAGTTCGTTCATGGCCAGGTTGACGGCGAGCGTCTTCTTGGCGATGCCGGACTTGTATTGGGCCATGATCGGCTTGAGCCGGGCGGCGATGTGCTGCTGTTCGATGTCCCAGATTTTCCTGCCGACCAGCGTCTCGCGTTTCTGGTTCCAGAGCTTCAACAGCCAGGTATTGACTTCGGCGATGACGTCGGTTTCGTCAACGACGATGATTCCCTCGTCCATTCCCTCGATCATCGAACGCAGCTTGTCGCGCTCCTTCTCGGCGAGCACTTTCGCCACGGCGATCTGCTTCTCGGCGTTTTTCTGTCCGGTGATGTCAACGGCGATCTTCAACTGCACGGTGCGGCCGTCGTACCATTGGATCGCCTGGGCGCGGATCGCCTGCCAGCGGCCGGAATCGGGGTCCTGATACTCCCACTCGTGAACGCCGGTAGGGACATCGTGTTCGTCTACAAAGGTCTTGCGGCGGCAGAAAACACAGGGTCCGGGCTCGGTGGCGTGCATCACCTCCCAGCATTTCTTGCCGATCACGTTGCCCTGATCGTCCCAGAGGTACTTATTGGCAAAGAGGATCTCGTGCGTCACCAGGTCGGTGACGTAGACCGCCGCATCCAGACTGTCTAGAACCGTAAACAGTTTCTCGCGCGATCGGCGCACTATCTCTTCCAGGCGCTTGTGTTCGCGGATGTCGCGCAACAGGACGACACCCGCTTCGTCCCGCCCGTTCGCCGGCAAGGGAGAAACGGCCAGACTCGCCGGGAAAGCGGCGGCGTCTTTGGGTTTGATGAGCAGGTCTTCGGAAGCGAAGGGGATGCGGCTGGCCACGGCGTTGGAAACGGCCAGGCGCGATTCCTCCGCCGAAACGCCTTCGGGAGCCACCACAAGCTCGGAAAATTGAATCTTTTCAATATCTTCCTTGGAATACCGCAACAACTGGCAGGCCATGGCGTTGGCATAGCGGATGCCGCCGTCGCGAGCCACGAACAAGACGCCGTTGGGCGCCGTTTCCAGAGCCAGCACGGCCATGCCGGAATCGACGCCGTTCCCCGCCGCATGGCGGTGCGTCTCGCTGGCCTCGGCCGTTCGCAGCAAAAGCAAAACGAGCGGCAAAAGATCGGCCGGGCGCGCCGGGCGCGGCGCGGCGCAGACGTTGCCCGCCGGGCTTGTCTCCTGCAACGCAAGCGTTTCGGTCTCTTCCGGCGAGGCGATCAGAACGATGGGAACGCTCGGCAGGACGTCGGACAGCGCCGCGGCGGCTTTGCGGCCCTCGACAGGCGGCATGTCCAGCAGACAGACGGGCGTCGGCCGCCGCTCCTGCACGACTCGACGAAACTCGGCGACGAGTTTATCGACATCGGTGAATGACTGAAGAATGAGCGACGGGTAGGCGCGCGCGGGTCCGTCCTCGCCCAGATTGGGCGGGGTCAGGACCTTGGTGTAAAGCGGCAAAAGCGAGGCCTCGCTCACCGCTATAAACACATACCGATTCATCGCCGCCGCTCCGCGAGATTCCCTCGGGTTTGCTGTATGAACTGCCCTCAGCACCCTGGTTCCGCCGATCAACTTAACGGAAATGTCGGAAAACCGCAAGAAAATCTTAGCGTTCTCCGTCTTCCCCTTATTTCGCAACCAAGCTCGTTGCCCCCGCAAGACGCTTGCGTTGCGGTTTCCTAGATATGAGATGGAGAAGCGGCGGGCGGTTTAAATTCCGAAGTTCCGCCGTCTTTACCAGACAGAACGGAAGGCATGGAGGTCATTTTAAATTCAGTCCGCTTGGCATGCTGGTGGTGCTCCCTTGCCGCCGCGAGCAAGGCGCAGATAATGAAAAAGAGGTACATGATAAACGCCTGCCGGAAGGCCCATTCCAAGAGGCCGTGGAGGTGAAAGCCGATAAACGACCCAAAAACTCCAACGCCCAAAGCGGCGTATTCATTCGGCGGCCGAGCCAGCATCAACTGCACCGCGCGGACGAAAAACCCAGCCATAAAGAGAAGATAAGCCCCCAGGCCGACATAGCCGGTCTCGCCGGCGAACAGCCAGTAGATATGGTGGCAGAGGCCGGCCTCTTCTTTCACATAGTTGATGTGCCGGGCATAAGGGGTTTCCGCGAGCGCATACGGGTAATTGTTGAGGCCGATACCGAAAACGTGCTCGTCGGCCATCGCCTTGGCCGCCGCGTTGAAATGGTCGCGCGCCTCGCCCGAAGCCTTGGGGGCCTCCTGAAAACGCTTGATGATGCTGTCCGAAGCTTTCAGCACGCCGGCAAAACCGAGCATCGCCAGCACGGCGACGAGCATCGCCTTGCGGCCCGTCGGCCGCAGCAGAAGCGACATGCCGATCGTCATGGCGACGCTTAAGGCCAAGATCGCCATGCCGCCGCGGGAAAAAGTGGACAGCACGCAGAACATGCCGCCCAGCACGGCGATCCAATGCGCCCCCTCCCACTTGCTGCGCCGGTGCAGCCCAACGGCCAGGGCGATCGGGATCAGCATCTCCGCATAGAGCGCCAAGGTGTTGGGATGGGGAAAGGTGCCCTCGGCGCGATAAATGCCGTGCAGATATTTCCCTTTGAACACGGAACCCGTCTGAATCAGCAACGCCGCTACGAAGACCCCGACCGCCAACCGCAGATGTTGCGGGTCGTGGCGCAAGTAATTATAGGCGACGATGTAAACGAACCAGGCGCGCAGGATGCGGAAAAGCGTGAAGGTGCTGTAGAGCGGCACGTAGGCGTTTAAAACGGAGAAAATGCAGAAAACATAGAAAACAACGAAAAGCAGACTGTGGGGCGGAAACAGTTTCAGTTTGTAGCGAGACGAAAGCGCCATGGCAAAAAAGAGCATCAGCGCCAGAAGATCGGTCAGGTCGATTTCCAGGCCGCGCGCGTCGCCGCGATAAAGCTCGTGGGAGAAGAAATTGATGTTCGCCTTGGCCAGGGGGGCAAGGACCATCAGCACAAAAATGACTTTGGCGACTTTGGGGGACTGGCGCGCCAGAAAAGCGCCGACGGGCACGCCGAAAATAAAGGTCAGCATGAAGACGAGATACTTCATCGCGCTCCGGAATCGATTCGGTCCATTTTCAAGCCAAGCGGGGTCGCGCCACGTTCAGCGGATGATAACGCAAAGGCGTCTCCGTGGCTATTTTTCGCGGCGACCCTCCATAAAATGCGAGGGCGGGCTTGCGCCCGCCCTCTCGAAGGAGTGGGTCAAGTTGGGGAGTGACTCACTCGATTTTCCCCGCCGCCGTCGCGCGACGCGCGGCCGCGAGAACCATAAGCAGAGCGAACAAGGCCAGGCTGGCGCTCGCCGTCGAGGCGCAGCCGCCCGAGGAGTAATCGACGTCCCGGGAACCGGTGGCCGCCGCCGCCCGCTTGGCGGTGATCGTCACGTCCTGGACGGCGAAGTCGGCATCGACCGGTTCGGTGCGGTCGGACGACCAGACGTTCCAGGAAATGGCGGCGATGTCGGACAGAGCCGCCGGCTCGTCGGTCTGGTAAATCTTGAACGAATCGAGGTTGACCGTGTGGCGCGACATCCGGCTGGAAGCGGGCACGGTGATGCAGGACTGCGGCATGCCGACCCGCGACGCGGATTCGAGGCACATCACCAAGGGCGCGGTCGAACGATAGGAGAAGCGGATCGCGCCGAACCGGCTGAGGTCGTAAGGCGCGGCCGCGCCGGCCAGCGTGCGGGTGATGACGGCGTAAGCATCGACCTGGCCCTTCATGCTCGCGCAGCCGTGGATCGGCAGGTCGCCTTCTTCCATCAGGCCGCTGTCGCGCACGCAACCGACGTTGATCTGGCGCTCCATCGCCGAATGTCCGTCGCCGAGTTCGGCGTCGTCGAAGGCGGTGAAGGAACCGTCGGAAACGTAGACTTCGTCCTGAGCCACGCCGTCGGCGTCCACCAGCTTGACCTGCGCATCCAGGTAGCCTTCAAGGCTGGTATTCAACCGTCCGTCCTCGGGCAGAGCCATCACGAATTCGCGCGGGTTCTGCGAGTCTTGCTCGGGCCAATATTTGCCTTCGAGATGGAAGCGGCCCTTGGCGCCGGGATCGACGTTCATCCGCATGGCGTCGCCAAGCTTGCTGGCCGTCATGATGTAGCTTTCGGGAAGCTGATTGTAAACGGCGTCGTAAGCCACGGAGCCGAACACCGACTCGATCCGGTCGAGCTGGGCTTCCAGGATCTTGCGCGCTTCCTTGAGCGAGCAGGCCCACAACTGGGCGTTGTAGACGGGCAGCCCTTCGAACTTCGGATACTCGGCCAGCCGCCAGCGGGCGTAAACCGCGCCGTCGGCCACGGAAAGGCTGATCGCGTAAGAGCGCTGCTGGGTTCTCGGGTTGTAGATCACCGCCACGGGGAAGGTCATGTCGCGAACCTTGACCGTCGTGATGTGGGAGAGCACCTCGCCGGCCACGCGGTCGCAGACGGTCTTGGTGTGTTCGTACACTTCGTCGCGCGTCTCGACTAAAAGCAGCGCGCCGGAGGAGAGGTAGACGCCGTCCGTCTCGCGCGGCGCGAAGTGGTCCAGAGCGACCATATCCACGGCGTTGGTGATCTCGACCAGGTCGGACGGAGTCGAAGGAACGACTTTCAGATCCAGGGCGGTGAGGTCCGGAAGCAATTCGGTGAGTTCCACGCTCCCGCCGCTCGACGCCGGCAAGGCCAGCTTCAGCGGCCGGTCGCACTGCACGCCTTCGCCCGTGGGATCGGAACAGACCGCCGATCTGCCGTGCAGATAATGGCGGCGCGCCATCGCGGTGGCCATGCGGCCGTTCGATTCGACGCCGCAGTCTTCGCAGCCGGAGCAGGCCACGCCGGGAAGCTGCGTGATTTCGGCATCGGTGCAGATGTCATGGCCGGCCTTGATTTCCGCGCCGATATCGTAAAAATCGGAGCAGATGCCGCGAATCATACCCCAGGAAAGGGGGCATTCGGGCTGGGCGGCGTAGAATTCCAGAAGCTGGCTGCCGATAAAGTTGTCGAGCACGGCATGGTTGAATTCGAAGGCAAAGCCGGTGAACGGGCACCAGTTGGACACGGGAGCGTCGAGGATGCGGATGTCAAGCTCCATCACCTGACGGTAGTCGCAGGTCGCGGCATCCAGCAAAAAGAGCTTGTAGCCCTTCTCGTAGGTGTCTTCCGCCAACCAGATTTCGCCGTCGCCGGGACACTGGGCATAGGCCGGATCCGGCGTATAGCCAAGCTGATCGGTCAGCATCAGGGTCGGGAAAACCGCCTTGCTTTTCGGCAACCCGCAATTGTCGTCGAAGCCGACGTAATCACCCAACGGGTCCGCCGGATCGTCGGCGACAACCGACGTAAGGAAGTGATCCCCGGGAAGGGTGATCGTTTCGGAAAATCCCACGCCGTCTTCATTCGTGAAGCACAACGTGCCCGCCGCTTTCGTTTCGTTGGCCTGGGCCAACGAACCAAACGCAAGCAACGCGATCGCGGCAAGGGTAAAAGTCAAGGCTTTCCTTTTCATGACCCACGTCCTCCTTAATTTATGCTCCGAGTCGTTGAGACTCCCCAACAGTTTCTAAGTCTACCGATCGCCATCTTGAAGTCAAGAAAAAAGCGCCAAAATGATTAACACTTGCTGACATTTGAGTTAAAAAAAGAAACACATCTTTGGCATGAGTGGATCATTTGTATTATGCTTACAACTTTCCATGAAAGCCATCGCGCTCATAAAGCATCCTACCCAGCAAATTTTCCCTAAAATTACTCTCGCTTCTTTTTCTTCTATACTTTCTCTCTTTGCTTGTCAACAGAAAAATGGAGCCCTTGGCATTAAAAAAAATTCCTCTCTTTTCTCCCTTCCGCAGGCTGCAAACCCGCTTTGACCCGATCGAAAGCGTCGGTTGTTTCATCAACATTAGAAAAAGGCAGGGGCGCGTCGCTCCCGTCAGAGGACGGGAGCGACGCGGGGCATGGGGAAGGGGGTGTCAGAAGAACGACAGCGTGTTCCGAAGAACTGGAACGGGCCGCTGTCCGGTCTCTCAATTATTCCAACCGCAGTCCCCGTTTGTTTATTCCCAGGGGAAAAAGAAAGAAAGATTTTTCGCCGCCGGCAGGGCTATGGCGCCGACGGTGCGTCCGGGCAGGGATGGAACACCTCCTCAACCACGGCCCAAGGCCGGCCGGGCAGGTCCTTGCGACGATAGAGAGGCAGCGGGCCGCAGGCGCTGTGAAGCTGGGCGTAGTTCGCCGCGAAATCCGGCTGCAGAGCCAGAGCGGCCCAGTACCCCCAGGAGCCAAGGCGTTCTTTTTCGAGAAAATCGCGGTCGGCGAGCTGCGACTCGTCGTAAATACATTCAATGTATTCCGGGCGGAGCCGCAACACGTAGTCGGGATCGTCCTTCTGGTGGGCGACGTGCCGGAAAGGCTTGGCCGCCGTGCGGGCGATGTGGCGGTCGGTTTTGCCGAGCATGTCCAGCGCCGGGCGCTCGCTCAAATAGCCGGCCCAGCCCAGGCCGAACAGCGCGACGCGATCTGCCGGAGCGGCGTTCGCCGCAAACGACAGGCCAAGGACGATGCGCTGCTTGTGCCAGGCTAAATAAGGCTGGTCGAACCCCTCGCTAAACTGACGCCAGTCGCCACGGGCATGCAACACAAGCTGCAAAACGACGAACCCCGCCACGAGCTTCAAGGCCAGGCCGGCCGGCGGGGCGGCGAAACGGCGCAGGCAGAAGAGCAGCACGGGCACGAAAAAAAACAGCACCCGCCTGCCGAAAAGATCGCCGCCGACATCGACGATAAAAGCGACGTAGGGGACGAAGAGAATCGCGCCGGTTGCGCCAAGCAAGAGGGCCTGGGCGCGGCCCTGAAAATAGAGGGCGACGAGAAAACCGGCCAGCAGCGGCGCGGTATATTTGGCGAATTGGGAGATATACGCCAGGCCCGCGTTAACCTGGCTGAAGCCGCCGGCCTTGAGGTAATAGGTGTTCGGAAACAACTCTCCGAAATAGACGAGCCGGAAAACGAAATAGGCGGCCAGAGGCAGGGCGGCCAGAGCCAGACAGGCCGCCTCCTTCCGCCATTCCCGCCGGCCGACGACAAGCCGCACGGCGAAGAAACCGGCCCAAACCGGGTAAAGGATGCTGTGAATCAGCGGCAGGAAGGCCAGCAGCGCATAAAACGACCATCCGCCCCGGGCAAGACGGTGCAGCAGAAGCAAGAGGACCAGACTTTGCAGGTAGACGCTGAAGCCGGCGGAGGTGAATTGGCCGTGCAGCGGCGAAACGAGGTAGACGAGGCCCAGCAAAAGCCCCCACGCTGTCGGCGCTCCGCGCGGCATTCCGGCGTAGACGAGAAGCAGAAGGATCAGGCCATGCCAGACGGCGTTGACAAGCGCATAGGCAAGACCGAAAAGGCGCGGCGGGACGCCGGCCGCTTCCAGAGGCGCGCCATAGAGGAAGACGACGGCCGGGTTGCTGTAACCCTCGACGCGCTCGCCGACATTATAAACGGGTCCGTGGCCGTCCGCGACGTTCGCGGAGTAGCGTTGCGAGATCATGATGTCGTCGTTGAGCACCCACCACGTTTCGCCGGCGACGTCAACATGGCAACTGGCGTAGGCCAGCAGCATGAAATACGCCGCGCCGATGGCGAAAAGGAGGATGGGGACGGCCCTGGTGCGCATGGCGGTCGGTTCTCCCGATGGATCGCCGGCTTTCCGGCTTTGGGGCAGGGCGCAATCCTGCTCTGTTTACCGGCCGCTTCCCTTCGCTTGCAGCCTCAGTGCTTGAAGCTCCGCTGGCCGGTGAAGACCATCGTCGCTCCGACCTCGTTGCACGCCTCGATGCTCTGGTAGTCGTTCTGCGAGCCGCCGGGTTGAATGACGGCCGTGACCCCCTCGCGCAGACCGACCTCGATGCCGTCGCGGAAGGGGAAGAAGGCGTCGGAGACCATCGCCGCGCCGATCAGCCCGCCGCGCTTCTCGCGCACTTCGGCTTCGATCTCGGCCCGCTTGCCGGCGTCTTTGAGATCGTTGAACGGCATCTTGTAGTGCTCGAAGCAGATGCGGTCGGCCAGTTTGCGGTAGGCCTTGTCGCGGGCGATTTCGGCCACGCCGACGCGGTCCTGCTCGCCCGTGCCGATGCCGACGGTCGTCAGGTCCTTCACGTAGAGCACGGAGTTGCTTGTCACGCCGGCTTCGACGAGCCAGCCGAAAACGAGGTCGGCCCATTCGCGCTCGGTGGGGGCGCGGTCAACCTTGTAATGCTTGTCTTTGTAGTCCGTCTCGGCGAGCGGCAGCCCTGCTTTGGAGCGATGGGTCGGGGTGAACGAGGTCTGGGCGACCAGCCCGCCATCGATCAGGCTTTTGAAATCGACGGTCTTGTACGCCGCGAACTCGGCAAGGCGGTCCATGCGCGGGATGCGCATGATGCGCAAGTTCTTGCGGCCGGCGAGCACCTCGACGGCGCCTGCCTCGAAATCGGGGGCGACCACCACCTCGGCGTAGCGCTCGGCGATCTGCTCCGCCGTGGCGCGGTCGATCGGCCGGTTGCAGGCGATGCAGCCGCCGAAAGCGGCGACGCGGTCGGCCATGTCGGCGCGGACGTAGGCGTCCGCCAGCGTATCG
This sequence comes from Myxococcales bacterium, assembly GCA_003598065.1. Lineage (GTDB taxonomy): Bacteria > Myxococcota_A > SURF-8 > SURF-8 > SURF-8 > SURF-8. The sequence continues at coordinate 1,299 of QZKR01000150.1, read as the reverse complement.
GCCATGGCCACGCCGCAGGGGTTGTTGTGCTTCATGATCGTCACGCAGGGCTTGTCCATCAGGTAGCGCAGGATGTTCAGGGCGTTGTCGGCGTCGGTGAGGTTGGTCTTGCCCGGATGCTTGCCGAACTGCAGCAGCTCCGCATCGGAAACGAGCCATTGGCCGGGGCGGATTATCTCCATTCCGCCGATGGCGAGATTTCCGCCCACCAGCCGATAGAACGCCGCTTCCTGTCCGGGGTTCTCGCCGTAGCGCAGGCCCTTGCGCTCGCCTTCCACCTCCCACAGAACCTTTTCGTAGCTCAGCGTCGTGCGCTCGTCGCCGTCGATGAAGCTCACCTCCAGGCGCGGCGGGAAGTGCTCGTCGAGAATCGTGTGATAGGCTTTTTTCAGATCGCCGGGCATCGTCCTTCCTCCTCGTGAGCGGTCGCGGTTAGTCGTGGAACGTGTACAGCCCGGCCACGGCGGCCGGGTCTTGAGCGGCGAGGTAGGTCGAGATCGCCTGATCGTAAGCAGCCGTATGCGCGAAGGCCTTGCGGGCGAAGGCGAAACGCGTCGCCAGATCCAGCTTGCCGCCGTTGGCCTTGAGGGTCCGCAGAAGTTCGCCGTAGTCCTGGGGATCGACGACCGACGCCACCCGCAGCCAGTTTTTCGCCGCGGCGCGGATCATGCACGGTCCGCCGATGTCGATGTTGGCCCGCGCCTCCTCCGGCGTGACGCCGCTCTTGGCGATCGTCTCCCGGAAGGGGTAGAGATTCACGACGACGAGATCCAGAGCCACGGCGCCCGTGCGCTTCAGATCCGTCTGATGCGCGGCGTTGTGGGTTTCCGTAAGCAGGCCGAGATAGATTTTGAAGTCGAGCGTCTTCACCAGTCCGCCCTGCGTCTCCGGCTGGCCGGTGTAAGCGGACACCTGGGTGAGGTGCCTGGCCGACGCTTCCGGCCCGAGGATCTTCTGAATGGCGGAAAAGGTCCCGCCGGTGGAGTAGAAATGGAGTTCCGGATTCACGGACAGGAGGCCGGGGATCAGCGTTTCCAGGCCCGTTTTGTTGGACACGCTGACCAGGGCGCGGCGGATGGGAACCCATTTGTCCGCGTCGCGGACGATGTTGACCGACATGGCTAACTCCTTCCGAAAGAGGCTGCGCGGGCGGCCGAGAGCCGCCGGACCGGGGCCACGCTACAACAGGCGCCAACGAAAATCAAGCGGCAGAAAGCCTCAAACCCCGGCTAATTTAGGTTGAGGGAGGTGAATGTGGAGGCGGGCGCGGGCGAGGAAGGCCCTGGCGGGCTCGGAAGC
>QZKR01000015.1 GCA_003598065.1 Myxococcales bacterium | reverse complement strand
TCACGCCGATCGCGATGGAGAAGGAGCTTCGCTTCGCCATTCGCGAGGGCGGCCGGACCGTCGGCGCCGGCGTCGTCCACGACATCATCGAATAAGCGCGAAAGGAGCACGAGCGTGGCTCAGCAGAAGATCCGGATCAGGCTGAAAGCCTACGACTACAAGCTGCTCGATCAATCGACGGGCGAGATCGTCGATACCGTGCGCCGCACCGGCGCGCGCGTGGCGGGACCCATTCCCCTGCCGACGATGATCAACCGTTACACGGTGCTGCGCTCGCCGCACGTCAACAAGAAATCGCGCGAGCAGTTCGAGATTCGCACGCACAACCGGCTGATCGACATCCTCGAACCCAATCAGCAGACCCTTGACGAGTTGATGAAGCTCGACCTTTCCGCCGGCGTGGACGTGGAGATCAAAACCTGACGGATAGAACGAAGCGCACGCGGAGCGATTTGGAAAGCGACCACCGCCGGTCACGATCGGGCGGCGAAGCGAGGAAGCCATGAAATTCGGAATGATTGGCAGAAAAGTTGGGATGACGCAGATTTTCGCCGAGGACGGCAAGCACCATCCGGCGACCGTCATCGAAGCGGGACCCTGCTTCGTCATCCAGAAGAAGACGACCGACAAGGACGGCTACAACGCCGTTCAGCTCGGCTACGATCCGAAGGTGATCCAGTTGCGGACGAAGGCGCAGGAGAAATCCGGCCAGAAGAAATCCGGGACGCGCCGCAAAAACACCGTCACGCGTCCGATGGTCGGCCATTTCGAAAAGGCGGGCCAGGGCGCGTTTCGCGTGCTCAAGGAATTCCGGCTCGATAGCATCGACGGTTACGAGGTCGGCCAGCAGGTGACCATCGACGGAGGCATCGACGTGGGCGACAAGATCGCCGTCATCGGCGCCTCCAAAGGCAAGGGCATGCAGGGCGTCGTGAAGCTGTACCATCATCGCGGCGGCAGCATCACGCACGGCTCGCGTTTCCACCGTATACCCGGCTCCATCGGCAACCATACGTCGCCGGGCCGCGTGTTCAAGAACAAGCGCCTGCCGCGGCACATGGGCGCCGACCGCGTGACCGTGTTGAACCTCGTGGTTCTGCGCGTCGATAAAGAAAACAATCTGCTTTACGTGCACGGCGCGATCCCCGGGCCCGCCAACGGCGTGGTCCTCATCAAGAAGGCGAAATGAGGCCCCGGCCGGGCGAACGAAGGAGACGACCATGGCGGTCCTGAAAGTATACGATCTGAAAAAGGCCGAGGTCGGCACGATCGAGGTGGCGGACGAGATTTTCGCCGCCGAGGTGAACCCGAACCTCTTTTACGAAGTGGTGAAGATGCAGCTCGCCAACCGCCGCCAGGGCACGCACTCCACGAAGCGGCGCGGCGAACTCAGCTACAGTACGATCAAGCTGTTCCGCCAGAAGGGCACGGGCCGGTCGCGGAAAGGCTCGCGCAACTCCCCTACCCTTCGCGGCGGCGGTTCGGCGTTCGGCCCCAAGCCGCGCGACTACAGCTATCGCGTGCCGCGCACGGTGCGCCGCGGCGCCCTGATTTCGGCGCTGTCGCTGCGCTGCCAGGAATCCAACCTGATCGTCGTCAGCGATTTCGAACTCGGCGAAATCAAGACCAAAGGGCTCGCCGGGGTCCTCGACAAGCTCGGCGCGGCCAAACCCCTGATCGTTGACGACGGCAACGAGAAGCTTACGAAGTCGGCGCGCAACATCCCCGGCGTGGACGTTCTGCCGACGGCTGGGTTGAACGTGTACGACATTCTCAACCACAGCGAACTGATCATGACCCGATCCGCGGTGGAGAAAGTGGAAGGAGCGCTGAAGCGATGACCAAAGATCCTCGCGACATCATCGTCCGCCCGCTCGTGACCGAGAAGGGCTCGCGCATCCAGGAGGCCGGCTCCAATCAGTTCTTCTTCGAAGTGCGCAAGGACGCCAACAAAGTGGAGATCAAGCAGGCGGTGGAAAAGATCTGGAAGGTCCATGTGGAGGAAGTCCGGACGATCCGCCTGCCGGGCAAGTGGAAACGCCTCGGCCGTTTCATGGGCCGCTCCAACGGCTGGAAGAAAGCCGTCGTGACGCTGCGCCAGGGCGACACCATCGAGTTGTTCGAGGGCGTCTAAGCGACGCGGCTGACGGAGGAAGACGATGGGACTGAAAAAATTCAAACCGACGTCGGCGGGCCGCCGCGGGATGACGGTTTCGGACTTCGCCGAGATCACGACCGACCACCCGCACAAGCCGCTCACCGAAAAAAAGTCGAAGTGCAGCGGTCGCAACACCCACGGCCGGATCACCGTGCGCCATCGCGGCGGCGGCCACAAGCGCCTCTACCGCATCATCGATTTCAAGCGCAACAAGCTCGGCGTTCCGGCGAAAGTGGCGACGATCGAGTACGATCCGAACCGCTCGGCGCGCATCGCGCTCTTGCACTACGCCGACGGCGAGAAACGGTACATCCTCGCGCCCAAGGGCCTCAAGGTCGGCAGCATGTTGATGTCGGGCGAGAGCGCCGACATCCTGCCCGGCAATTGCCTTCCCCTGCGCAACATCCCGCTCGGCACGCTGGTGCACAACGTCGAACTGAAGCTCGGCAAGGGCGGGCAGATCTGCCGTTCGGCCGGTTCCTACGCGCAACTGATGGCCAAAGAAGGCGACTACGCCCAGCTTCGCCTGCCTTCCGGCGAGGTGCGCAAGGTGTTCGTGGATTGCCACGCGACGGTGGGCGAGGTCGGCAATCCCGAAAACGAAATCGTCAGCCTGGGCAAGGCCGGCCGGTCCCGGTGGCTCGGCAAACGCCCGAGCGTGCGCGGCGTGGCGATGAACCCGGTCGATCACCCGCATGGCGGCGGCGAGGGCCGCTCCTCCGGCGGCCGCCATCCGGTGACGCCGTGGGGCGTCCCGACCAAGGGCAAGAAAACGCGCAACAACAAGCGCACCGATAAGATGATCGTGCGCAGCCGCCACATGAACAAGAAATAGGGCTGTGCGAAGGAGGATTTGAGCCGTGGCTCGTTCGATAAAAAAAGGTCCGTTCGTCGATCAGCACCTGGAGAAGAAGATCATCGAAGCCCAGAATTCGGGCAGCCGCAAGGTCATCAAAACCTGGTCGCGGCGTTCGACGGTCATCCCCGAGGCGGTGGGACTCACCTTCGCCGTGCATAACGGCAAGAAGTTCGTCCCCGTGTTCGTGACCGAGAACATGGTCGGCCACAAGCTCGGAGAGTTCGCCCCGACCCGGACCTTCAAGGGCCACTCGGGCGACAAGAAAACCGTGCGCAAATAGGAGCGGACGATGGAAGTGAAAGCGAAATTGCGCTATCTGCGGATCGCCCCGCGCAAGACGCGGTCGGTGGCGAGCCTGATCCGCGGCAAGAAAATCGAGCAGGCGATCAACATCCTGAACTACTGCCCGCGCCGGGCCGCCCAGCCGATCGCCAAGCTTCTGAAGTCGGCCGTGGCGTCTGCGGACGAGCGCGGCGACGTTGACGTCGATACCCTGTTCGTCAAGACGATTTTCGTTGACGAGGGGCCGACCCAGAAGCGCTTTTTGCCCCGCGCCATGGGCCGCGCGACGCACATCAACAAGCGGACGAGCCACGTCACCGTGGTTCTCGAAGAAGCGTAAGACGACGGAGGTGAACCTTGGGTCAGAAAGTCAACCCGATCGGGCTGCGCGTCGGCATCAACCGTACGTGGGACAGCAAATGGTTCGCGGAAAAGAACTACCGCGAATGGCTGCATGAGGACCTCCGCGTCCGTGAGTTCATCAAGAAAGAACTTTACTCCGCCGGCATCTCCCGCGTGGAGTTGGAGCGCGCTCCCGGCAAGCTTAAGGTCACGATCCACACGGCTCGTCCGGGCATCGTGATCGGCAAGGGCGGCGCGGGCGTCGAGGAGCTCAAGAAGAAGGTCGAGAAGCTCTCGAAGAGCAACGTGTTCATCAACATCGTCGAAGTGCGCAAGCCCGAAACCGACGCCCAGCTCATCGCCGAGTCCGTCGCCCTGCAGCTTGAGAAGCGCATCGCGTTCCGTCGCGCGATGAAAAAGGCGATCAGCCAGGCTCTGAAATTCGGCGTCAAGGGCATCAAGGTCAACCTCGCCGGCCGTCTGGGCGGCGCGGAGATGTCGCGCGTCGAGCGCTATCACGAGGGTCGCGTTCCCTTGCACACGCTGCGCGCCGACATCGACTTCGGTTACACCCAGGCGCACACCACGTACGGCGTCATCGGCGTCAAGGTGTGGGTCTACAAGGGTGAAATCTTCGAGGAAAAACAGTCCATCCGCCGGATGCTTTACTAATTGCGAGTTTGCGACATCCGATAGAGAGGCGTTGTCATGCTGGCACCGAAGAAAGTCAAGTGGCGCAAGGTCCAAAAGGGACGCATTTACGGCGTCGCCAGCCGCGGCGCGACCGTGGCCTTCGGCGATTTCGGAATGAAAGCCACGGAGCGCGGCTTCCTCACGTCGCGCCAGATCGAATCGGCCCGTATCGCCATCACCCGCTACATCAAGCGCGGCGGCAGAGTGTGGATTCGCATCTTCCCCGACAAGCCGATCACCAAGAAGCCGGCCGAAACCCGCATGGGCAAAGGCAAAGGCAATCCCGAAGAGTGGGTGGCCGTCATCAAGCCGGGCATGGTTCTCTACGAAACCGACGGCATCGACGAAAAAGACGCGCGTGAAGCGTTCCGCCTCGCCGCCCATAAGCTGCCGATCAAGGTGCGCTTCGTCACGCGGGAGGGTGAGCTATGAAAACCATTGATCTGCGCGGCAAATCCGTGGACGACCTCAAGGCCGAACTCTTTTCGCTGAAGGACGAACTGTTCCGCCTGAAGTTCCAGCACGCGACGGGGCAGTTGGAAAACAAGGCGCAGATTCCGCGCCTCAAGCGCAACATCGCGCGCGTCGTCACCGTGCTGCGCGAACGCGAACTCGGCATCAACGAACGCGCCTGATCGGCCGGCGCGTTTTTAGGAAGGGTTGAACGATGAATACGCCCGGACATCGCAAGCAACGGACGGGATTCGTGGTGAGCGCCAAAATGGACAAAACCGTCGTGGTTCGCGTCCAGCGTCGCTACAAGCACCCCACGTTCCACAAGTACGTGACGAGCTACAAGAAATACCCGGCCCACAATCCCGAGAACCTGGCGCATATGGGCGACCAGGTGGTGATCGAGGAGACCCGGCCGTTGTCGAAAACGAAAAACTGGCGGGTGAAGACGGTGCTGAAGAAGGCCGTTTGATCCGCATCGACATTGATCCGCCTGCGAGTGGAGTTGAGCCATGATTCAGATGGAGACGGTTCTTGATGTTGCCGACAATTCGGGCGCCAAGAAAATCTCGTGCATCAAGGTGCTGGGCGGCTCGAAGCGCAAGTACGCGCACGTCGGCGACGTGATCGTGGCGGCCGTGAGGGAAGCTCTGCCGAACTCCAAGGTGCGCAAGGGCGACGTGGTCAAGGCCGTCATCGTCCGCACCGCCAAGGAGATTGCGCGGCCCAACGGCAGCTATCTCAAGTTCGACACCAACTCGGCGGTGCTGATCAACGCCCAGATGGAACCGATCGGCACGCGTATCTTCGGGCCGGTGGCTCGCGAACTGAGAGCGGCCAATTTCATGAAGATCATTTCGCTCGCCCCGGAAGTCATCTGACGCGAGCGCGAAGGGAACGACGATGCCACGCACGCTGCATGTGAAAAAAGGCGACACCGTAGTCGTCATCTCCGGCAAGGAGAAAGGCTCCAAGGGCAAGGTGATTTACACGAAGCCCGAGAGAAACCGCGTCGCCGTGGAGCGGCTGAACATGGTCAAGCGCCACCGCCGGCCTTCGCAGAAGTTCCCGACGGGCGGCATCGTGGAGAAGGAGCAGCCGTTCGACGCGTCGAATGTGACGCTCGTCTGCCCCAAATGCTCCGAAGCGATCAGGGCCAAGCGGCATGTGCTCGACACCGGCAAAACGATGCGCCGGTGCCCCGGGTGCGGCGAAGATTTCGAGTAGAAGGAGGACGGCCATGCCGGCGCGTCTCTACGGAGAGTATCAGAAAAACGTGGTGCCGAAACTCTCGCAGGAATTCGGCTACAAGAACCTCATGGCCGTCCCGCGGATGACGAAGATCGTCGTCAACATGGGCCTGGGCGATGCGATCCAGAACCCGAAAATTCTGGATAGCGCCGTCGATGAACTCCGCTCGATCACGGGGCAGGCGCCCGTCATCACCCGCGCCCGCAAGTCGATCGCCCAGTTCAAGCTGCGGGAGGGCGCGAAGATCGGAGCGAAGGTGACGCTGCGCGGCGACCGCATGTGGGAGTTCTTCGACCGTCTGGTGAACGTCGTCCTGCCCCGCGTGCGCGACTTCAAGGGCGTCTCCACCAAGGCCTTCGACGGCAAGGGGAATTACACGCTCGGCATACGCGAAGAGATCATCTTCCCCGAGATCGATCTTGACAAAATCGATACGATCAAAGGGCTCAACGTGACGATCGTGACCACGGCGAAGACCGACGAGGAATCGCGGGCGCTGCTGAAAAATCTCGGCATGCCCTTCAGGCGCTAACTCAACGACTCTAGGAGGCTCAGTTGGCGAAGACATGTTTGCGCATCAAGGCGACCATGAAGCCCAAGTTCAAGGCTCGGGCGTACAACCGCTGTCCGTTGTGCGGGCGGTCGCGCGCTTATCACCGCAAGTTCGGAATGTGCCGCCTTTGTCTGCGCAAGAACGCCTCGTGGGGGCTCCTGCCCGGCGTAACCAAGGCGAGCTGGTAGGATACTGCGGCCGATGAGGCCATCTTGGCAAGAGAGGATTGAACCATGAGCATGACCGACCCCATCGCGGACCTGTTGACACGGATCCGGAACGCCAATCTGGCGCGGTTGGAAAAGGTCAAGTGCCCCTCGTCCAAGATCAAGGTGAAAATCCTGGAGATCTTGCAGCAGGAGGGGTTCATTAAAAACTTCAAGGTGGCGCCCAACGACGGCAAGCCCGAGTTGCAGATCACCCTGAAGTACCTGGAGAACCGCATCCCGGTGATCGTGGGGCTCAAGCGCGTCAGCCGCCCTGGCCTGCGCCAGTATGTCCGCCACGATTCCATCCCCCGCGTGCAGAACGGCATGGGGACGGCGATCCTCTCCACCTCTCAGGGGGTGATGAGCGACCGCGAGGCGCGCAAGCGCGGAATCGGCGGCGAACTGATTTGCTCGATCTGGTAATTCAGCGGGAAAGGTGTGCGCCATGTCGCGAATTGGAAAACTGCCCATCCCGATCCCGGCGAAGGTGGACGTCAAAATCGACGGCCAGCGCGTGACCGTGAAAGGCCCGCTCGGAGAACTTTCGCACGAGATCCGTCCGGACGTCACGGTGAAGATCGTGGATAAGGCCGTCATCTGCGAACGCAAGGACGACGCCAAGCAGAGCCGCGCCTATCATGGTTTGTACCGCGCGCTTCTGAACAACATGATCCACGGCGTTTCCCAGGGTTTCAAGCGCGAGCTGGAGATCATCGGCGTCGGCTACAAGGCGGAACTCAAGGGTCAGATGATCCTTTTCAGCCTGGGCTATTCGCACCAGATCGAGTTCAAGCTGCCCAAAGGCATCAGCGCCGATGTGGATACGAAGGCCAACCGGGTGACGGTGAAGGGCTGCGACAAGCAGGCCGTGGGCCAGGTGGCGGCCAATATCCGCTCGTTGCGGCCGCCGGAGCCCTATAAAGGCAAGGGAATCAAGTACGCCGACGAGACTATCCGTCGCAAGGCTGGCAAGACCGCCGGTAAGTAAGCAGTCAGGAGAGAGGCGATGTCCACGAAAAAAGAAGAGCAGTGGCAAGCTCGCAAGACGCGAATTCGGCGTAAAGTATCCGGCACGCCGGAACGTCCGCGCCTCGCCGTTTTCCGCAGCCTGAACCATATCTACGTCCAGGTGATTGACGACACGACCGGTCGCACGCTCGTGTCGGCGTCAACGGTTGACAAGGAGTTGCGCGCCGACGTCGAGGCCATCAAGAAGGCCCCGAAGGCCGCGCCCCCTGCCCCGCCGCCGGCCGTGGCGGAAGCCCCCGAAGCCGCCGGCAAAAAAGGCGGCAAGGACAAAGACAAGGCCAAGGCGAAGGAAAAGGTCAAGGTCGAGCGCCCCCTGAGCAGCAATTTCAAAGTCGCTCAGAAGGTGGGAGAAGCGATCGCCGTTCGCTGCCTGGACAAGAAAATCACCAAGGTCGTCTTCGACCGCAGCGGCTATAAATACCATGGCCGGGTAAAAACGCTGGCCGAGGCGGCGCGCAAAGCCGGCCTGAGCTTCTAGCGTTTGGGGCAATAAGGAGGATTTCGTGGCGAATAATCCGCAGCAGTTCAACCCCGAGGAAGAACTCCACGAACACACGGTCGCGATCAACCGCGTGGCCAAAGTCGTGAAGGGCGGCCGGCGCTTCTCGTTCAGCGCGCTCGTCGTCGTCGGCGACGGCAAGGGCAGCGTGGGCGTTGGCAAGGGGAAAGCGGGCGAAGTGCCGGAAGCGATCCGCAAAGGCGGCGAGCGGGCCAAACGTTCGATGATCGTCGTGCCGATCATCAACAGTACGATCCCGCACCTCGTCGTCGGCCACTTCGGGGCCTCCAAGGTGATCCTGCGTCCCGCCTCGGCCGGTACCGGCATTATCGCCGGCGGCACGGTGCGCGCGATCATCGAGAGCGCGGGCATTCCCAACATCCTGTCGAAAGTGCTCGGCAGCCGCAACCCGCACAACGTCGTGCGGGCCACGATCGACGGACTGCGGCGGCTTTCGACGCGCGAGGGCTTCGCCAAGCGGCTCGGACGCACCGGCGACGACACCGCAACGGAACAGCCGCAGTTGTAAAGCGAGGAAGGTACGGCCATGGCGAACCTGAAGATTACCCAGATCAAAAGCGTGATCGGCCGTCCGCAGTACCAGCGGCGCGTTTTGGCTGGTCTCGGAATCAAGCGCATGAACCATACGGTGATTCGCTTGGACACGCCCGAAATGCGCGGCATGATCTTCAAGATCAAGCATCTGCTGACTGTCGAGGAAACCAACGAACCCCTGACGCCGTCCAAGTCGCCCAAGCGGGCCCAGGCGGTGAAAGCGTCCGATGCGGAATGAGGAGCGGGAGATGAAGCTGAGCGACATCCGTGCGCCCAAGGGCGCGAATAGAGATCGCAAGCGGATCGGTCGTGGTTACGGCTCCGGCCAGGGCCAGACGGCCGGCAAGGGCCACAAAGGCCAACGGGCGCGTTCCGGCGGCAAGATGCGCGCCAGCTTCGAGGGCGGCCAGATGCCGCTGCATCGCCGCCTGCCGAAGTTCGGTTTCACGCCGAAATTCCCCAAGGTCTACGCTGAAGTAAAGCTTTCGGCCCTGATCGACATTCAGGCCGACGTGATCGACCTGAAGGCCTTGACCGAAGCCGGCCTGATTCGCGGCACCAAGCTCGACGGCGTCAAGATCCTCGGCAACGGCGAGATCGAACGCGCCGTCACCGTGCGGGTGGAAAAGGTCACCGACGGCGCGCGGCGCAAGATCGAAGCCGCTGGCGGCAAGGTCGAACTGATCGAACTGTCGCCGCGCCCGATGTGGATCGATGCGGCTCGCGCGGCGAAATTGAAGGACGAAGTCATCGACATCGACGCCCTCAAGCGCGCCCGGCTCGTGCCCGAAGGCGTGACTCGCGTCCACATCGTTAAACGCGGCATCCTCAAAACGGCGAAAACGTTCCGGGTGTTCAGCGTCTCCCGCCAGGCGCGGCGCGCCATCGAGGCAGTGGGCGGCAAAATCGAGGAGATTCGCTAAGTGGCCACGAATTTCGTGAATATCGCGCGCGTCCCCGAGTTGAAGCGGCGCATCTTGTTTACGCTGGCGATGCTGGCGGTCTTCCGCCTTGGCATTTACGTCAGTTCGCCGGGCGTGGACCGCAACGTGATGATGGAGTTCATGGGCCAGGCCGGCGGGCTGTTCGGTCTGTTCAACATGTTCACCGGCGGCGCCATGCGTCAAGTGTCCGTGTTCGCCCTCGGCATCATGCCCTACATCTCCTCTTCCATCATTTTCCAGCTTTTGACCGTCGTCTGGCCTTACATGCATCAACTCCGCAAGGAGGGAGAGGCCGGCCGGCGCAAGATCAATCAGTACACCCGGTATGGCACCGTCGTTCTGTCGGTGCTGCAAAGCTTCGGCATCGCGATGTGGTTGGAATCGGTCAAGGTCGGCGAGATGGTCGTCGTGGATCCCGACATGGCCGGCTGGGGCTTCCGCCTCCTGACGGTCGTTTCGATGACGGCGGGCACGGCCTTCCTGATGTGGCTGGGCGAGCAGATCACCGAAAAAGGCATCGGCAACGGCATCTCGCTGATCATCTTCTCCGGCATCGTGGCGGGCCTGCCGGCGGCGATCAAGCAGACGATCGACTACGTCGCCGGCGATCAGATCACGCCCCTGGCCCTCGTGGCGTTCCTGGTGCTGATGATCGTCACGATCGGCGCGATCATTTTCGTCGAACGCGGCCAGCGGCGCATCCCGGTGCAGTATGCGAAGCGCGTCGTGGGCCGGAAGGTGTACGGCGGCCAATCGACGCATCTGCCGCTCAAGGTCAACACCTCGGGCGTCATCCCGCCGATCTTCGCCTCGTCGATCATCATGTTCCCGGCGACGATGGCCAATTTCATCGATCATCCGTGGATGAACGCTTTCAAGGACGCGATGAATCCCGGCAACTGGGTGTACAACGCCCTTTACGTCGTGCTCATCGTCTTCTTCGCCTTCTTCTACACCGCCGTCCAGTTCGATCCGATGGACGTTGCGGACAACATGAAGAAATACGGCGGCTTCATTCCCGGCATCCGTCCGGGCAAGAAGACGGCTGAATTCATCGATACGGTGCTGACCCGCATCACCGTGCTCGGCGCGATCTACCTCGCGGTGATCTGCGTCATGCCGATGATCCTTCAGGAACAGATGAACGTGCCGTTCTATTTCGGCGGCACGGCGCTTCTGATCGCCGTCGGCGTCTCCCTGGACACCGTGGCGCAGATCGAGTCGCACCTGATTACGCGGCATTACGACGGCCTGACCGGCGCCAAGGGTCCCCGGATCCGCGGCCGCCAGACGATCCGTGGGCGCTAGCGCGGCAAGGAGGATGCGATGAACCTGATTTTCCTCGGCCCTCCAGGAGCGGGCAAAGGCACCCAGGCAAAGAAGATCCTCGATCTTCTGAAGGTGCCGCAGATCTCGACGGGCGAGATTTTCCGCGCCGCCGTCAAGGCGGGCACGGAGCTTGGCAAGAAGGCCAAGACCTACATGGACAAAGGCGACCTCGTTCCGGACGAAGTCGTGGTGGGCATCGTCGCCGAGCGGCTGACCGAGCCCGATTGCAAGAACGGTTTTCTGCTCGACGGTTTTCCGCGCACGATCCCCCAGGCCGACGCCTTGGGCAAGGTGCTGACGAAGCGCGGCAACAAACTGGATCACGTCATCTGCCTCGAAGTGCCGGATGGCGAGCTGATGAAGCGTCTCACGGGCCGCCGCGTCTGCAAGAAATGCGGCGAGGAATATCACGTCATGTTCAAAGCGCCCGCGAAAGCCGGCGTTTGCAATAAGTGCGGCGGCGAAGTATACCAGCGTAGCGACGACAACGAAGAATCGATCGGCCGCCGGCTGACGGAATATCACAAGCAGACCAAGCCGCTGATCGCCTACTACGGCGAGCGCGGTCTGGTCAGGGCGATTGACGGTCTCGGCGCCTTCGACGAGGTATTCGACCGGATCAAGGCGGCGCTGCGCTGATGGATCGGGAGCGATGATCCATCTGAAGAGCAGCGATGAGATCGAACGGCTCTTTGAAGCGGGACAGATAGTCAGGGTCGTGCACGATGCGCTGGAGAAGCTCATCGCGCCGGGCATCTCGACGGCGGAGCTGGACGCCGAGGCGGAAGCCATTATCCGCCGGCACGGCGGCATTCCGGCCTTCAAGGGCTATCGGGGCTACCCGGCCACGATCTGCGCCTCGATCAACGAAGAGGTCGTCCACGGCATACCCTCCCCCAAGCGCAAGCTGAAGGAAGGCGACTTGCTGGGCATCGACCTCGGCGTGATCCTGAACGGCTGGATCGGCGACGCGGCGCGCTCGCATGTGGTGGGGCTGGGAAGCGAGGAAGCGGAACGGCTCAACCGCGCGACGCGCGAATCGCTCGACAGGGCGATCGCCGCGATGACGACGAGCGGACGGCTCGGCGACATCGGGCATGCGATTCAGTCGCATGTGGAGGCTCAGGGCTTCAGCGTCGTTCGGCAGTTCGTCGGACACGGCGTGGGCCGAAACCTCCACGAGGATCCTCAAGTGCCGAACTACGGTCGTCGGGGAACGGGCATGCGGCTGCAGGAGGGCCTGGTCCTGGCGATCGAACCGATGATCAATGCCGGCGCCTTCGAGGTTGAGGTGCTGGAAGACGGATGGACGGCGGTTACCGTGGATGGCAGGCTCTCGGCTCATTGGGAGCACAGCATAGCCATCACGGCGGACGGTCCGCGGGTGTTGACCTGAGCGGCCGAAAGGCCGCGCAAAAAAGGCGGGTGATGCGATGAAAGTCAGGGCGTCGGTGAAAAAGATATGCGACAAGTGCAAAATCATCCGACGGAAAGGCAAAGTACGGGTGATCTGCGAGAACCCCCGGCACAAGCAGGTGCAGGGCTAGGCGCGGATCGCATGACGATTTGATCGGGTAAAGGAGAGTATCGTGGCACGCATCGCAGGTGTGGATCTGCCGAGAAAAAAACGTATCGACATCGCTCTGACGTACATCTACGGGATCGGCCGGGCGTCGGCGAAGAAAATCGTCAGCAGCGCCGGCATCGACGGAGGGATCAAATCCGACGATCTCACGGAAGGCGACGTTCAGAAGCTGCGCAAAATCATCGAGGATGAATTCACCGTCGAGGGAGATTTGCGCCGCGAGAAGCAGATGAACGTCAAGCGGTTGATGGACCTGGGCTGCTACCGCGGTCTGCGGCATCGCCGCGGGCTGCCCGTGCACGGCCAGCGAACCCATACCAACGCCCGCACGCACAAGGGTCCGCGCCGCATCCTGGGCCGCAAAAAGTAATCTCCTGAACGGGAGTTGGAGGAACCATGTCGCAGACGCCTCGCAAGACGCGCACGAAAAAGGTCAAAAAGAACGTCCAGTCGGGAATCGCCCACGTTCACAGCACGTTCAACAACACGATGGTGACGATCACCGACGTGTCGGGAAACGTGCTCGCCTGGTCCACGTCCGGCGCAATGGGCTTCAAGGGCTCGCGCAAGAGCACGCCCTTCGCCGCTCAGATGGCCGCCGAGGACGCCGCCAAGAAAGCGATGGAGCACGGACTGCAGAACGTGGCCGTTTACGTGAAAGGTCCCGGCTCGGGCCGCGAGTCGGCGCTGCGCGCCCTCGCCTCCGCCGGGCTCAAAGTTACCCTGATTCGCGACGTGACCCCCGTACCGCACAACGGCTGCCGGCCGCCGAAGCGCCGCCGCGTCTAGCCGAAAGCGGGATGCGCTGAGAATCGCCCCTTTTCCGAGGAGGACCCATGTATAAGAACTGGCATGATCTCATCAAGCCCAAGGCCCTTGAGATCGACCGCGAATCCCTCAACGAGCGGTACGGCAAGTTCACCTGCGAACCGTTGATGCGCGGCTACGGGACGACGATCGGCAATTCGTTGCGCCGGATTCTTCTCTCCTCGCTGCGCGGCGCGGCGATTTCCGCCATCAAAATCGACGGCGTGCTGCACGAATTCGCCACCATCCCAGACGTGGTGGAGGACGTGACGCACATCATTCTCAACTTGAAGCAGATCGACCTCAAGCTGCACGACGCTCAGGAAGTTGTCGTTCGCATCGAGGCGGACGGCCCGTGCGAGATCACGGCGGCGGACATCGTTCACAACCAGGTGAAGGCGCTCGAACCCACCCAGCATATCTGCACCATCGGCGACAATGGCAAGATCGGCCTGGAACTGACCATCACCATGGGTCGCGGCTACGTGCCGGCCGGCAGCATGGGCGAGATGGACATGCCCGTGAACACGATCCCGATCGACGCCAATTATTCGCCCGTGCGCGACGTGAATTTCCGCGTCACCCAGTCCCGCGTCGGACAGCGCATCGACTTCGACAAGCTCGTCCTGGAAATCGGCACCAACGGCGCGATCCGGCCCGACGACGCGGTGGCGCTCGCGGCGAAGATCCTCAAGGAGCAGCTCAGCATCTTCATCAACTTCGACGAAAGCGTCGATACGGAAATCCCCGAGGAAGCGAAGATCGAGGAAGAGTTCAACAAGAACCTCCTGCGCTCGGTGGACGAACTGGAACTGTCCGTGCGCTCCGCCAACTGCCTCCAGAACGCCAACATTCGTTACATCTACGAGTTGGTGCAGAAGAGCGAAGCGGAGATGTTGAAAACCAAAAACTTCGGCCGTAAATCCTTGAACGAGATCAAGGAAATCCTGGCCGAAATGGGTCTGTCGCTCGGCATGAAGCTCGAAGGATTCGTGCCGCCCAAAGACAGGCAGTAGGCCGCGGTATCGCGGTTTGAGGAAAGGAAGCGGACCATGCGGCATCGGACGGTAGGCAAGCGGCTGAATCGCAACGAGGCGCATCGTCGGGCGTTGTTGCGCAATCTGAGCACGGCGCTCATCACCCACGGCAGGATTCGCACCACGGCTTCCAAGGCCAAATGGCTCAGGCCGCAGATCGAGCGGATGGTCACGATGGCGAAGGCCGGCACGATCCACGCCCGCCGCCTGCTGGCGCGGGACATTCAGGAGGACGCCGCGCTGAAGAAGCTTTTGGACGTTCTCGGAACGCGTTTCAAGGAGCGGGCCGGCGGTTACACGCGCATTCTCAAGGCCATTCCCCGGCCGGGCGACAACGCCGAGATGGCGTACATCGAGTTTCTGCCGGAAGAGAAGCCCAAGGTGCAGCCCGAGGCGGAGGAAAAGCCCAAGAAGGGGCGTCGCCGCGCCAAAAAAGCGGAAGAACCGGCGGAAGAAACCGTCGCGAAAGAAGAATGAATTGAGGCAACGTCGTAGCGAGTAGGAGAGAGCATGTCGCGTTATCGTGGTCCTCGCGTGAAATTGTTGCGGCGTCTGGGCATGGACCTGCCCGGACTGACCCCCAAAAGCCAGAGCCGTCGGGCTTACCCTCCCGGTGAGCACGGCGCCAAGGGCACGCGCCGCAAAAAGACGGAATTCGCCTTGCACCTGCTGGAAAAGCAGAAAGTGCGCATCAACTACGGTCTGTCCGAGCGCCAGCTCCGCAAGCTGGTCAAAGACGCCAACCGCATGAAGGGCGACACCGGCCTCAACATTCTGCGCCTGCTCGAACAGCGGCTGGACAACGTCGTTTTCCGCATGGGCGTCGGCCGCAGCATTCCGCACGCCCGGCAGGTCGTCACCCACGGCCATGTGCTCATCAACGGGCGACGGGTCAACATCCCCTCTTTCCGCGTCAAGCCGGGGATGGAGATCAGCTTGTCGGAAAAGCTCCTGAATAACGAAGGCGTGAAGGAAACGCTGGCTCGCCCGGCTTTGGCGCGCCCCAGCTATATCAAGTTCGAAAACAACAAAGCGCTCATCTCCGAATTGCCCTCGCGGACGGACGTGCCGTTCGAGGTGCAGGAGAACCTGATCGTCGAGTATTACGCGCCGCGCGTGTAAACGGCGGCGGCTCGCCACAAGGACAAGCGGCCCGTGGGACATGCGTTCCACGGGCCGCGCCGCTTTGGAGAGCCATGCTGGTGAACGCCCGCTCCGAACCGACCCCTACCCTGCCGACCCTGCCGCCGGAAGTTTATGTCGATCCCGCAGAAGGCGAACGATTCTGGCGGGAATTGGAGGACGGCCGCGAGGTGACGCTCCGCGCCCTCGGCGACAGCATGCGGCCGGTATTTCCCAATGGAACGATCTTCATCATCCGCCGGGCCGAGCCCCGCGACCTGCAGGCCGGCGACATCGTGCTGTTGCGTTGGGGCGATCGGGCCCGTCTACATCGGTTCATCCGCTGGTTCGACCCCGGCCGGCATTTTCTTGTCACGAAAGGCGACTGGCTGAACGGCCTCGACGATCCATGGCCGCGCGCCGCGCTTTGCGGCCGGGCGGTGGGTTATGTCGATGGCGGAAAAATCCGCCGGCTCGACGCTCCCCTGCCCCGCCTTCTCGGGCGCGGAGCGGCGCTCGTTTCCAAGCCGGTCGGGCGCGCGCTCGCCGTCTGGCGCGCCTTGCGCCGCCGACCGGGATGAGTTCGCTCTCGCTGCTTTAAATCAGAAAAGAAATTTGAATCCCGTGGCCACGTACCACGAGCCTGTCTTGGGATGCTCCTTCAGATCCGCGTCGAAAATGGCGTAGAACGGATACCCACCCGCCACCTCGAAGCGGAAATTGTCGGCGAAGGCGTAATAGGTATAAACGAGCAGATTGAAGACGTGCAGGTTGGTGGGCGCCGGGTTGCCGTCCACCTCGGCGGCGGCGGCGTAGAAATAAGACAGCGACAGCCCCAGCCACCAGTCCTCGATCATCGGATTGAACTCCGGGCCGAAGGTGGCGAAAACGTTCATCCCCTGCGAGATCGTCGCGCCTGGAATGGCGTCCATCGTCGTATCGCCGTTGTAGCGCCATGCGCCCGTGGCCAGAAGCCTCCAGTACCGGAAATGCAAACCCAGACCCAGGCTCAGAATATGGTCGAAAGAGCCCGAACCCATGGGGATCGTGACGTCGCC
Source organism: Myxococcales bacterium (assembly GCA_003598065.1). Taxonomy (GTDB): domain Bacteria; phylum Myxococcota_A; class SURF-8; order SURF-8; family SURF-8; genus SURF-8. Next base: position 28,905 of record QZKR01000015.1, on the reverse strand, counting down.
ATCCTTTGCGTTCTGATCGCCGGATGGGAATTTAACCACGTAACCGGGCAAAATATAGAGATTTCGCCAGCGGAAAAGGTAGTTCACGCCGAGCGACACGTCGCCGACGCCCCACTTGCTGCCGCGTTCTTTCACCTTCACCCCGCCGATGACGAATTCGACGCGCCGGATTTTGTGAACGATCGGCAGCGTGAAAACGAAAGACAGCCTCCGCCACCACTTGCCGAAATTCGGGCGGTAGATCAACGGGATCGCGATGATCTGCGACGTATCGTTTACGGAAAAATCGAAGCCCGTGCCGAGGCCGATTTCGCGCGTCAATCCTTCCTCGGAAAGGTCGCGCTTCTTTTTGACATCCGCTTTTTTGGCAGCCTCCGCATCGTCCGCCGCCACGGCGCTTTCCGATGGCATTGCCGCGTCCGGCGCGGACTCGGGCTCGACGATCGCTTCATCGGGCGTATCATAAGGCTCGACGAACATCTCTCGCGAGGGAATCTGCTGATTCAGAAGAATGTTGTCCGTGCCGTAAATCTGCTCCTCCACCCAGCCCGGGTAGGCGTAGGAGAAATCCGGATAGGCGAGGCCCAGAGTGATATCGCGGTTTTCCGCGCGCGCCAAGCATGTCGGAAACATGAAAAAAATCGCCGCCAGAAGAGCAAACCAACGTTGATGCATTTTTTCGTCGTCTCCGATCGGTCTAAATCGGTTGATTTCGCTAAACTCTAGGGGGGAAATGCCGTTCTTGTCAAACAGGATGTGAAGTGTCGGCATCGCGGATATCGGAGGGTGCAATCGCTTGACCGGCCATCCGCCCTGTGAGATCATATAGTTAAGGGCAAAAACGTTTGTCGCGCCGTTATTGGGGCTCATCATGGAGCAACAGCCGCTCGCGCTGATCGTCGATGATCTGCCGAAGAACATCAAACTGCTGGAGGCTCATCTGGCCGCCACCGGTTTTCGCACCGATTCGGCCGGCGACGGCGAGGAGGCGCTTGCCAAAATACGCTCCAATCCGCCGGACATCGTCTTCCTCGACGTGATGATGCCAAAAATAGACGGGTTTGAGGTGTGCCGCCAACTCAAGGGAGACGAGCACACGCGCTGGATCCCGGTGGTGATGGTTACGGCGCTGGACCGCATCGAAGACAAGGTGCGCGGCATCAACGCCGGCGCCGACGATTTTCTCACCAAACCGGTCAACCGGCTGGAACTTGTGGCGCGTACGCGTTCGCTCATCAAAACGAAACGCCTCAACGACCAGGTGCTGAACCTGCAGCACGTTCTGACGGCGCTGTTTGAAATCACCACCTTCACCGAGCGCTACGCCGACCAGCAAGTCCTGCTTTCCGAGTTCGCCCGGCGCGCCGCCGAACTGACCGGCGCGCACAGCGTGGCCATCACCTTCTGGCGCGATGAGGATTTTTCCGTCGAGGCGTCCTACAATCTGACCGATGAAATCTGGCAACAGGAGCACTACGGCAAGCTCAACGCCGTACGGCAGGTGATGCGTTCCGGCCAGCCGCTCGTCGTGCGCAACAAGCAGACGGACCTCCTGGAACGCTACGGCCTTTACGCCGGCTACATCGGCGTGCCGTTGATGTCGTTCACGGGCAAGCCTTTCGGTGCCATTAACGCCTTCGGCGTGCACGACGACGTGCAGGATGAGGCGGTGCGGCTGCTCACCATCGTCGCGCAGCGGCTCGGCTCGGAATTGCAGCTTAAGGATTACAATGCCCGGCTGGAAAAGGAAGTTGACATTCGCACGTCGGAGTTGCGGCGCGCCCTCTCCAATCTGCGGGAAGTCAACGAAGACCTGACGGAAGCCCAGGAGGAAACCATTTTCCGCCTGGCCAAAGCCGCCGAGTATCGGGACGAGGACACCGCCGCGCACCTCCACCGCATGAGCAATTACGCTCATATCGTCGCCGCGCGCATGGGCATGAACGGGCATTTCTGCGATCTTATCCGCTCGGCGGCGACGATGCACGACGTGGGAAAGATCGGCACGCCCGACTCGATCCTTCTGAAACCGGCCCGGCTTACCAGTTCCGAATTCGAGAAAGTCAAAGAACACACGCTGATCGGCGCGAAAATCCTGGGCGGGTCGAAGAGCGAACTGTTGCAGATGTCGGAGCGGATCGCCCTTTCCCACCATGAACGGTTCAACGGCGCGGGCTACCCTCACGGGCTCAACGGCGACGACATTCCGATCGAGGCGCGAATCGTGTCGATCACCGACGTTTTCGATGCGTTGACCACGAAGCGCGTCTACAAACGGGCTTTTTCTGTGGAAGAAGCGCTCAATATTCTGGTGCGCGACTCCGGCAGCCATTTCGACCCGCAGGTTTATCTGGCGTTCATCAATTCGCTGGAAGAGATCATGGCGGTCAAACGGCGGTTCCCGGAACTCGGCTTGTCGCCGCTCTAACGAGAATCAAATATTAATAGGCTATTAGCCGCCTGATCCAGCGGGCCGATCGCCGCAAAAAGCAAAAAAAACATTGACTCCTGCTTAAATTCTGCTAGTGTTTGCCAAACTTACGCTTTGGACCCTTTCCCTGACAACAAACTGATGGAGGTGGGTGATGAAGAAGACTCTGGTTCTGCTGGCGGTGGCCCTGGTGGCGGTGTTCGCCTATGCGTGCGGCGACGACGGCGCCGGCGGCTGTGGAGATTACTGCGACAAGGCTCTGGAATGCGACGAGAGCGGCGTTCTCACCGCCGAGTGGGCCGATGCGTGCAAAACGGCTTGTGACGCGGCTGCGGATCAGGGCGTTGAAATCGCGACCGAAGACCAGATCGCTTGCGCCGAGAAGGATTCCTGCGAAGAATTCAATTCCTGCGTCGTTGGCGGCGGCGACGGCGACACCGACGAAGACGGCGACGAATAAGCCGATTCGGAAGAAGCTGACGCGGTAACAACCGCAAACGGGCACGCCTCGCGGCGTGCCCGTTTTTGTTTCCACTTGAAAACACTCGCAATTCTGATGGCGGAAGACAATGCCGGACTGTCGCCGTTTCGCTAAAAAACGAATGATCGCGGCTGGTTTGCTAGTTGTCCTGGCGGGAATCGCCGGCTGCGGCGACGACGATCTGGCGCAGACGATCGACGATTGTCTGCATTATTGCGAATTGACGGGCAAGTGCGACGAAACGGGCGCCATCGACGAACGCGCCGTGCTCGACTGCCAGCAAACCTGCGAAGCCGCCGGCGACGAAAAGGAAGGTCTGAACATCGAAGCATCGATCGTCGAATGCGCCCGCGACACCCTCGACTGCGAGGTGTTTCAAAACTGCCTGCGCGGTCGGACAAAATAGGCCCCTTCCAGCCGCCGGGCCTGCCTTCGTCAAAGATTCCTTGACTCGCCAATTGCTAAATTTTAGTCTATAAGCATCCGCCACGGCCGTCTTTCCCTCCCAAGGAGATCCCGAGATGAAGATGCAACGCGCATCGCTGCTTTTGCTCTGTCTCGCCGCCAATCTCCTTTATGCCTGCGCCGAAGACGCATCGAGCCGTTGCAGCGCAACCTGCGCCGGAGCCGAGGATTGCGCCGCCGCCGAAAATAAGCCGTTCAGCGCTCCGACATGCAACCAGACCTGCGCCGAAAACTGGGAGAAGATCGCAACCGGAGGCTGCCAGGAGATTTGTCAGCCGGAAATCGGCTGCCTGTTGGAAGCTCTCGACGAGAGTTGCCGCGCCAGAGACTTGAGCAGCGCCGCCCTTCTCTGCGAGCCGGCGGGGGAAAGCTGCCTGGATTGCATACAGGACGGCGGGCTGCGGCTAACGCTCGAAGACCTCACCTACGGCGATGCTTTCGGCGGCCAATGCGACGATTACTGTTTCAAGCTCGGACGTTGCGACGCTTCGGGAAAGTTCACCGATGAATCGCTGGAAACCTGCCTGAACGCCTGCGGGGAGCCGGAACGGCAAACGGCTCCGGCGGAAGAATATTTCGCCTGCGCCGAAAAGGAAGCCTGTGAAGATTTCTTCGATTGCCTTCGCGACGCGGCGACCGAAACCGACGGCGACACCGACGAACCATCAGAAACCGATGGCGATCCCACCGAGAGCGACCAACCGGCCTGCGAAGAAAGCTGCGTTTGGGGGCGTGACACCAGTTACTGCTTGGAAGGCGACACCTGCGTCTGCAATTACGGCGTGTGGCAGTATATCGATTGCGAGGAAATCTGTTTTGTCGAGGATCTGGATTCCCTCGGCTGCGGTTGGAACGAAGCCTACGGCTTCGATTATTGTTTGTGCGGCGATCTGGAACCCACGGAAGAATTTTGGACGCCGTCGTTTCGATGAAAAAAACAGCCGGCTGCTCGACGGTGCGCATCAAACCGGAATGATTCGTCAGGAGGTTTTGCCATGCGTACGCATCTCCAGTTTTCGCTTTTCATCCTCACCGCCATTGCCCTGATCGGGTTGAGCCAGGGTTGCGATTCGGCAAGCGAGTTCGAACTGCCCTGCGGCCTGGACTGCGAATCAAGCGATAATGACGACCTCGACGGAGACCGTGGCGAGGGCGAACGAGACGGCGACACCGACAACGATCCGGCCGAGAGTTATGAAGTTTACCCCCCCGATGATCCCTGCCCGGGCTGGCCAGACTGTCCAGGAGTTGCGGAATGCGACATTGCGGACGATTGCATAAGGCTATATGGCGAGGGCTGCTGGGATTGCGATCAGGAAGATTTTCTGTGCTACGCCAGGTCTTGTAAGTCCAATGCGGATTGCTGCACCCGAACGTTTTGTAGCGGTGGCGTGTGCATCCCAACCGGCGATGAATGCGGATTTATCGCCGCAGTGAGCATCGACGAGGATTATGATGTCATCCGCAAAGGTCAAATGCTTCGACTCACGGCCACGGCATTCAACGCCAACGGCGCCGTCATTCCCACCTACATTCTCGACTGCCAGTTCAGATGGTCTACGGACAACGCCAATCGCGTGGCCGTCGATGCCGAAACAGGCGTGATCACCGGCGGCGATGAATCCGGTCCGGCGGTCATCACCGCCACGCTCGGCGGCAGGAGCGGCAGCCGAGTCATTGTCAATATCACAGGCTTGCCAGAGGGCGACTCTCGCGTGGTGGTGTTCGACGACAAGACCGGCGCGCTTCTCGATAACGCGCGCGTCTTCCTGAACGGCGCGGAAGCGGCCACGGCCGGCGGCATCGCCGACTTCCCCGGCGTGGACTGCACCGCCGGCGACGGCTGCACCCTGCACGTCTTCGACGACGGCCACACCTACGTGTCGGCCTTCGGGCTGAGGGTCAACGATATTCTGATCCCGATCTCCCCTAACGTTGATCTGACAACCACTGCCGGCGTCAAGGGCCATCAGGATCCCTCTCCGATTCCGGAAGTTTTGCAGGGCGACGTTCGCCTCGGTCTCTCCGGCTTCTCCATTCCGGGCAACCTGGCCGACCTGAACTTCGAGTCGATCCTGGGCGAGATGATCAAGACCCATGTCAAGCTGGGCACGACTTTCGATGATGACGTCCTGCTGCCGGGCGGCCTGGAAGGCTACCTGCTGGATTCCCCGCTGAAGGACGGCTATCGGGCCGCCGGTCTGCCGGGCGACGCGACGTTGTGGGGCCTGGGCGGCTACGCCGACCTCAACCGCCTGATCGAAGTCGTTACCGGCGCGCTGGGCGACGAGATCGACGTCGGCGCGATTCTCGGCGCGGTCCTGCCCTTTTTCGAGAACTTCTACCACGGGTTGAAGCCGGGCTTCGATCTGCCGCCGATCGAGAAGGTAGTGGATGTCAATGATCTCAACGGAAATGGCCGGACGGATGATCTCATTCCCAACTATGCCGCAATGGAAGATATCGGCGAAGCCCTGAAACTGACGCAACAGCAGAACCAGGCGGTGGACCTGCAGTTCGGGCAGACTCCGACGCTGGGAGCGGGCTGTGCCGACTCGGTATTGACGCTGATGGGCGTGCAGCAGGCGGGCATCGGCTTCATTCCGCTGGGCGTCAACGCGACCCTGGACAAACGCGACAAGGACGACATCGCCGACTGCCGCGTGGGCGCGAACAACGACGGCAAGGTGCTGGCCAAGTTTGCTCCGCAGCACTCGGGCGTCACCGGCTATCCGTACTACGCACTGTCCATCGCCCTGTCGCTGGAGACGATTCTAGGCAATACTAGCCGCGCCGAGACGTCGCTGGATCTCTCCGGCGTCATCGCGCAGAGCGACGCCTCGCCGACGGAGTTGACGATGCCCCAGTTCCTGGGCTTCATGACCGACGCCACATACGACAGTGGCCTACAGAAACTGACGGCGAGCGCAGTTTCGGGCGCGACGTTCCATCGGGCGGTGTTCGGCACGAAGGACGAGGCGGCGGGCGAGCAGCGCTATTGGCACATCTACTGGCCGGCGGGCGTGACGGGCTTCCAGTTGACCGGTCTGCCGCAGGACATCCAGCCGCGCGACAAGGATCTGTCCGGCGCGTCATTGGCGCAGGCGATGAAACTGCGTAACATCCGTTACGAAGATTTGTTCGGCTTTAACGGCACGAACATCAACAGCATGAACGATCTGCTCGAAGCGTTCTCCATGCACGCGCTGGCCGTTTCTTCCGCCGGGCGGCGGTGAACGCCGAGCAGCCGACAGGAGAGGTGCCGATGAACCCTCGACGCTTGTTTTCGTTGCTGGCTTTCACGGCGCTCGGCGTTTGTCTCTCCTGCAACACGGCCAGCGACAAGGAGCAGCTTTGCAACCAGACCTGCGACCGGGCGGCGACATGCCAGGAGGAACACGACATCCCCTACGACGATTCGGAATGCCGGCGGTATTGCGACGAAAACTGGCAGGAGATCGAATCGGCCGGCTGTTTGGAACGCTGCCAGCCGGAGATGGAATGCGTCTACAAAAAACTGGAACTCGGCGCATGCACGGCCAATGCACTGAAAGGGGCGAGTCAACTGTGCGAACCCGAGGCGGACGGTTGTTTCGACTGTCTGAGGGAAAACGATTCCGACCTGACGCCCTGGGATCTCGCATCCGGCGAACGCTTCGGCGGCTGCAACGCCTACTGCGAAATGATGGGCGCGTGCGACGCGACCGGCATTGTCGATGATGACTTCCTGTACGCCTGCCGAATCGCTTGCCGGCAGATCGGCGAGCATATGGGCGACCTTATCCGCTGCGCGGAAACATACGAAGATTGCGGGGATTTCAATGCTTGTATGAGCGGAAACGATCCCTCCGCCGACGGCGACGCCGAAGACCCTTCCGACGGCGATTACGATCCGTCCGGCGGCGACGGCGACCTGCCTCTGACCTGCGAAGGCTATTGCCGCAGGATGCGCGAATGCGACGGATCCGGTATGATCACGATGCACTGGGTGGAGTTGTGCATCGACGCCTGCGCCGAGACGGATGACGAGGGAAATCCAATCATTAAGGATTCGCTCGTCGCCTGCGTTTCGCAGCCGGCCTGCGAAGATTTCATGGTCTGTCTGACCGAAGCGGAATCGAGTTTTTGACGCTGGCGGCTCTTCCGGCTATAATCCGGTCCGTTCAAATATTCTCTGCTCATCGTTGGAAACGGGCGCTTAGCATGCACCGACTTCTGCTGCCGATCGTCGCAACGCTGATCTTCGCCGGCTGCGGGTCCGACGACGTCGTCTGCAAGTCCGGCGGCGTGCCGCTAGGGCTCGGCGGGATAGCCGGGATGCGCTGCCTCGGCGGCGGCGGGGAGGAGAGCGGAGAAAGCGACTGCTACCGTTATTGCGATAAGCTGAGCGAGTGCGTCGGCGAGATCGACGATGAAGCTTACGCGATGTGCAAGAGCGACTGCGACCAGGCGGAAACGGAAAGCGGATTCCCCTTCGATCAGGCAATACTGGATTGCGCGAGCGAAGAGTCATGCGACGATTTTTTGAACTGCTTCATCGAAAACTCCTCCACCGACGGCGACGATAGCGACACCTTCTAATTCGCGGCGGAGCCATCGCCCCGCCGCCATCGGCTTCCTGAAAATGAAAAAGCCCGGCCAAAAACGGCCGGGCCTCGCGTTTGTTCAAGCCGGGATCAGTTCTCGATGAAGCTTTTCAGCTTGCCGGAGCGCGACGAGTGGCGCAGTTTCTTGAGCGCCTTGGCCTCAATCTGGCGGATGCGCTCGCGCGTCACCTCGAAGTTCTGGCCCACCTCTTCCAAGGTGTGGTCGGAACGCTCGCCGATGCCGAAACGCATGCGCAGCACCTTTTCCTCGCGCGGCGTGAGCGTGGAAAGCACCTTGCGCGTCTGCTCGGAGAGGTTCATGTTGATGACCGCCTCCGAGGGCGAGATGATCTGCTTGTCCTCGATGAAGTCGCCCAAGTGGGAATCTTCCTCTTCGCCGATCGGCGTTTCCAGCGAAATAGGCTCCTTGGCGATCTTCAGCACTTTGCGTACCTTGTCCACGGGCAAATCCATCCGTTCGCCGATCTCCTCCGGCGTCGGCTCGCGGCCGATCTCCTGCACGAGCTGGCGGGAGGTGCGGATCAGCTTGTTGATCGTCTCGATCATGTGTACGGGGATGCGGATCGTCCGCGCCTGATCGGCGATGGCGCGGGTGATCGCTTGCCGGATCCACCAGGTGGCGTATGTGGAAAACTTGTAGCCGCGCTGGTATTCGAACTTGTCCACGGCTTTCATCAAGCCGATGTTGCCTTCCTGGATCAGATCGAGAAACTGCAAACCGCGGTTGGTGTATTTCTTGGCGATGGAAACGACGAGCCGCAGGTTGGCCTCGACCAGTTCGCACTTGGCCCGTTCCGCCTGCCGCTTGCCGGACATGATCTGCTCGTAGGTCTGGCGTATCGTTTCGGCCTTGAGATGGATATTTTGCTCGAACTGCTCCAGCTTTTCCTCCGCCGCCAGAAAGCGAGCTTCGTAGGCCATCGCCTTTTCGTGCGTCAGCCGAAGTTTTTTGAGGACGCGAGCCTCGGCCGTGCGGCGTTTGTAGAATTGTGTCATCTGCTCCTTGAAGGCCGCGTAGCTCATGCCCATCTCGCGCTCGGCGCGCACGATCTCGTAACCGATGCCCATCGCGTGATCGTGATATTCCTTCAGGCGATCGACGATCTGATCGATCTGCTTCTTGTTGAGGACGATTTCCTTGAGCAGACTGCGGAGCTTTTTGTTGAACTGATCGACCTGCTCGTCGAATTTCGCCTGCTGTTTGGCGGTGGGGCCGTTGATGGCGTCGAACTTGCGGATCAGCGTCCGGCGGTCGGCGTCCAGTTTCCGGATCCGCTCCAGGATGCTGATGACGCGCTCGGCAAGCTGCTCGTCGTTCTGCTCGTTGTCCTCTTCGTCCGGGTCGCCCTTGAGCAGATCCTTGGCGCGGACGCGATCGGACTTGATCTTGTCGGCAAGCGACAGCACCTCCTGGATGGCGATCGGCGAATCGAGAATGACGTCGAGCATCCTCAATTCGCCTTCCTCGATGCGCTTGGCGATTTCCACCTCGCCTTCGCGGGTGAGCAGCGACACCGAGCCCATCTTGCGCAGGTACATCCTCACCGGGTCGTTGCTTTTGCCGCCGAGCGAGTCGTCTTCGTATTCTTCGCTCTTGGGTTCTTCCTCTTCGCTCTCGGCGTTCCGCGCGTCGTCGTACTGCTCTTTGGAATCGACCACCTCGATGTTCATGTCGCCGAGCATCACCATGACGTCGTCGAGGTCCTCGGGCGACACCTTGTCGGCGGGAAGCGCATCGTTGACTTGATCGTAGGTGAGAAAGCCGCTTTCCTTGCCCTTGTCGATGAGCTTGTCCAGATCCCGGCTTTTGTTGGCGTTCTCCTCCGCCATGCGATTCTCCTTGCTACTGCCCACGCGCCGTCTCCCTTTTCCGTTTTAAGCTTTCCTGTTCCCGGTACAAACCCACCAATTCCTCGGCCAACCGGGCCTTCTCTCCTGCATCTCCGGCCGATGATTCGCGGAGACGGGCTCTAATGGCGGCTATCCTCTCCTCGAAAGCGCGGATGGCGAGAACGTTCACACAGTCCCCATAGGCCCGTGCAACGACCTCTTCATCCAACTTCCTCTCGGATAAGATGAGCTTCGCCACCTTATTCTTCCCATCGGGATCCGATAATTCCTCAAGAAGCGCCGATGGATCGACTGTCTCCCCTGCCCGCCGGCCTTCCAAAAGCCGTTCCGCCGTTTGACGCATGACGTTATCCCGCATCTTCGCCGTCACGCCGTCCCGCTCGAACCATTCGCCCGCGAGATCCGGAAAATGCAACAATAACGCCGTCAGTTCCTCCTCCGCCGCATCGGTGGAATTGGCCGCGCCCACTCTCCCCGCGCGGATAACCGTCTCGGCGGGAACGCTTTCCCAGTTGCGTTGCGTCGCATGCTGCCTGAGCATCTGGAGCACAAGCGCCTGGGTCACGCCGAGCCGCTGCGCGATGCGCTGCACATACAATTCCCGCTCCACCGCGTCGGGAATCATAGCCAGCATCGGCACGATGCCATGCAGGCGCTCGGCGATCCCCTTCGGGCCGGGGGACATATGAGCATACTGGGCTTCGAGCCAAAGATCAAATAAATAAGGTGCGTTATCCAGGAGGGCCGCCATCGCCGGAGCCCCTTGGTCGCGCAAAAACGAGTCCGGATCGTGGCCTTGCGGCAAGGCGATAGCCTTGGCTCCGATTTTTTCCTTGAGAAACAATTCCAGCGAACGGAACATCGCTTTCTGGCCGGCGGCGTCGCCGTCGTAGACGATGCACAGGTTGGTCGTCATCCGCTTCAAAAACTGAATCTGCTTCTCGGTAAGCGCCGTGCCGAGCGAGGCGATCGTCTCCTCGAAACCGTACTGATGCATCATCACCGCATCGATGTTGCCTTCGACGATGACCGCTCGATTCCGGCGAACGATCGCCGCCCGCGCCGCATGGTAGCCATAGACGGAGGCCGACTTGGAATAAATCGGCGATTCCGGGGAGTTGATGTACTTTGCGTCTTCATCGGCGAGGGTCCGGCCGCCGAATCCGACGACCCGCTCGTGCTGCATGATGATCGGGAAAATCAGCCGGTTGCGAAAACGATCGTAATAGCTGCCGCGCTTGCCCGGTGCGACAAGCCCCACTTTTTCCAGAATCACCGCCGGCACGCCCTTTCGCTCCATCGCCGTCGTCAACGCGTCCCAGCTCTCCGGCGCGAAGCCAAGCTGAAAGCGATCGACCATCGCCTTGGAGAGACCGCGCCGGGCGAGGTAATCCTGGGCCACGCCTTTTTGGGGGTGGCGCAGCAGTTGTTCCTGGTAAAATTCCATCGCCAGCCGGTTGGCTTCGTAGAATCGGTCCTTTTCGGAGAGTTTCCGCTTTTCCTCGACGGTGAGCTGCTTCACCTTCGGCAACTCGATGCCCGCCTGCTGGGCGGCCATTTCGACCGCTTCCATGAACGAGAGATTCTCCATCAGTTGCAGAAAGCGGATCACGTCGCCGCTGGCGTTGCAGCCGAAGCAATAGAAAAAGCCGCGCTCCTCGGAGACGTTGAAGCTGGGGGCGTTTTCCCCATGGAAAGGGCAGAGACCCTTGTGGGATCGGCCGGCGCGCTTGAGTTCGACGTAACGTCCGATGACATCGACGATGCTCAGGCCGTCTTTGATCTGTTGCAGGATGTGTTCGGGCAGTTTCTCGTACACGATCGTGTCCCGCCGCCTCGTTTCCTATGGCCGATAGCATGATTGTCGGCGAAGCCATGAGCTAGCAAGTGTAGGGGAATTGCAGAGGTTTCGTCAATATAACATTCGCGCGAATTTCGCTTCCGAAAGCCGGCGAATCGGCAAGGAAAAGGGCTGTACGCCACCCGGTTTCAACCGCAGCGTAAAGAACTTGATTTCAGTGGCATTTCGGTGATAGTAAGAGAAGCTTAGGGTTAAAAAACATATATCCCTGAGGGGAGATCATCCCGCCATGAAATTCGCCGGTCCAACGAGCAGTGGCGCCAACTGGTCGGCCGAGACGACGCTGGAGATCACCATCGAGTCCCGCGACGAGTTGGAAAAGAACAACGACAAATATCTCCGCGCCGGACATTGCGTCGTGCGCACCTCGGCCGACGCCAAACCCGGCGACAGGAAACAACTCCTCTTCCGCCTGCCCGGAGGAAGCTCCTTCGAAGTGTCGGGAGTGGTCGAAAAGGTCAAGGAGCAGCCAGGCAAGGATTTCGCCATGTCGCTGTTCAAGTTGGAGAATTTCGGTTCGGAACAGCAACGCAAAATCGACGCCGCCCTCGCTCCCGCGGCGTCCCTGGATATCGACAGTCTGGATTTCGACGTTCCTTTGACCAAGGACTTTGAACCGCCCACGGACGATCAGGCGGCGACCAAGTTGTTTTCCCGTCCGTCGGCGACGGCGACGCAGATTTCCCCCCCCGCCCGCGTACCGGGCCGCTCCGCCGAAGAAGAAGCGCTGATGCAGGCCATCCTCTCCGACGACGCCCCGATGGACGAGGAGGTCATCGAAGCCGAACTGCCCGAGGAATTGAAAGGCGTCTCCGGCGACCTCATCATGCCCAAAAAAGAGGGCGCCGAAGAAGACCCCTGGCTCGAACAGAAAAAGTACATCATCGCTTTCGTTCTCTCCTTCACGAAGTCCGTGCAGCGGTCGGGCTACTACGACGCCAGCCACCCCGAGGCGGTGAAGGCGAAAAAAGGGCTTTATGCGCTGTTCCGCAAGATCATCGGCCGGCATCGGGAACTCAACTTCATCCGCAAAGCGATCGGCGACGACCGCGACGTCCTGATCGACGGCGCGCTCGAAGACATGGTGTCGCTGAAAGAGATCATGCCGCAGGGCATGGCGCAACTCTACATCCCGCGCTTCATGGAATACCTGGAACGACGCTGTCTCATCTCGCTGTCGATCAAGCGCATCATCAACGAGGACAAATTCAACCGTTTCATCGATCTGATGAGCCAGTACTCGCCGGAGTATCGCGAGGATTCGCGCAAGGAAGGCGAGCGGTTCACGCGCACCCTGATCGAGCACGGCATTCTGGAAGTATCGGCGATCTTCGACGAAGACATCATCTCCTCCGGCCGCAAGCTTCCCTGGCAGGCGGAATTGACCCTGTCGCGCCTGAAGAAAGACCTGAAGACGGTCCCGCTGCTGAAAAGCGCGACGATCGAAGAATTGCGCCAGATCAAGATCCGCATCTTCCGCGATACGATCAAGCCCCTGCGCAGCCCGACCTTTCTGATCGCCGTCTTGCTCAACGCCGACCTGGTCATGGAGGGCATCGACGAAAACGAGATGCTCAAGGACATCGACGTCGAGCAGTTCATGATCTGGGGCGCGGACGCCGAATTTCTGGCCGGCGCCTCGCTGATGATCATCAGGGAATGGGAGGGCGTGCGCGAACTCCAGAAACGGGCGCCTCTGGAAGCGCAGCGCACCGTCGCCGAAAAGCAGGAAAAGGTGCTGCTGCGCATCCTCAAGCACATTACGGACCGCTTCCTCACCGAAAAGAACGAGGCCGTCGATAACACGCTCGAAGAGTTTTACAACCGCAAGCTGATCCCGTTCAAAGCGCTGCCTCTGAAGATTCAGGAGCGCATCACCAACAAAAAGCTCTCGGAGGCCTTCCTCACCAACGCCGACGAAATTCTGAAGCGTTTCGACTCGCCGCTCAACGACAAGGAATTCTCCGAATTCGTCAACCGCTTCCAGCGGGTCGTGCCGCTCTTGTCGGAGAAGAAAGAATACATGCTCGTCGGCCGCATCATCGCCGCCGTCCGCAAACATCTGGACGACCGCGACGTGCGCCGCAAATCGCTGACGAAGCGTTTCTTCGATTACATCGGCACCACCAACGTCCTGCCGGGCCTCAAAAACGCCTTCGAGGCGGACGACAAGGAGATGCGCGCCATGGCCGCCGGCGTGTTCGTCTCCTTCGGCCGGCTGTCCGTGCCGATCCTGCTGGAGACGCTCAAAAAGCACGAGGACAAATGGGTCCGCAAGCTGGCCATTCGTTCCCTGCAAGAGATCGGCGCGGCGGGCGTGCAAGCGATGGTCAACGAACTCTACAAGGAAGACAATCCCTGGTACTTCCTGCGCAACGTCGTTTCGCTGCTGGGAGAAATGGGCGACCGCAAGATCGTCGGCAAACTGACGCTGCTGCTCTACCACCAGAACCCGGCGGTGCGCGAGGAGACGATTCAAGCGTTGTTCCGCATCGCGCCGCAGACGTCGGAAACGCACATCATGAAAGCACTGGACGACCCGGACCCCAAGGTGCGCCTGCGCGCCATTTCCTGCCTGGGACAGATGGGCAGCCAGAACGAAAAAGTCATGCGCTTCTACATGGACGTACTGGAAGGCAAGATAGAAGTGGAGGACGAATCGCTGGCTGTCCAGGTGTATCGAGCCGTATCCAACCTCAAGCTCTCCGACGAGAACGTACGCCGTTCTATCGAAGAGGTGATGGTGAAGAAACTGGAGGATTCCTACGGCGCCGGGCTCCTGGCGTTTTTCAAGACCAAAGCGACCAAAAGTGTCAGCGACGGCGTGAAAATGGCGATCTGCCAGGCGCTCGGCGAAATTGGCAACGGCAAACGCGTCCGCCGCATGCTCACTCGCGTGGCGAGCGAGAAAGATCCGATCCTTTCGCAGCGGGCCAAGGACGCCTTGAAGCAACTCCAAACCCGCCAGGCCGTCTGAACCAGGCGCTTCGCGTTCGCCGACGCCCGGCGCGTTTAGCAAGGACAGCTCCCCGATGGACGAAAATCTTTCCTGGGTGGAAATCGACCGGGAAGCCCTGGAACAAAACATAGCCGTTTTTCGAAGTCTTGTCGGCGAGGCGCGCCGCCTGCTCGTCGTCGTCAAGGGCAACGCCTACGGCCACGGCATGCTGCCCGTGGCCAACATCGCGCTCGCCGCCGGCGCCGACTGGCTGGGGGTGTTCAACATGCAGGAGGCGATCGAACTGCGGCAGGCCAACATCGCCTCGCCGATCCTGGTCATGGGTCCGACGCCGGAGAATCTGCTTGTCCGCGCCGCGCAGCTTCGGCTGTCGATCACCGTCGCCTCGCCGGAGGCGGCCGAGGCCGTTTTGCGAGTGCGGCCGAAATCGCTGCGCGTCCATCTCAAGCTCGAAACCGGCACCAACCGCCAGGGCTTTTTGCCGGAGCATCTGCCCGTCATTCAACGGCTGGCCGAGGAGCCGTCGATCGAAATCGAAGGAGCCTATACGCATTTCGCCGACATCGAGGACACCACCGACCACAGCTTCGCCGAGACGCAGCTCCGGCGCTTTCAGGATTTCACCGAATTGTTGCTGAAGCTGGACGTGACCCCGCCGCTTCTCCATACCGCCTGCTCCGCAGCGACGCTGCTTTTCCCGCAGACCTTGTTCGCCATGGCGCGCGTGGGCATCAGCGCCTACGGACTCTGGCCGAGCAAGGAAACTTACGTTTCCGCTCATCAGGTTGGCCGCGAACCCGCGAAGCTCAAGCCCGTCCTGTCATGGAAAACGCGCGTCAGCCAGGTGAAGGAGCTGGCGGTGGGAGAGTATGTCGGTTACGGCCGGACCTTCCGCACGACGCGGCCGACGCGCATCGCCGTATTGCCGCTGGGCTACGCCGACGGTTACGACCGAGGACTGTCGAACCGCGCCCACGTGCTTATCGCCGGCCGCCGCGCGCCGCTGCGGGGCCGCGTCTGCATGAACCTGATGATGGCCGACGTCACCGACATCCCGGAAGCCAAGGCCGGCGACGAAGTCGTGCTGATCGGCGCACAGGGCGACGAGCACATCCACGCCGACCACCTCGCCTCCTGGCTCGGCACGATCAATTACGAAATCGTGACGCGCATCGCCTCCGCCGCGCCGCGCATCGTCGTTCCTACAGACCGCGAAGCGGCTTAGATCGGCTCGCCCTCCGGCTCGGAAACGGGCGCGCCGGTTTGTGAACGATAAAGCTCCTCGAACGTGGCGCCGGTATCCACGCCCTCAAACATTTTCAATTCCGGCAGGTTCACCAGTTCGCGGGACCGCTCGGGCGAATAGCCCAGCTCGTCGTAACGCATCAGCCCGCCTTCCGCGTGGCAGGCGACGCAGCCGAAACCGCGCGCCCTGATGCCGTGGTTGAGGGCGATCGTCCCCATCTGCCGCATCCAGTGCGGCTCGATTTTCCCGGGATAATCCGGGGCCAGCGGATGCTGCGGCTTCCAGCCTTCCTCGATGCCGAAATACTTCATGAAGTCGTCCATCATGTAGACCTTGAACATCGTCTGGTACATGCGGACGACGATGGGATGGGCGATCGCCTTCTTGACGGACGCCAGCGTGTCGCCGGTTTCGAAATAGGTTTTGTAGTCGAAGGGCATGATCATCGCGCCGAAAGGCCCCTGGTTGTTCATGTCCTCGTACATCCGGGCGTTGAAGAGATGGAACGGCTGCAGTTTCGAGCGGCCCTTCTCCTGGTGCGGTTGGATGTTGTCGGCCACCATCCTGCGCCGCTTCTCCACAAGCTCCGGCCGCATCGGCGACAGAAAATCATTGTCGGTCACTCCCTCGATTTCAAGGCCGGGAATGCGATTGTACTTTACGATGGCGTCCATCAGCGGATTGTAGACGCCGGGGTTCGACGGGTTGTCGCCGAGCGCGTTGGCCAAAAACGATCCCGAGCCGTTGTACCAGAGATAACCGACCGTCGTGCGCACGTCGCCCGAGGCGAGCTTCACCGTCGGCGTCCAGACGCCCTCTTCCTCGTTGAACGTCGGCGTCGCCCAGTCGATGAGCACGACGCTCTTCTCCTGCAACTTGGTGATGTGGCAGGTTTGGCAGGCCATGCGCGCCGTGTGGCCGTTCAGGAAGGCGCGCGTCCGCTCGTTTTTGAAGTGCGGCGCGGCGGTGTGGCATTTCTCGCAGGAAACCTCGACGCCCGGCAGGTCGTTGGAGACGAGATCGACGCCGCGGCTGCCGCGCGGGATGCGGTGGCCAACGGGCTGATGGCAGTCGAGGCACTCCATCCCCGCCTTGGCGTGCACATCGTCGAAAGCGGCGAAAGGCGCGCCGCGCTTCGACCAGCCGTGCAGAAGCCGCTGATTCTGGTAGCCGACGGTCTTGGCTGCTTGATTATGGACGTAAGTGTCGCCGCCCATGTTGTGCTGGTGGCAGCGCAGGCACATCGTCGCCGTCGGCCGGCCGACCGTAAGCGCCGCCTTCATGCTGCGGTCCTGATTCCAGCGCAGCCCCACGCCGTCGTCGATGACGTAGCGCCGGTTCATATCGTAGGCGTCGGAATGGCAGATCAGACAGTCGATGCCTTGCTCGCGGTGCGCGTCGTCGATGCCGACCGGCATCATCAGGTCGGAGGCCGGTCCGTACATGCCGCCGATGTGGCACTGGCCGCAGCCCTCGGAAACGAGATGCGGTTTGCCGTCCTTCGGCTTGGCCTCGATCAGCGCCGCCCAGCCGGTCCAGGTGAAGCTGCCGGGGATGCCGCAGGCGCGGTCCACCTTGCCCACGGGAATCGACCTTCCCTCCTCGTTCACCTGCCGGCCGTCGTAACCGTAGGTAGAAAATCCAGGCCGCATGGCGAACAACTGGAAGTGTGATGTCTCCATCACATCTTGCATCAACGGCCGTTCGCGCACCGAACCGTCGGGCTCGATGACGCGGATCGCCTTGTGACAGGAAAGACAGGTCTCCGGACCTTTGTAGGAAAGAACGCCCGCCTCGCGGAAATATCGGATATGATCGTAACCGACGCCGCGTTTCAGCGACGGCAGCCCCTTGAGCAGCCGTTCGCGCTCGCGCCGGTAGCCGGGACTCTTCTCGGCGGCAGCCAAAGCTTCCACCTTCGCCTTGAGCGCTTCTGTTTGCAGATTGGCCGCGAGCTTCTCGAACTTCATCGTCGTGAGTATCTCGACGGTGTCGTAAGACAGGACCGCGCTTTTATCGCCGGTGTACCAGCGGAAGAACGCCGGATAGACCGCCTCCTTCAAAAGCACCAGGCCGACAACATGCGCCAGGACAAGGTAGGCCGCCTTGTAGGGCCAGCCGCGCCGCCACAGCGGCCAGCGGGAGGGCGAGACAAGCGCTTTGAGCAGCGAAACGAGCGTCTTCACGGCGAGCCTCCTTCAGGCAGGTGGTCTTCCTCGTGGTAACCGGAGATCATGAAAGCGAAATGGCTGTAGGGCCGGCGGCCGGTGGTGGCCAGATAGACGTGACCGACCAGAAAGGCCGTCGTCGCGAACGCGCCGGCGGTGTGCAGGACGGACGGGAGAAACATCTTGCCCCCGAACTCGGCCGAGCCGGAAATCAAGAGCAGCATGTAAATCCCGGTGACGATCTGGAACGGCACGACGAGCGCCATCATTCCCAGATAGGTCAGCTTCTGCAACGGGTTGAATTTGCGTTCGGCCGTGATCGCGTAAGGATGCGGATCGTTTCGGAACAAGCCGAACAGATAGAATCGCGCCTGACGCAACAGCCCGGCGGGTTTCTCGTCGGCGGTGGGCAGGTAATAGCGGATGCGGCGCGTGGCAAGGTTGTAGATCAGCCACAAGCCCCAGTCGAAAGCGACGATGACGCCGACGACGTTGTGCCACCAGATGGCGCGCTCAATGCCGCCCAGCACGTCGAACGACTCGGCGAAGTGGATGTTGAAGCCGGAGAGAATCAGCAGCACGACGCCGACGGCATGGACCCAATGCCAGAACCGGTCGATTCGCGTCGCGAGATAGAGGCGACTTTCACGCATCGCGTCCCCTTCCCTTCCGAAGCGCCCGCGCCAGGCCGTGACCGAACGCGCCCAGGCCCGCGAACGCCAGCAGCGCGAGACCGCCCATGTCGAGCCAGTCCAGGCGCGTCGCGCCGCTGATGTAGAACTCGCGCCACAACTGCTCGTCGGTTCTGTTCGCCGGCGCTGTGCCGTTGATGTCGATCACGTAGTGCCGCATCTTGCCGTCAGGGGAATGACAGTCGGCGCAGGCGCGGCTTGCCTGCGCGCTCGGCAGAATCAGGTGCTTGAAGGCTACGTCGGAGACGCCCGCCTCCACCTGCGTATGGCAGGCGATGCAGGCGGTGTTGCCGAGATGCAGCGCCGCCAGCGGGTGCCAACGATGCCGCTCGGCGAGCGGACGGTCGGTGACGGTGAAGCGCCCGCCATGGCAGTCGATGCACATCGCATTCTTCGCCTCGAAGCTCATCTCCCGCGCCGGGCGCATGTAGTGCGGAGTGTGGCAGGCGGCGCAGTTGAAGGCGACGCGGTCGGAGGTGAAATGGACGCTCTGCAACGCCTGCGCGCGGATCTCTTCGAACTTGGGCTTCAATTTCTCGTGGCAGTCGAAGCACGTCAGCGACCGCGCGGCGTTGTGCGGAAAGCGGGCATAGCCTTCCTTGTGGCAATCGACGCATTTCTGCTTCTCTTTGCGATAATGGATCGACTGTTCGAAACGGTCCCGCTCCACAAACAGCGAATGAATCAATCCGTCGTCCCTCACCAGCGAGGGCCGCATGCCGGGGTTTTCGTGGCAACGGGCGCAGTTGGAAGCATCGAAACCGGTGACGGCTCCACCTTCCTCCGTAGCGGAAAGCGCTACTTCTTGCGCCGCCGCCGAGGCGGTCAGGGCGAGGACAAATCCAAGCGTCATCCAAGCGACGCCTACGGCTGTGATCCGCATCTCCCCCTCGTCAATCGCGCGTCAGGATCAGGCGGCAGCGAACGGCCAATTGGTCGAGTCGGGTGGTCGTCAGGTAGTCGAGCACCTGCCGATTCACGGAGTGCGTCAATTCGCTGAAGACGCAGAGCTGGCCGTTGTCGGCGCAGGCGCGGCGGTTCATCAGGCACGAATCGGTTTCCGGGTCGCCGTCGAGGGCGCTGACCACTTGTAGCAAATTGATTTCGTTTGCCGGACGATGGAGCCGGTAGCCGCCGGTCGGGCCGCGCTCGGCGCGCACGAGCCGCACCTTCGCCAGCCGTTGCAGGATCTTGGCCATGTGAGCCTCTGACGACTGGCAAAAACCGGCCAGTTCTCTCGCGCGGACAAGCTTTTCCGGGTGAGCCGCGAGAAAAACCAAGGCATGCATGCCGCACGACGCCGCTTCGGAAATTTTTAGAAAGCCACTCATAGCTGCTCCTAATATGTATTCTGGAGTTTAAATACCTAAATACATCTACAATGTCAAGAGAATTTAAATTTCGTAACGATAAAGACTAGTTATTGATAAGATAGCCTCTATTGCTTCGTTCCGGGAAATGCCGAGGCGGGAGGAAATCTCCTTGGAGATGGGTATTGCCGAATCCGAAGATTGACGGGAAATTAGATTGCCAAACCATGAGTCGCCCACTATCTTTTTCTTCAGCGCAGGGAACTACAACCACGACAATGGATAGCACAGACCGGAAGGGAAACGGCAATGAGCATCAATAATGAAGTGGAGCGGTTATTGACCGTGGCCATCGGCCGCGAAGCGGAAGCGTATCGCTTTTACAACGACGTGGCCAAGCGCGTGAAAGACGCAGGCGTGCGCCAGGTGTTCGCGGAACTGGCCGAGGAGGAACGCAAACACGAAGAACTGCTATGGCGCGTGAAAGGCGACGCCACCCTCCCCTTCAAAATCGCCATGCCGAAAGACCTCAAGCTGGCGGAGAGCGTGGAACTGCCGGAACTCAAGGCCGACATGAAGCCGGCCGACGCCATCGCGCTGGCGATGAAGAAAGAGCTGCTGGCCGCCGAGTTCTACCGCGATCTGGCCGCCGCCAGCACGGACTTAGAGTTCAAAGGACTTTGCGAAAACCTCTCCAACATGGAACTGAATCACAAGCAGCGTCTGGAGAACATCTACGTCCATGTCGGTTATCCGGAGGCATGGTAAGACTGTTTAGAACCCATCAGGTCGCCCGACCCGTCACCCCCGCGAAAGCGGGGGTCCAGAACCGGTTAATTTTGTTTTAGATTCCCGCTTGCGCGGGAATGACGAATCAAAACCCTGTCTCTAGTAACCAGCGCCACGGCTCCAGACATCAAGGAGCACCGGCAGCCTTCCATATCTCGCCCACATCGTTGCCGTAAAAAAGCGCCCCCTGCCAGAACGCGATGCTGCGCGGACGCAATTCCGTCTCGAACGTCGCAAGAGTCGTTGTAGAGCCCGGGGAGGACGCCGGCGCGACCAGCACCGAGACGGGGAATGGATTCGGCTCCTCCAAGAGGCCGTCGCCCTCGTAAACGAGATACAGAATCTCCGCCGTTTCCTCCCTGACACTGACATCGACGATGGTTTTACCCGCCAACTCCGAAACGACAGTCGGCGTCCCGTCGGCCGCGATATGCCACATTTGCAGCCGACGCTCATCGGGCGGCAGGGAAACATCGACACCGATCAACAGACCGGTTCCATCGGGGAGGGGATACGTTCCGAGGGCGTAAACCGGATCCAGCGCATTGAATGCGTCCAGCGGATCGTCGGTCGGCAGTTCTTCCACCGTCCCGCCGTCGAAGCGAGCGTTGACCAGCACGCCCGAATCGGCGCCCGTCATTCGATAGCCGAAGAGAAAAAGCGAATCGCCCGCCGGCAATAGATGCACCCAACGCGTGTCGTTGCCGAAGGTCTGGTTCACCGAACGGGTGACGGTGGTGAAGGATTCTCCCCGATCGTCGGAACGCCAGAGATAGCGGAATATCTGCCCGCGATCCCACTCACTGCGGTTGTCCGCGCCCGAACCGACGGCGAAAATCGCTCCGTCGAAAGAGGCGACGTCTTCGACGTGCTCCGCGCCGGGGATGCTGCGGTACTTCCGCCAGCCGCCGTCCGCCAGCCAGCGATAGACGTTGCCGATGATAAGCGGGCGGGCGGGGATCTCGTCGGCGTCGATGGCGTCGATGCCGGCCTGATAAAGCTCGCCGTCGAGGATGCGGTAACGGTCGATCTGCTCCTCGGAACTGGCGAACTCGGAAGTAATCTGCGTATCGTCGGGCGATGCGAAATAACGGAACTCGATGGGCACGTACTCGCCGAGATTGTAGGTTCCGTCGCCGTAGCCGATATAGAGCCGATCGTTGTAGGGCATCAATTCGTGGATGCCGCGGTAGAAACCGGCGATATCTTCCTCTTCACCCACGGCGATGAAATCCTCTATCGGCGTCGCCCACGGCTCGAAGGCGGCAAAGGTCTGCTCGGCGATCGGCGTCGGCGGCTCGGTTGACTCATCTTCCTCGCTGTCGTCGCCATCGCCATCAATTTCAGGGTCGGCGTCGCCATCCACTTCCGCCGCTTCTTCCTGCTCGGCGGATTCGTCGGCATCGCCATCCGGCGCCGATTCTCCGTCTCCTTCTACTCCCTCATCCGTGTCCTCGTCAGCCGGGGCAGAGTCTCCGGACGAAGCACAGGCTGAGAAAACGGAGAACCCGCCAATCAGGACCCAGAGAAAAAGGACAAAACGGACTTGCACCCCAGCGGCAGACTTCGTCATGGATCGCTCCCTTCGCTGATCGGATCGACCGCATTATTTCTCAAATGCAGTGAATTTACAATAGTTTCTGCTCTGATGGCCGTTCAAAATCATCCTTCCTTTCGCCCAGGCGCAGGCAACGCTTTCCTCTCGTCTTTTTCTGTCGCTCCGTTATAATAGCATCGTCAACTTTCACCATTGGCCCTGGTCAGAATACAGACTAAACGGAGACGCCCATGCAACGGAGATGGATCGGTCTGTGGGTAATCGTGGGTCTGATGCTGATGCTCATCGCATGCGACGACGGTGCGGCGGGTTCGTCCGACGGCGACGCCGAAACGACGGACGGCGACGGCCAGATCGTCTGCGCTAATAACTGGGATTGCCCCACCGGCCAGTACTGCGGCGATTCCGGCTATTGCGTCCCTTACGACGAGAACCCGCAAGATGGCGACGCCGGCTGCTCGTCCGATGAGGACTGTCCCGACGGCCAGACCTGCGACTTGCGCGACAAAATTTGCGTCGAGGAACTGGACACCGACGGCGACAGCGACAGCACAGAGGATGACGGGGAAGAATTGGAGATCCGTTGCGACGATCATCTGCCCTGCACGGAGGACAGCGTCGTTGGCGAGGATTGCCAGTTCTCGCTGCGCGAAGGCTATTGTCTGATCGAGGAAACCTGCTACACGGCCGACGTGAAAAAACCGGGCGATGTCTGCCTGGCCTGCCGGCCCGGCGTGGCCGACGACGCATGGAGCGCCGTGGACGATGGCGCGCTCTGTGATGACAGCCTCGTTTGCACCACGGCCGACGCCTGCCACGGCGGCGTGTGCGAAGGCGCGGTGAGCGGCTGCGACGACAGCGTGGCCTGCACGGACGACATCTGCGTGGAGCCGGGCGGCTGCCAGAACACGCCCAACGACGACAACTGCGAGCCCGGCCAGTTCTGCGAAACAACGGGCTGCACGGCGGCCGGCTGTGAAAACGGAGCCCTGCGTTGCGTGGGGGACGAGCTTCAGGAATGCCAGGGCGGCGAGTATGAAGCCGTCGAAACCTGCGCGCTTCCGACGCCGGTGTGCACGCTGGAAGGCTGCGCGGAGTGCGCGCCGGGCGCGGCCTACTGCGAGGGACCTTGGCTCAACGAATGCAACGCCGATGGAATCTGGGAGGCGTCGTATTGCCTGGGTCCGGCGCCAGCCTGCATCTCCGGAGAATGCGTTCCCTGCGACAACGGCGATTTGTGGTGCGGCCACGCCGGCGACGAGGATTGGGGAATCTACGAATGCGTCGGCGGCGCATGGTCGCTCTTGGAGGACTGCGAAGGCGCAACGCCGATGTGCGGCGACCTCGGCCAGGGCGACGGTCTGCAATGCCTGGAATGTCCGCCGAACGCGACGCGCTGCGACGGGCTGTCGCATCAGGTTTGCGACGAAACGGGCATCTGGCGGATAGACCCCTGCCCGACCAGCATTCCCTACTGCGAAAGCGGCGCATGCGTCGTCTGTCCCGCCGACGGCACGCGCTGCGGCGGCGAGGGGGAAAATCCCAACGACGTCTATGTCTGCATCGTCGAAACGCAAGGAAGACGCTGGCAGTTCGACCATGCCTGCCCTCTGGAAGCGCCCAACTGCACCAATGGTCATTGCGGCGTCTGCGAGGTCGGCGAAACGCGCTGCTCGCCCACCAATCCGCAGGGCACGGAAATCTGCGAGGACGGATTGTGGACGAACGGACCGGATTGCGAAAACGGCCAGTATTGCGACACCGAAACCGGCCTCTGCACCGACGGCTGGTCGCTTTACTTCGCGGGCGATCAGCGGATGGAGATTCCCGACGACAACGCCTACGATCCGAACGCCGAATTCACCCTTGAAGCCTGGATCTTCCCCACCGCATTGAGCGGCAACTGCGACACCGGCGGCAACGCGATCCTGGAGAAGTGGGCCGTCTGGCCGGTGGGCACCTACCTCCTCGCCGTCTGCGCCGACTTTTACGGCCGGCCCAACGTGGCTCGCTTCTTTGCAATCACCGATCAGGACAAGCAGGACTTTTTCAATTCCAGCAACAACTCGATCAAAGTCGGCCAATGGAATCATATCGCCGTCGTCTGGTCGGACCAGTGGATGGATATGTTCGTCAACGGCAACCGCGAGGTTCACCGCGCCAACCTCATCGGCTGGAAGACGCCGAACACCTTCCAGCAGAATGTCCTGGCCGTCGGTCAGCTTGACGAGTGGACGGAATGGGGGTTCAAGGGCTACATCGACGAAGTTCGCATCAGCAAGATCCGACGTTACGACGGCGCGACCTACACGCCCGCGCAGCGCTACCTTCCCGACGAATTCACGACCGGCCTGTGGCATCTGGACGATTTCATCACGCCGAACGAATGCCTCGATTCCAGCGGCCATCATGACGGCGTCAACACCTTCGGGGCGATTTACAGCGAATATGGCGTCGGCGAAACGCCTCCCTAGCGCCGCAACCTGCCTGATAAAGGAATACTTTCCCAAAGGCCTCCATCCTTAAGGGGTGGAGGCTTTTTCTATTGGTAAGGAAAACCGCCGTGAGCAAGCGAAAGCGTTTGTTTCCAAATACCGACGCAAGCGAACTGGTGCGCAAATTGGCCGAGGGGTTGGCAGCCGGCGAGGTGGAACTCGACGGCGAAACATTCAATCTGGCTCAAAACGGCGCTGTAAACGTAAAGTTGAAGGTAAAGCACGGTTCTTTGGTCGTTAAACTCACGGCCGATCTCGCGTCCGCCGCCGCCCATGCCCCGACTCCCAAAACTGCCCGGTCCACTGAACGGATATCGCGCCCTTCGGCTGCCGCCCATGGCAAACCGCCCTATAAAAACCTGAAGAAACGGATGAACGATGATTATAAACTGATTGTCCGCAAAATAAAAATCGGCGATCTCCCCAATGCAACGGTGGTGGAAAGATTTCACCGCGACAGCTTGTTGATGACCTCCTACCCCGACAAAGGCGAAGAGTTTTACGTGCCTTTTCGTCAGGCCATCGATACTTTCGTCAATGCCGTTCGCGGTGAAAATATTGCGCAGGCTAAAACGGCGCTTGGCCAAGTCGATCATTTGCGAAAGACGGCGCATCGCAGATACAAATAACGGCTCGAATTCGCCCGCCGCCGGGTCGGTCGAGGTTGACTTCGGCGGAATTTTCAGTACATACAATCATTGCTTATGCAAAGACCTGGAGGCCGAAGGAAAATGCAGGAGCGAATCGAACCGATCGGGTTTCTTTTGGCGATGGCCCACCGCCGCAACGGCCTGATCTTCCGGTCGCTGCTGACGCCCTACCGTCTTACGCCCCGCCAATACGGCATTCTGGCCCGCTTGCGGGAGGAAGACGGCTTGAGCCTCGCCGAACTGGCCGCGCGGCTTTACGCCGATGCGACCTCGCTCTGCCGGACCCTGTACACGATGGAAAAAAAGAAGCTGCTCAAGCGCGTCCGAGATCAGCAGGATCATCGCGTCGTTCACCTGTTTCTTGGCGATGCCGGCCGAGACGTAATGGACCGTCTGCATCCCCTCGTCGAGCGACACGGCCGGTGGATGCTCGAACCGTTCACCCCGACCGAAATCGACACGTTACGAGCGGCGCTGAGAAAGCTTATCGCCAATCTCTCGACGGATCGTTTGAGAAGCGCTTAGGTCCGCACCCTGGAGGTATCCCGCATGCTGTTTTTGAACCGGTTGCCGTGGGTTCTGATTTTGATCGTCAGTCTTGCGACGGCGGCGTGTTCCAAGCCGCCACAAGCGCAGGCTGTCGCGGACCCGCAACAAAAACCTCTGGAAGTGGAAGCGGCGGCGGTCGTGCGGGAAGCGATAGAGACGCGCATCGACGTCACCGGCACGCTTGCGGCCTGGGAGGAGAGCGTCCTGGCCATAGAGGTCGAGGGCCGCATCGGTCAGGTTCTGGCCGACCTCGGCGATCGGGTGCGCAAAGGATCGGTTTTGCTCCGCATCTCCTCCGAGGAATACGAACTCAAGGCGACTCAAGCCAACGTCGAACTGTCGTCGGCGCAGGCCGATTTCGATCGGGCCCAGAAGCTGGTCGCGCAGGGCTTCTCCTCGCAACAGGAAATAGATGACGTCACGCGGCGGCTGGATCTCGCCGTCGCGACGTTGAAGCTGGCGAAGAAAAAACTCGATGACACGTCGCTGCGCGCCCCCTTCGACGGCGTCATCGCCGAGCGGATGGTAAGCCCCGGAGAGTACGCGCGGAGCGGCTCGGCCTGTTTCCGCCTCGCGCAGGACGTCCCCCTGAAATTCAAAGCCGACGTTCCCGAACGGCATTCCCTCGACGTTCACGCCGGCGATCCGATCCAGGCTTTTCCCGCCCCGCTGGCCGGCAAACCGCTGGCCGGCAAGGTAACGCGCGTCGGACCGTCCGTGGCCCAGCAAAACCGATCCTTCGTCATCGAGGCGCAAGTCGAGAACCCGGACGGCGCGGCCAAGCCCGGCACCTTCGCGCGGGCGACGCTGCTCACCGCTCAAACGGAGGAAGTGCTGACGATTCCCGAGACGGCGGTCATCGAGTTCGCCGGCAACCCGCGTGTCTTCGTCGTGGAGGACGGAAAGGCGCGGGAGCGCGTGATCGAAACGGGAGGCAAACGTCTCGACCGCGTCATCGTGACGAAGGGATTGAAGGAAGGCGAAAAGGTCGTTTCTTCCGGCGTCGATCTGCTGGTCGATCAGCAGCCCATCAGCGTGCGCTAGGACATCGGCCATGGATGCGCTTACCATTTTCATCCGCCGCCCCGTCCTGGCCTCGATGGTGACGGCGCTGCTGCTCGTCCTGGGCATTTTTTCCTATCGTTCGCTGGGCCTGGACCTCCAGCCCAAGGTTGAAGTTCCGGTCGTCACCATCACCACTACGTTGCGCGGCGCGTCTCCGGAAGAAATCGAATCGCAGGTCACCAAGCCCATCGAGGAGGCGGTCAACACCGTCTCGGGCATCGACGAGCTGAGTTCCTCCAGCAACGAAGGTTTCTCGCGCATCGTCGTCCGCTTCCTGCTGGAAAAGCCGATCGCCGAGGCCGTGCAGGACGTCCGCGACAAGGTGGCCGCCGCCCTCACCTACCTGCCGGAGGACGTAGAGCCCCCGGTCGTCTCCAAGATCGATTTCGACGCCCGGCCCGTTCTGACGCTCGTGGTTTCCGGTCCGCGCGACATGAAAGAGATTTCCGAAATCGCGCGGCTGAAAATCAAGGAGGCGATCGAGAACGTCTCCGGCGTCGGCGCGGTAAATCCCATCGGCAATTGGACCCGCGCCGTCAACGTCATCCTGGACGTGGACCGCCTGGAGGCCTACGGCATTCCGATTTCCCAGGTCAAAGCCGCCCTGGCGGCCCAGAACGTGGAAATCCCTTCGGGCCGCATCGATCGCGGCATGAGCGAGCAGGCGCTCCGCACCCAGGCCCGAATCGAGCGCGTCGAGGACTTCAAAAACATCGTCATCGCCGAGAAGAACGGCCGGCAGATTACGCTGGGAGACCTCGGCCGGGCGGAGGATTCCGTCGAGCAGCCCCGCAGCCTGGCGCGCATCTGGAAAAAGGACGGCGGCGAAACGGCTCTGCCGGCGGTGTCGCTGGACATCGTCAAGCAGTCCGGCACCAACACGGTCGAGGTGATCGAAAACGTCATGAAGCGGCTGGAAAAGATCAAGCCGCTTCTGCCGCCGGGCTTTCAGGTGGATACCGTGGCGGACCAGTCCGTGTTCATCAACAGTTCGCTTCACGAGTTGCAGTTTCACTTGATTCTGGGCGGCGTCCTCGTGGCGCTGGCGGTGTTTCTTTTCATGCGCGATTTCCGTTCCACCCTGATCGCCGCCGTGGCCATCCCCACCTCGCTGATCGCCACCTTCACGCTGATGCGCGCGCTCGACTTCACCCTCAACAACATGTCGCTGTTGGGGTTGACGCTCGCCGTGGGCATCGTCATCGACGACGCCATCGTCGTTTTGGAAAACATCTTCCGCCACCTCGAAGAAGAGGGGCAATCGCCCTTCGACGCGGCGATCAACGGCCTGAAGGAAATCGGCCTCGCCGTCATGGCGACCACCACCTCGCTGATGGTCATCTTTCTGCCCGTCGCCTTCATGGAAGGCATGGTCGGGCGGTTCTTTTACGAGTTCGGGCTCACGGTCGCCTTCGCCATCGGCATCTCGCTGATCATCTCCTTCACGCTGACGCCGATGCTTTCCTCGCGCTTTCTCAGGGTCAAAACGCACGGCGCGGAATCCAAGCGGAACTGGCTGTGGCGAGGCCTCGACTACGTGTACGACGTCCTGCTTCGCTGGTCGCTGCGCCACCGCCTGGCCACCGTTCTGCTGGCGCTCGTGTTGATCCTTACGGCGGTTCCGCTGACGAAGACGCTGGGCAAGGACTTCATTCCCAACGACGACCGCAGCGAGTTTCAGGTGAGCCTCATTATACCGGCCGGCTCCAGCCTGGAAAAAGTGAGCGA
>QZKR01000169.1 GCA_003598065.1 Myxococcales bacterium | reverse complement strand
AAGCCAGATCAGGCTTTGGGGACGCTGGTGAAACTGTACCGCAACTCTCCGAACGTGCTGAATCCCGATTGCGAGCCGGTGGACGCGGCGGACGTGACCCTCAGCGAAAACCGCCATGAAATCCATTTCTATCCCTCGGGCGACCTGGTTTTGGATTCGACTTACTACATCGTTTGCAGCGATCAGCTTGAGGCTGATTCCGAAAGGACGCTCGTCGGCGGGCATGTCTCCAGTTTCAGGACCGAGACGACTCCCGGTCTGGCTCCACAGATCGATATCGAAGGCATCACTCCCAATTACGGGTCGATCTCCGGCGGCACGCCCGTAAACATCCAGGGGACGGATTTTGAAGCCAATGTGCAGGCATTCTTCGACGGAAAGCCGGCGGCTTGTGATGCAGCGGTTCTTTCAGGCGAGCCGAACGAGTCGGACTACGTGAATTGTCTGACGCCCGAGCACGACGAAGGACCGGTCACCGTGCGCGTCCTCAATCCGGATTCCGGGAAATCGGACCGCGTCATCGCCGGCTTTGTGTATCTGGACATGCTGGACATCCTTTACGTGCAGCCGGCCGTCGGCCGCCTCGATGTCGCCCAGATCGTTGAAATAGAAGGCGAGGGATTCATCTCCGGTCCCGCCGGCGACCAGCATGTCCGCGTCTTCTTCGGCGAAAACGAAGCTACCGCCGTCCAGATCCTGAGCACGAACAGGCTTCGCTGCACCGTACCGACACGCAACCCGGGCGAGTTTGGTTTTGTGGACGTGCGGCTCGAACGCAACAACGCGACCGAGCCCGACTCCCCCAAAGTGGCCGTGTTGCCGAAAGGCTATCTCTACAGCGGCATTCCCACTGTGGCCATCGACAACGCCAACGACTACGACCTGGATCCGAGAAGCAACGGTTGCTCCGTCCAGAGCGTCTGCCACAATCTTGGCTACGGGGAGACCCGCGGTCTGGAGCTTCACGACGGCCTGCTTTATGCAGCGGTTTTCGTCGAACATAAAGCCGAGGACCTGAGCCGGACCTACCGTTCCTATGAGGAGCTGCAAAACAGGCTCTACGCCTCTTCGCTCAACGTCGTCTCGCTGGGCGATCCGTTCAGCGATCTGACCGAGCCGGACGTCCTCGGCGCGGCCTCCCTGCCTCTTCCCTTGAATGCCGTCGAGGTTGTAGTCAAGGACTACCCGAACGGAAACTCCTTCGCCTTTGTGGCCGCCAGGTCCTACTCGATCGAAGGAATCGAGGCGCTCTATGAAGGAGAGGGCTATCTGGCCATCTTCGACGTGACCAACCCGGACGCTCCCGCTTTCAAGAAAGCGATGAAACTGCAGGGGCAGCCGTTCAAAATGGTGCTGAAAGACAACCTCCTTGTCGTGGCCAACAACCCGGGCAACACTCCGGGGATTTTATTCATCGACGTCGGCCGCCTGAACGAAGCCGGAATCGTGGATCCTTACATCGCCGAGGTTTATTCCGGCAGCCGTGATTTTTCGTCGCTGGCCTTCATCGGCGATCAATTGTACGCCACCGGATTTCCCGGTTCGGCGGCCGGCCTGTTCGAAATCGACTTGGACAGCCCGACGTTCGCCGTGCAGCCGCCCGCACAGGGTTCGCCACATCGCTGCGGCCTAGGAGGAGCGACGGTGCCTTTCGGTCCCGCGCTGGCGCTGGCCGATTGCCGTTTCGAAGGTGATCTGCTCAGGGGTCGGGAGCTGGGCCCGCCGGATGTGGAGAAGGGAAACGCCCACTTCTTCGAGTTGGACGTGGAATCCGATCCATTCCAGACGCCCAAGAGTTTCGTTCCTTTCCTGAGAAGCGATCACGGCAGCTACCTTGACGTGCGGCCGAGCGGCAATCTGCTTCTGGCGGCCAGGGACATGGATTACCTGGACATCTGGGTCAATCGCGCGGGAACGTCCAAAGACGTCATGGACGCCGTGTCCTTCATTCCGTCCACGCTTCCGCCGAGCTTCTTCGCCGCTCATCCCGCTGCGTTCACCTATCCCTTCGACCTTGTCTTCGACGGCCGATGGGCCGTGGTGTCCCGCCGGGTGTACGATTCCTCTCCTCGCGGCATCGAGTGGCCCATGCCGGGCATCACCGTCGCCTATGTTCCCATCCCCAATGTCATCGACATCTGGCCCAAACCGGACGAGCGCGGCGTGCCGCTCCAGCCCACCATCAAGGTGGCGTTTTCTACGCTGGTTTTCTGCCCGGGATCCGAGGAGGATCTGAGCAACTGTTTCGGTGTCTATGATGGCGGCGGTAGAGAGGTCGCCGGGACACATGAGTGGAGCATCGCAGGAATCCCTACCTTGAACAACGCCGGCGACGAATTGAGTTTCACGCCAGCGCAGAATCTGACGGCCAACGCCAAGTATGGAATCTATATCAGTCAGGGCTTCAAGAAGGTCAACGAAGGCCAGATTAGCTTCCCGCTCGTCGAGAGCGTCGTGAGCTATTTCAACACCGGGACGACATCCGGTTCTCAACCGTTGAAGCTGATGGCGGTGAACCCGCCGGTTGTCGTCCTCGGCGCGCCAGTCGAACTGACCATCACGGCCGAAGGACTGCCGGAGTTAGCGGAAGACATCGCGAGCCTGTCGATCGGCGGGAAGTTGTTCGCGATTTCCAGTCTGGAACCGTCGGAGTTGAAAGTCCAGGTTTCGGAGAACGATTTCCTGGATAGGTCCGGCGCGTTGCGTGTAGCGCTGGAGACCGTTTCTGGCGCTAAAGCTATGCTGGAAGCCGGGCTCGTGGTGTTGCCGCCTTTATCCATCGAATCCGTGACGCCCAGCCGCGGCCCCGCTTACGGCGGCACGCTGGTGGAGATCGCGGGATCGGGCTTCTATCCGGGCCGCATGAATGTGAAGTTTGGCGAAAACGCCGTGTCCACCTCGGACATCTCGGTGCTGAGTCCCGAAAGCATGACCGTCCATGCGCCGGCCGGCCGGGTCGGCAAAGTACCTGTAACTATCGAACGAACGGGGTTTGGCGAACCAATCGTGGACAACGGTGTGACTTACGAATACTCGGAGCCGATCCGCGATCACGTCTCGCTCAGCAATCTGAAGATGTACGACATCATCACCGAAAAGGCATACGCCTTCGTAGCCGCCGGGCCGCGGGGCCTCGTTGTCATCAACTATTCCGGACTCGACCGGGACAATATTCCCTATTCGCAACAGGAACGCCGCGAGTTCATCGACGAAGACCGCAACGGCGTGGACGACCGCATCTTGTCCATCTATCCGCTGGACAGCGGCATGTGGGCGCTAGGCGTGGACCTGTACATCGAGCAGAATTACGACCTGGCCTACGTCGTCGCCACCCGCAATCCTGACGCCGCCCCGGAGAGCAGGGAAGGGTGGCTCTACACCATCGATGTCCACAACCCGGCCGCCGTGAGTCTGGTCCGCAAGCAGCCGCTGGACAGCAATCTGGCCGCCAAGATTCGCGTCGATGGCATGCGCGGCCTGGTGGCGGCCGGCAACCGGGGTCTGATGGAATTGCACATGGTCAATCACTATCAGCCTTTCCCGATGGACCAGCTTTTGGGACAGGGATCGTCCGAGGCCGTGGCTCTGGACGTGAAGCGGGACATGGCCGTAGTGACCTTCGCCGCCAACTATAATTTCGCAAATCACGAACTCACTCCCATGGTTAACCATGATGTCGTTAAGTTCGTGGACGTGTCCGCCGGATTGCAGGAAGTCGGCGAGTGTCCGGGGCTTTCCGCTTCGGCCGTGGCCATGAAGCTGCTCGAGCAACCCGGCAAGCCTGAAACCGAGACCTATTATGCCTACCTCGCCATGGGCGACAATGGCGTGCGCGTAATCAGGAAAGATTCGGTGGGAGTGGATTGCCTTGACCCCGACGCCTGGCCAGAGGCCCATTTCACGGATTTCGAATGTCACACCGCCACCAACTCCGATTGCGTCGCCCACGACGTGCGCGTTGTCGGCAATCTCTGTTACGTGGCGTTCGGTGCGGCCGGCATCCTCGTCTTCGACATCTCCGAGCCAGAGCCATGGAATTTAAGATATCTATACGCTCTCGACAGCCCTGGCGGCGTGGCGGTGTCCGTCAACATCAGCCATGGCGACGCCTTCGAGGGCGATTATGGCGATGGAACCGGAGAGGTGATCGCCGGCTATCAACCAGATGGAGGCGGGAACTCCTACGTCGAGGGGACGAACACCAATCACCTGTTCCTGGTGAACACGAACGTCCCCAACGATGGTCTGGTTCCGGCGGCGTTCTTCGAGACGGCGCCTCTGAAGATCCGTTTCAACAAAAAGCTGGAGGAAGGCATCATCGCTCACGCCTCTATCGAGGAGGAGACGAGCGGTCCAGCTTCAGGGACCTGGGACGTGGCCGACCATATCCTGAGTTTCACTTTCAGGAATCCCGATCCGCAAAGTTCGGAGGTAGAGATAGAGCCCGGGAGTTACACCGTCCTCATCGACAACTACAGTCACGACATCGCCGCTCTGGACGGCAGCCCGATGGCCTTGAATGAATACAGCTTCGAATTCATCGTTCTGCCCGAAGGCGTTGACCTGCCGCGCCTCGACGACGTTTCCCCGCCGGTGGGGCCGTCGGCGGGCGGCCGGGCGGCGACGATCGTGGGGGCGGGCTTCGATGTTGACGTCGATGTCTTGTTCGGTGCGAACGAAGCCACGAAGGGCCAGATCGAAACCAATCGCATGACGGCGACTACGCCGGCCGGGGCCGGTCTGGTGACGGTGTCGGTCGGTCGCGATGTCTCTTTCGAAACTCCCGGCCGCTCCTACAACATCAAACTGGTCGATCGCCTGCCGGGCGCTTACTACTACCAGCCCAACATGGTTTTGACGGGCATCACGCCCAAGTTCGCCAACCCGGAAGGCGGGACGAGCTACGTTCTGCGCGGCGCGGGTTTCATGTCGAACTATCTGGCGGGATACCGCACCCAAGTGATGTTCGACGGCGCTATCGCCAATTCCGTCAACGTGATCTCCAGCAGCCGCATCGACGGCCAGGCCTGCGGCGGCGATTTCGGGCCCGCCACGGTCCTCGCCAAGTCGCCGGTCTCGCTGGACGAAGCCTCGTTGCCAACCGATCCGGCCCAGTTCTCCTACGGGATGCCCGCCTTCAAGGTTGACGAGGAGCCGGTCATCGTGGACAACAACGCCGCCATCGCCCCCGTCGCGCTGGAGGATTACCAGGGCTACACCTACGCCGCCGCCGGAACTTACGAAATCGGGGCTCACGCCATTCAGCAACAGGCGCGTTTTGGAGCCATGGCGGTGAATTACCGCGTCGCCAGCTACGACGCGAGCCAGATGAGCCTGTGGAATGCCGGACCGGCCTTGACCTCCCTTCCCGATGCGGATCAGATTGAAGATTATTTCGAACTGGTGTCGCGGCTATCGTATGCAGATCTGGCGGATCTGAAGGAGGATTCCGACCTCCTGAATTCGCTCTACATCCTCAATCTGGTTCCGGATTCTCTGGCTGTCAAGCCCCACGGAGACCTGCTATACGTGGCCAACGGCAAAGCCGGTCTGCAAATCCTAAATTCTTCCCCCCCGGATCCCCCCACCAATCCGGATTTTCCCTTCAATCCGGCTTACATGGGTATCCGCGCCACCCAAAACGGCCTGTTGGATGTCATCTGGGTCGATGCACTGGGCGATCTGGCCCTGGCTGTCGGTGAAACTCCCGACATTCCCGACGAGCCATTTCCTTGCGCCTTGACCACGGCAGCAGCCAAGGAGTCGCAATTGACGCTGCTGTACGTGGGCGAGGGCAAGGACCCGGTGGTGATGCAGACGCTGGATACGGCAGGTCGCCCCATCGAG
Organism: Myxococcales bacterium; assembly: GCA_003598065.1. Classification (GTDB taxonomy): domain Bacteria; phylum Myxococcota_A; class SURF-8; order SURF-8; family SURF-8; genus SURF-8. Next base: position 40,959 of record QZKR01000169.1, on the reverse strand, counting down.
AAGGTGTCCGTCGATCCCGGCGGGCGCTACATCGTCGCCGCCGGCAACTCTCATCCAAGCCGGACCTATCATGTGGAGTTCGGCTACAATTGCGCCGAGCTTTGGGGCAACCTCGACGGCCATCGTTTCGCTACCGGGAACGGAAGCGCGCAAGGTGGCGGAAGCGTCACGGTTTACAAACTCCAGGATCGGCAACTGACCGCCGTTGCTTCGCGGGATCTCGGCTATCCGGTAATGGATGCCGTGATGGCTGGGAACTACGTCTACGCCGCCCTGGCTGGTTACGGCCTGAAGGTTCTCAAGTTTGACGGCTCCATGCTTGAAGAATTTGTCCGCGACCTCGATGGCGGAGATGGCGCTTTCCAAGTGACCTCGGCGCACGTCAACAACCCCGGTTCGCCGTGGCGTCTGCGCTACTACCATGGCCTGGTGATGATGGCCACGCTGGGCGGCTCCGTCATGCTCTTCGACGTTGCGGATCCTGCCAATCCCACGCTCTTCTCGGCCGGAAACGTGCAGAAGGCCTACGATATGCTGCCGAAGAAGGAAGGCATGGCCGTGGCTTCCGGCGAGAACGGCCTGATCGGGCTGCAAACGCCCTTCCTCTACATCCTGGATTCGCATCCCAAGCCGAACGAAACAGTGGAGCATCCGGGCGCGGGGAATTTGGTGCTGTCCGTGACGCTGAATCACGACATCGCCTCTGTGAGCGGCCTGGCTTCCAACTACGTGGCTATCGAAGGTATCGAAGGTACCGATAACTGCGTGACACTGGGACAACCAGAACCGCCCCCCTCCAACATTCTTATGGTGACCATCGCCAGCGGTTGTGTCCAGAGCGGAGCCTATTCGCTGTCGCTGAAAAACACGTTGCAGGCCGCCAACTACGGCAACGCCCGCTTGTGGCGCGAAAGCGTGGAGATCCCGTTCTCCGTCGGTCCTCTCAATATTCCCAAGCCGCGCATTGTTTCCGTCAGCCCGAGGATCGCTCGGGCCGAAGGAACGGTCACCATTGCGGCAGAAGGGATGATTGCGTCCACCGTGGTCCGGATCGGCGGGAGTGAATTTTCCGCAACGTTCGATTCGTCCTTGGCGACGATCGATCTCGACGGTTATGCCGGTCCATGGGGCGCTGTGGATGTCGAATTGGACAACGGCGGCGAAATGGTCGATCGGATCGCCGGGCAGCTGGTCATCCTGGACGAGCTTTCCCCGACTCCCGAGGATTATGAAATTTACGAAGGCGAACTGGACGGCCCCATCACCGGGCATCACGAACTGAGGGCGAAAACCCGGAACGATGAACTGGTTTTCACTCCCGGAGCGGACGTGTTCTTCTGCAAGGGCGGGGACGAATTCGACCCCGCTTCTCCTGATCCCTGCATTCGCTCCCCTTACACGGACGTGATCGAATTCGACAAGATCGCCTTCTTGACGCCGATTGTGGACGATGATGGCGTCTATGCCGTTTACGTTCTCAACACCTATGACGAGGACGACCACGCTTTCGCTCTGATCGCGCATTACACCTACAACATCGCCGGCGCCACGCGCACCCGTCTGCCCGGCTTCCCGCCCAAAGTGGCCAATGAAATCCAGATCCGAGGCGACCAGTTGTATGTCGCTTCCCGCGCCAACGGCCCGCCGGGATTCTCGATTCTGGATTTCTACATCCAGGAAGACCTGAACCTCGTGGCGGATCTCGCCGAACCGACGCCGGTTTACGGCCTGGACATCGTTGACGACCTGGCGCTTCTGGCCGCGGACACCGACGGGCTCCAGATTGTCGATATTCGAGACAGCGAGCATCCGTGGGTGCTCAAACAAATTACGGATACAGAAGGCGGCTCCTACGCTGGCGTGGAGTACATCCAGAATGAGCCCGCCTGCGACGGCCCTTGCGCCGTGATGGCGGTATTCGACGAATCGGGAGCTTCTTCCAATCTGCGCTTCATCAACCTGAGCGGAGCCACCAAGTCTGTCCGCACGCTTACTGACGGCGGCGGTTCGTATCTTAAAGTCGGCGATGTTTCCGCCACCCGCCTTGTTCAGGGAGATTGGGTCTACGGCGTCGTGGGGCGTGGAGGCGAAGGCCATATTCAGATCGGTGTTTACGGGACGGGCGAAACCCCTCTGGCCAAGTACGTGTGGACCAACCACCCGATGGATTTAGACCCGCGCCACAGTCGCATCAACGCCGACGGCAACGAGATTTATGTCACCGTGGAGAAGATGCTCTATGTCTTCGAGTTGCGGAAAAATGCTCTAGACCAGTGGGAATTAATCAAGACTCACAGCTTCGAGACATCGGGCATGCTGACCGGCATCGACATCCTGGGACCGCGCGTCTACGTGGCCTCCGAAGACGGTTCGTTGTACTGGTTCCGGCGCGACACCTTCAAGGTGGCCTCCGTTTATCCGCCGGACGGCGCCGTTGTTGGGGGCGGCGTGACGGTGGAAGTGTCGCTTACCCAACAAATCAACACCCAGGCAGTGGCCGGCGCGGTGGAAGTTTATGACAATGCCGACCCACTCAATTTGGTTTTTGTGTCAGGTAGCGTTACAGCCCGGAACACGTGGTTCGGCAGTACGGTAACATGGAATTCCGACAGTGATCTTTCAGATGGCTCCTACGAGATTCATATCATTTCTGGGAAGCTCTCCGCGATCAACTATGAACAACTTGCGAACCCAGGCATCTATCATTTCACGGTAAACTCCAACGACGCGAGCCCGGAAACGCCAGGCATCTCCATCGACGACGTTCGGCCGCGCTACCTGACGACCGGCGTTGCCGCGCAAATCACCATCACCGGCAAGGGATTCTCCGACGCTTGTAACGTGGAAGTCGGCGGGCCCGCCAGTTTGGGCTCCGTAAATTATCTCTCGGATACCCAGATTGAAATCTCCGTAACCCTCAGCGAGGCAGGCCCGCACTCCCTGACCGTCCGGGATTGCTATCCCTCCTGGAGCCGCACCGTCGAGGGCGGCTTGGTGGGACTGGCCTCTCTGACCGTGTCTAGGACCGATCCCAAAGTCGGTCCATTGGAGGGCGGAAACACCATCGTGCTGGAAGGCGAGGGTTTCGTACCGGGACTGGCGGTGGAATTTATCCCTGCCGGAGGATCCCAGGTTCTCCCGGCTTCAGGGGTAAAAGTCCTGAGCCATAATTTCGCCGTGCTTGTGGTTCCCTCCTCCAATACTCCCGGCTTCGCCGATGTCCGGGCCTTCTTCCCCGGCGACATGGGCGATCTTTTCGATCTAACGTCTATCCCGGCTATCAGCGCCGAGCCTTACTATTACGAGAACTCTCTTGAAACCGCGTTCGCCCTCGGCCCGGTCGGCGATCTGGAGTACCGGAACGGCATGGTCTACGCGAGCCTAGGCGGGGAAATGATCCCGTTCGATATTTACGGGAACCTGCTGGACCTCAGCACCGCTCAACGTCGCGGCCTGGCGGTGGTCGATATGAGCGATCCCTCCGATCCCCAAGTGGTCGCCGAGGAAGCCGCCAATGGGTTCGATGGCATCGCCGCCAGCAGCGGCCGTTTGCGGATCGTCCGGCAATACGCCGATGCCTACGGCCCGGCGTATGCCTATCTGGCCATGGGTCAGGACGGGCTGTCGGTATACGACGTGTCGAATCCGACCAGCCTCGAAAAGAAGTTCCACTTGCCGCCTTCGGCTATCGATGGCATCCAAACCAAAATTACGGCCGTACATGCCATCGGCAAGCAAATTGTCGTCGGCACGGATTTTGGGCTGGCGGGATTTTACCTCTCCGAGGAATACGACGGCAACCCGTGGCTGGTGGATATCGGTCTGGACAACGGGACGATCGCCGGGGATCGAGCGATTCTGGCTATCGCCGGAGGAGAAAACGGATTTCTGTTCATCGCTACGAAGGAAGGCCAACTCTCGGGCGGCGAAGTCTCCGTTTCTGGGTTCAATACGTTAGGGCCCTTCCAACAGATCGAGGAAGCGCCCGGTTTGCCGCTCCCGGGCTTCGAGGAGGATCAAGACCAGCCCGTGGCGATGGCGCTCAACGGCCACATGCTCTGGCTGGCCTCGAAGGCCGGACGAATTTACGGCATCCACACCGAATACCTGCGCGTAGGCGACTCTCTTACGGTCGAGTTTCAGTTGAATTTCGTTTTTGCCATCCAACCGGGGTTCCTGGAAACCTTCCCGCAACCGGACAACTTGAAGATAATCCGCAACCTCAAGATCATAGGAGACAGTCTGTTCGTATCTGCGGGCGGGGGTAAGACCGTCGTCTACGACATGACGCGCATCGCCTCCGATCCATCCACTCACTATTACGAAGGCCAAAGCGAGATAGCGGAATTGACGCCGAGCTATGAAATTGGCGATCATTTTGGCGACGCCTCCGCACTTGCCTTTGACGTCGAGGCCAATGAGATCTATCTCGGCGCCCGCTTTGTAGAGGATGGCGGCGCTTACTACGCCAGTCCCATCGGCGATGAGGATCACGCGGGCGGACCGCTCAGTGGAACCGTGATGCGCCGAGAATGGGATTGCCTGGCCGTCGTCGAGGCCGACCCGCTCTGGCTTATGCCCACCTCGCGCTTCCAGTCCATCCGGCTGGGGTTCAACAAGCCGTTGCTCGCTTACACCAACGAGCAGTTGAATGAACTTGTCCATGCGTCTTACCTCAATGAGAATTCTGAACCGGAGCCGGTCGAACACGGAGGAGCGTCTTTTGCCGACGACGAAAGACGCGTCCTCATCGTTTCGCCGCCAACAGAAGGTTGGACTAACGGCAAGCTTTATTCGGTTGAGCTTGCCGGAGGGGACCAGGGAGTAAAGTCCTCCGACGATGACACCACGCTGTGCTCGGGCGACTTCATCCATCAATTCGATGTGCTGTCGGAAGCAGAGGAGGTTGAACCCGCCCCGGAGATCGCCGCCTTCTGCCCGCGCTTCGTATGGCGCAACATCCACAAGCCCATCTACGTCTACGGTCGGGGCTTCGGCCCGGACACACGGGTATGGCTGTGCGGCCAGGAACTGACAGACGCCGTGGTGTTCGACGAGCATCTCTTGGCGGCTTTTCTCCCCTTGGATTGGTTGGAGCAGGAGGAGATGCTGGGCTGGTGCGGCCTCACCGTGGCCAACGGGGATGACTCTCTGGAAACCTTCATCGCCAAAGGCGCCGCCAATACCTTCCCCGGCGCCGTGCATGTGTTCGAATGCAGAGGGGACGGGCAATCGCCCTCGGCCCAGTGCGCCGACGGGCAGATCTGTTGCTACCCGGGCGTCTGCCAGGACGAGTGCGAGCCGGAATACGCCAGGGAGTCCATGCCCCTGGATCTGAATTGCGAAGGGAATCTGGCCGAGGTTATCGACGAGGTCATTGGAGGGAACTACGTGGCTTGCTCGGGCGGCTGCCCGCTTGGCTCCTATTGCGACGGCGGTTTCTGCCGCATCGATTGCATGGAGCACAACCATTGCCCGGCAGGGCAGACCTGCGAAGAGAGTTCCGGTCGTTGCCAGCAGAATTTGGAAGCATGCATGGAGGCTTGCGTTCGGGTGGCCGAATGCTACGGGGAGATTGTCGAAGGAACTTCCGATTATCCGGGCCGGGCGACACTGGAGAACGCCTGCCAGTCGGGTTGTCCCAATCCTATGGAAATGTCGAACGAGCAGATGGCCGGACTGTTGGCGTTGATCGAAGGGAACGCAGATTGCGAGACCATCGCCGAGGAATTTGGGGATCAGGATGACGATTGCGAGGGGAAGGCCGACGGCGTTCTCTGCGACGATGACATGGTTTGTACGATGAACGACATCTGCATCGATGAAAAATGCCGTGGAACCGAGGTCATCCCGGATGGGTCGCCCTGCTGGAACTTCGAAGACATGTGCCTGCTCAACATGGTCTGCCAGGACGGCCAGTGCGTGGGAGGAGAGCCTGTCGCCGACGAACCGGAAACAGCTTGCTCGGATGATGAGCCTTGCTCGACGGAATCTTACTGCCAGGCTGGTGCATGCGTCGCCACGGTGTACAAGAATGAGGAAGGGGAGGAGGGCGACTGCTTGGCCTGGTTCCAAGACGTAGAATGCGTCGCCGAGGCAAGATGCGTCAACCACCACTGCATGCCAGTGGCTTTTACCTGCGAGGAGGATCCGGACCCGTGTCTCATGACGCAATGCAACTTCGATACGGGTTTGTGCGAGTCCCGTCCGACCTATGGGCACTCGATCTGCGACGATGGCGATCCCCAGACAATGGGGGATTTCTGCCAAAACGGTTATTGCACGGGCTCCGACCCGCAGCGATGCGATGATGGCAACTCCTGCACAATCCAAGATGTGTGGCAGTGGGAATACGACGAAGGAGGCGTTCCTACCGTTCTTGTTTGCAAGGGCGCTCCCAACTATGGCGAGTGCGACACAGGCAATCCTTGCGAAACGGGAAATTGCCAAGGCGAATGGGTAGGTGAGGACTATATCTTAAGGTGCGTTCCCAATGGGTTCGTTCCCGCCGGCAGTTGGCACCCGGGACCCGACACCGACATCGACCGCTGTAAAAATTACGCTTGCAATGGAAACGGCGGCTACTACGAAGCTGGCATGAAGGCGGAAGGCGACTCCTGCCTCGACACCGGCCGCGACGCCGTCTGGCTATACGACCCGGAGAACGCTTGCCTGACGAAACAATGCGTCGTGGAAGGGGAAGAACTCAAATGCAAGGAAATTCCCAAGTCCAATGATGCGCCGTGCGGTCCCGACGTCTACGGCCATTCCCCGAACGATCCTTATCAACAATGCAACGATTCTTTCTGCTACGACGGCGCGTGCATCAACGTTTGGACCCTGGACGGAGAGGATTGCGACGACGGCAACCCTTGCACCGAAGGCGAAACCTGCCAGAGAGGAGATTGCAAGCCGGAGCATGATCTTAGTGACGTCCCCTGCAATTTGGGAGAATGCTCTGGTGGCGGAATGTGCCAGAACGGTGTGTGTGTGGGCGCACATGCAATCAATGAAGGCTCGCTTTGCACCCACGAGGATAAATGCGTCACCGAAGCTTATTGCGAAGGCGGCGTATGCAGGGACCACGCGTGGAAAAATTGCGGGAACTGGGGTGGTTGCTACTTCGAATTCTGCAATTCGGAAGGGGAATGCGTCCCCTCTCCGCTTCCTGCGCCGGACGGCTGGGGTTGCAACGACGGAAATGAATGCACGAGTAACGATCGTTGCGCCCAGGGAGTTTGCGACGGCGCGCCGGATGTGGATAGAGAATGCTTTGCCGGCTGCGCTCCCGGGAAGTGCAACACTGAAAAGCAGTGTGTGGTGAAATACACGGACCCGTGGATCGATTGTTCGCTTCCGGCAGATTGCAGCGATGATACAGAATGTATCAACGGCCATTGTACGCCAGTGCCATTGCCTGGTTCCTGCAAGGGGATGGATCCTAACCCGTGCAGCGTGGCGGAGTGCAACCTCGATACGGGTGAATGCGAGATTAGGCCCCTGGATGACTACCAGTTGTGCGATGACGCCAATCCGCAGACGGTGGGGGACTTTTGTTTGGCGGGCGAATGCACGGGTTCCGGCCCGCACGCAGATATGGCATGCGATGATGGCAATTCTTGCACGGGGTCGGACTCGTGGAGAGAGAACGGAGAAGGCGGGCTTTCCTGTCTGGGCGATGATCTCGGAGTGGGGACGGAGTGCGTCTCGGACAATCCATGCGTATTGAAGGCGAATTGCCAAGATCTGGGCAATGGCATGACCTGCGAAGTCGCGGCAAATGGATATGCTCCTTTAGGTGTTTGGTGTCCAGGACCTGATAACGATGAAGACCGCTGCAGAAATTTCCAATGCAATGGAAGCGGCGGATGCGACTACGTGGATGATAAAGATGAGGGCGAGTCCTGCCTCGATACCGGCCGCGACAGTGCGTGGGTATACGACTCCGACAACGCTTGCCGAAGGAAGGCATGTGTTTTTGATGAGGAGAATGTTCTGCGATGTACGGACGTCGATAGATCCGATGGAGGTGTGTGTGGTCTAGATGGTTTCGGCTATCATAACCCCATCGAATTGTATCCCATGCAATGCAGGGCTTTTGGATGTTACGGAGGCGCATGTGTTGAGGAATGGGTCGAGGACGATACAACATGCGACGATGGAAATCCCTGCACCGTAGATGACGCATGTCAAAGAGGCGAGTGCCGGTCGGAGGACGCCGCCAATGACACGCCTTGTTCCTCTGCCAGCGTGTGTATGATAGGTCAAACATGCCAAGGTGGCCAGTGCGTGGGAGGAAGCGCTGTACCTGATGATCCTCCTATGCCATGCACTCACAAAGACAAGTGTGTCGTCGAAGCCTATTGCCAGGTTGGCGAGTGCGTTGGCCGGGCATGGAAGGTCTGCGGCAGCTATAGCTGGAACGACTGTTATCGCTCCTTCTGCAATTCCCGAGGGCATTGCCAGTACGCCTTCAATGTTCCGGATGGCTCGTACTGTGACGACTTTGATTATTATGATTACCCGAATACTTATAAATGCATGGGCAATGGACGATGCCAAAAGGGGGATTGTGAAGGCATGCCAGTAGAAAATAAGGATTGCTCTACGAACAGCTGCAGGCCCGGTAACTGCGACTTTTACGGGTATTGCGATAGCGAACAACTTGGTGAGGGAATCATCTGCAATCCTAACGAAGACGGCTCTTCATTTGGCGGGTGCTGGGCAGACGCCGAAACGGCTGTAACCTGCGATGCAGACGGCAATTGCCAGGGAAGCGTTCCCATAGATCCCTATGAACCGTGTCCTAAAGATCCCAATAATACTTGCGTGCAATGCGACGGTGAGGGCTCCTGTGATTATCGGGTGCTAGACGGCATTTCTTGCGAGCTTGGCCCGCCCAACGAATGTCAGGAGGCGGAATGCCGGGACGGCTCCTGCAACGCAATTAAGCAATTGCACATGACCCCCTGCAACAACGGCAACGGCACCTGCATCTACGGCGTCTGCCGGCCGAATCCGGTGCTGCCATGACGGTGGGAGAAGTGGTGTTGGAAAGGTGTGCTGAGGGACAGAAGAAGATGAAGTCTCTATTCCACGGTTGGAAGACCATCGTCTTTTTGGCCGTTCTCGTCGCCGGCTTCGTGTCGGTCGCAGGGTGCGGCAAGAAGGAAGAGCCGGGGCTTCGGGTCAACCAGGAGCGCTTTTCCAAAAACTATCTGGACGCCTACCTGCGGCTGAACGGCGTGGTTGAAGGGAAAAAGGGCGAAGCCTCCGATCGCGAGGTGCTGATTCGGACGCTGGTCAACAACGAGCTTCTGCGTCAGGCGGCGACGCGGGAAGGGTTGCAGGAAGATCCGGACGTCAAGGTCGTCCTCGACGAGCAGGCGCGGCGGGCCCTGGCCCAGAAATACAAGGAACGTCTCTGGGAGCGCCACGACCTCTCGAAGCTGGCGCTGGAGTACTACCACGATCATATCGGCGATTACGCGCGCCCGACGCGCCATCTCGCCCTGGTGCGGGTGACGATGCATTTCAAGGGCGGCGCGGTCGCCGATCGGGCCGAGGCTTTGCAGAACGCCCGGACCGCCCATGCGAAGCTGCGAGAAGGTTTGCCGCTTGCCGCCGTGGCGGAAGCGTATTCGAACGACGCGGAGTGCCGTCAGCGAGCAGGAGATTTCGGCGACCTGCGCCGGGACGAACTGCCGCCCGAGGTGGCGGAAGCGGCTTTTGCCGCCGTCACCGGCGCTCTGCTTGAGCCGATCGAGACCCGGAACGCGTTCTATGTCGTAAAGACCCTTTCCGACGTGAAGAAGGTGGAGACGCCCTTCGAGGACGTGCGGAGCCAAATCCTCGGCAATCTGAGGCTCACGCTCAGCGAGAAGGAGCTCGAACGGCTGCGGGGAGCGGCGACGATCGACGGACCCGCGCTGAAGGGCGTGGACGCCGCCGCGAGCGAGACCGTCTCCGAAAAGGCGTCCTCGTTACGGTGAAATGAAATTGTGAATTGGACGAGCGACAGTGCAACGGGCCCATTCGGGTGAGGCTGAGATGAAACCAAATCTGAAAATCGCCGCGTTCGTGATGCTGGCCGTGATCGCGATCACCGCCTGCGACGTTTACGTCAAGGTCACGACCCAGGTGGGCGGTGGAATTGCGGGCGTCCCGGTGAAGCTTTTCAAGGCCGACGGCTCCTACACCGGCAAGCAGTCCACCACCGGCGGCAGCGGCAAAGCCTTTTTCTCGGCTTCGAGCGGAACCTATTACTTCGAGGCCTATTACCAGACGCGGGTTTTTCGCTCGGCCAATTTCAAATTGGGCGCGTTCCAGGATCCCGGGACGGTGAAGATCAACACCGAACGGATCGATTTCAGGCTTGCGACCGATCCCGCCCTTGGCGCGCTCGCCGTGGAAACCCACCGCGGCGACGGTACAAGCATCGGTGTCAGCGGTCAGACCGACGGCACGGGCGCGGTGATTCTTCCCATCGCGAAGGGCGATGTGAAGTTCCACGCGCGGTACCAGGGCCTCGATAGCTGGAGTCAGGTCTATAACATTCCCGCCCAGTCGCAGGGCGTGCTTGCCGTGCAGCACGAGTGCCTGGCCAACGCCGATTGCAACGACGGAGATCCGTGTACGGACGATCTCTGCGACGGGCCGAACGGGTGTTCGACGACGCCGAACGATTGCGAGGATGACAACGTCTGTACCGACTGTTCCTGCGACCCGGTCGCCGGCTGTATCTGTCAACCGGTCGCCCAGCCTACCGCCTGCGACGATCAGAATATCTGCACGATCGGCGATCATTGCAGCGAAGATCAGTGCGTCGGTGTCCCGATGCCCTGCGACGATAACCTGGATTGCACCGCGGACTCCTGCAATTCCGCCGGGGAGTGCGTGCATGAGCTCATGGCCGGGGCCTGTCTGATCGACGGCGTCTGTTACTCGACCGGTCCCCATCCCGCCAATCCCTGCCTGGTTTGCAGCCCCCAAGCGCCGGCCGTCTGGACCCCCCTCAATGGCAACTCCTGCGATGCCGACGGCAGCGGTTGCACGCTGGACACATGCCTGGAAGGCATCTGCATCGTAGGACCCGCGCCGGACTGCTCGTCTCAGACCGATCAGTGCAACACGGGCGTTTGCTCCTCGACAGGGCCCGAAAGCTACGTTTGCGCGAAAGACCCCGCGCCTCACAACGACCAGACCTGCAATCAGGACGCGAACGGCTGCACGTTGGATACTTGTCAGGACGGCGTCTGCATGGTCGGACCGACGCCTGACTGCTCCTCCCAGACGGATCAGTGCAACACGGGCGTCTGCGCTTCGACAGGGAACGAAAGCTACGTTTGCGCGAAAGACCCCGCGCCGCACAACAACCAGTCCTGCAATCAGGACGCGAGCGGCTGCACGCTGGATACATGCCAGGAGGGTGTTTGCGTGGTGGGGGCGGCCCCGGATTGTTCCTCGGAGTCGAATCAGTGCAACACGGGCGTCTGCTCCTCGACGGGACCGGAAAGCTACGCCTGCGTGAAAGATCCCGCGCCGCACAACGACCAGTCCTGCGATCAGGACGCGAACGGCTGCACGCTGGATACGTGCCAGGAAGGCGTCTGCACAGTTGGACTGACGCCGGACTGCTCGTCCCAGACGGATCGGTGCAACACAGGTGTCTGTTCCTCGACAGGACCGGATGGCTACGTCTGTACGAAAGACCCTGCGCCGCATAACGACCAGTCCTGCAATCAGGACGCGAACGGCTGCACGCTGGATACATGCCAGGAGGGTGTTTGCGTGGTGGGGCTGGCCCCGGACTGTTCCTCAGAGACGGATCCCTGCAACACAGGCGTCTGCTCTTCGACAGGGCCGGAAAGCTACGCCTGCATAAAAGATCCCGCGCCGCACAACAGCCAGCCTTGCAACCGGGACGCGAACGGCTGCACGCTCGACATCTGTCAGGGGGGCGTCTGCACGGCGGGGTCAACGCCGGACTGCTCGTCCCAGACGGATCAGTGCAACACGGGCGCATGTTCCTCGACGGGGCCCACAAGCTACACCTGCGTGAAAGATCCCGCGCCGCACAACAACCAGTCCTGCAATCTGGATTCGAACGGCTGCACGCTGGATACGTGCCAGGCAGGCGTTTGCACGGCGGGACCCATGGCGGACTGTTCGGGGCAGAACGATCCTTGCAACACGGGTGTCTGCTCCTCGATAGGGCCGGAAAGCTACGCCTGCATAAAGAATCCCGCGCCGCACAACGGTCAGCGTTGCAACCTGGATTGGAACGGCTGTACGCTGGATATCTGTCAGGGGGGCGTCTGTATGGCGGGACCCGCGCCGGACTGTTCGTCTCTGAACGACCCGTGCAACACGGGCGTCTGCCGCTCCACGAGCGCAAACAACTACGTCTGCGAAGCCGACTGGGCGCCCCATCAAGGACAGCCGTGCAATGCCGATGACACGGAATGCACGGTGGCGGACGTTTGCAGTGGAGGCGATTGTCTGGCCGGAGCGCCCAAGGATTGCTCCGCGTTGGACGACGACTGCAATGTGGGCGTCTGCGTTCCCGCCTCGGGAAATTGCGAACAGGAGCCGCGCGCCGATGAAACGCCGTGCGCGGATGACGGGATCGCCTGCACCCTCGACGAATGCCTGGCCGGCCAGTGTTCCCATGAGGCGATCGCCGACGGATACTGTCTGATCGATGGCCTCTGTTACATGCAGGGGGACGAAAATCCGAATCTTCCCTGCCTGTATTGCGACCCTTCCAACACGCCTGCCGAGTGGAGCGATAAACCGACGGGGACGCCTTGCGAGGACGAAATATTCTGCAACGGCGACGACGCCTGCGGGGGCGGGACCTGCTCAGTCCACACGGGGGATCCTTGCCAGGGGTTCGAAGCCTGCAATAATTCCTGCAACGAGACGGCGCGCAATTGCTTATCCGACCCTGGCGCCTCCTGCCCGGACGACGGCAACGTTTGCACAAGCGACGTTTGCGACGGCCAGGGCGTTTGCGGCGTGCCTGTGGCGGGCAACCCGCCTTGCGAGGACGGGATTGACTGCACGGTCGGCGATAGCTGTCAGAATGGTTCCTGTACTGCCGGCCAACCACAGGCCGAACGATGCGACGACCACAACTTCTGCACTCAAGACCAGTGCCTGGCTGACTCGGGTTGCGCCCACGCACCCGTCGCCACGCCGCTCCCTTGCCTGGAAGACGGCCTCGACTGCACCTTAGATTTGTGCAACACGGCCACCGGCGAGTGCGATCACTCAGTGAAGGACGGTTATTGCAAAATTGACGGAGCCTGCTGGACCAATGGCGCCGCCGATCCCGACGACGCTTGCCGCAAGTGCGATGTGCAGGTTTCCAGGACGGAATGGACTCCAAGCCCCAATTCTTCCTGCGAGGACGGCGTTGTCTGCACGCGCAACGACACCTGCCAGGACGGTCAGTGCATTGCCGGTGCGCCGGACGACTTGTTCTGCGACGACAGCAACCCCGATACGTATGATCGTTGCGTGAGCGGCTTGGGCTGCGAGCATTATTCCATCGTGATCGATGCGCCGTCTGCCGGCGCCGTATTGCATACCGGCACGGTGGCGGTGGCTGGGCACATCTCCGGCTTGAATAACGTCCCCAAGGTGACCGTTGCGGAGGAAGACGCCAACTACCTAAGTGGTAACGTTTTCGAGCATAGCCTCACTTACGAGACCGGCGGAATAAAAATTATCACGGTAAAAGCTTTCTGGAACGAGTCCAGCGGATTCACGAAGAGCTTCACCATTGAGCTGGATTTGGACGCTCCAGCGATATCGTTCACTCAACCGGCCGCATGGGGGCCCTTCCAGGGGAGCGGCAGCGTAAGCGAGACGATCCAGCGCAATCCCGTAAGTTTCGCGGGAAACGTCGAAGACGACAACCTGGCCTCCTTGCGCATGCAACGCGGTGAAGTGTGGACGTCGTTGCCGGTCTACGGCGGCATCTTCGTCTTCACCCTCGATCTGCTGGCCGACCCGCGGAGTTTCACTCTGGAAGCGAAGGACATACACGGCAACGCCACCACGGTGGAAGTCTCCTTGACGCTGACGGGCGCGCCGCCTCTTGTCGAGATCCTTGAGCCGAGCGAGGGACAGTCGCTGGATGTAAGCCCCGTCGCCGTCAGTATCCGGGTCACTCCGCCGAATCCTGTTGCAGTGGAAGTCATTGTCAACAACCGCTCTCCTTTAGCGGCGAGCCCGTCTGGAGACGATTGGACGGCGACGGTGGATTTGGATTCGGGGACGAATGTCATACGGGCCGAGGCCACCAATGATCAGCAGGCAACCAGCCATGACACCGTAACCGTGATCTACACCGATCTGACAGAGGCTGACCTTGAAGTTTTAGCCGTCAACCCCGAGGCGGGCTCGGGGGATGTGTCGGTTAACCGGCCCATTCTTGTGGCCTTCAACAAACCATTGGACCCGGCGAGCCTCACGACGGCGGAAGTCGGCGACACCGTCGTCATCACCATGGAAGATGAAACCTGCGAAGGGTATCTGAACCTGACTCCGGACGGGCGGTCCGTCTACTTCGCCGCCTTGGATGCGCTGCCCTACGCCACAATGGTGAACGTCGCCATTCTTGGCGGCGACAACGGCGTTCGGTCGGCCGACGGCGGCGCCATGCCGGAGGATTACCGCTTTTCCTTCTCCACCGAACCGCATCCCACCACGCTGGGCGGAAGCGTGCTCTCCATTATGAACACGCCCATGGCCGGGGTGGAGGTCTCCGTGCAGGACGCGGACCTCAAAACCATTACGGATGCTCACGGGCGCTATCTCATCTCAGGAGTATCGAAAGGGCGTCAGCGGCTGGAATTCGTCGCAAGAGAATCTTCTATGGACTACCCGGTTCGTCTTCTCGACGCCGACGTGATCGAACACCAGAACAATATCATTAAATTCCCGCTGATCATGGCGCCCGCCGACGAAGCGGCCACGGCCTACTTCGACGGCGCGGCCCAAGACGCCCAGCAATTGGATTTTTCGCCCGGCCAGGAAGGTTTGGTCCTCACTTTCGGATCCGGCTCCCTGGTCTTTGCGGATGGCAACACCTCCGGCTGGATGTCCCTTTCTCCGATTCCGTCGGAATTCATCCCCTATCCTCATGAATCTGGCATGCCTCCGACCATGGCCTACCAGGTCACTCCTTCGGGAGCCCAGACGAGGGAATCTTTCTGCGCCGTTTTCCCCAACAGCCTGCACCTGACCCCCGGGCGCATGGTGCTCATCCAGGCCTTTTCCAAGGACGATATGCGCTTGAAGGTGCGCGGTTACGGTTATGTCGATCCGGACGGCGCCTTCATCCGCTCGGTTGACGATCTGCAACCCACGCATCTCGACTATCTTGCCTACACGTACCTTCCGGCGCAGTTCCAACAGGCCCTGGAGTGGTACTTCGAGCAGAATGCGCAGGGCGGCCAGCCCGACGGCTGCGTTCCGGGAGGAACAGATGGCGACGATGGGCAGTCGGGAAGCGCGTTCGAACTGAATTGGGAAAAGATCCTGGCGGTGATGGTTCTGTGGCTGGAGTCGGAGGCGGCGGCCAGCACGGGCGGTCTCAACGGCATTTGGGATTTCGGGTCGGCCGATGATAATTTCGAGAGTATCACCCGCTATCCAGACTTGTTTTCCTCCAGCTACTGCACGCCGGCTCGCATGGATTATCCGGCCTCCTGCGTCAACGCCTGGTTCTCCTGGTTCGTACAGGAATACTTCCTGCCCCGCCCGCTCTTCGTGCGCGTGCAGAGTGGATTCGAATCCTACGACGTTCCTGATGAAAATATGGCAGGTGCTTGCGAACGCTATTTCGAAACCTTGCCTTTGGAGCGGGCGCGGTGCCTGGCGGATGTAGTAACTGCGTCCACGCCATGCGATTGCGACGGATGCCGGGGCGACGGCCCGGACAACTGCGACAACATCCAAGACTGGTTGAGTTGCAAGAACAAAAACTGCGGGATCGGCATCGGCGACGGCGGCGAACAGTGCTACTTTTGCTCATCCTCCGCCGGGACAAAGCTGCGCTGGATGGAGAAGCCGGTCGAGCAGGCTTATGCCTTCTCGATTCACGAGGATTTTGGATGCTGGACG
Source organism: Myxococcales bacterium (assembly GCA_003598065.1). GTDB lineage: Bacteria > Myxococcota_A > SURF-8 > SURF-8 > SURF-8 > SURF-8. The sequence goes on along the minus strand of QZKR01000169.1, from coordinate 24,822 downwards.
AATGAGCGAGGTTTCTGCGTCACCAAAGCCTACCCGCTTCCGGACCCGGCGACGGGCGGCTTCACCGTCATGCTTTCCATGGCGATGACGGGCAGCGCCTCCCAGATCCACAAGGACCCGGACAATTTCCCGAATCCCATGTTGCCGGATTGGGCTCAGGAGGGATATGGCGGTTCGAAAATCTGGATGATTGTCCCGGTGATTACCTACGCCCGGGGCTACTACAATGCCCAGCAGCACATCGACGTGTATGAGAATGACCCCGACGACCCGTCGGACGATACTTGGAGCTATCCTTTTGAGGGGATTGCAACGGTCAATACCCATGTGATCTCGGGTCTGCTGAGTTTCCGCAAACGGGACGGGCTCGACAGACTTAGTGGCCAATGCTCGCCAATCCTCGCCACGGACCGGGACGGGGCGGACTTGGGGTATGGTTCCCCCAATTCTACGTGGGACAAATGCGGTTCTTACCTGTCCGAGATCTCCGCAACGGACATCGAAAAAACGGAGATCTACGTTTACAACCTTTCCGCCGAGCGAGAGCAAGGCAGCGACAAAATAGTCCCCATGGTGGTCACTCAGGCAACGGCCATCGAGCAAAATCTCCTGGATAATCTAGATGCGGAAAACGCGGACGTTTTCCGCAATCCCGTCGGTATGTACCAAATCCATTTGCGGACCACCCTCGACACGAGTCGCGCCATCGCGGATTTGCCCGAAGGCACACTCGGCCGTCAGTTGGGGATGTTGAGCGAGTACCTGCATCGTGTCGAGGCCAACGGCGAGCATCGCACCCATTTCGTCCGGCCGGGAGACGTGCTGTTGATCGTCGCCGTCAACCGCGTCACCGGATATACCGGCGCACGCCAGGTGATCGTCGGCGGGCAGACGAACGACATTTCCCAGAACCATCAGGCCGCAGCCCGTTTCTCCACGGTCGCCAACATCGGCCTGCATCCCTCCGAAGTTCAGATCATGGCGAAGCGCCGCTTCAAGGCCGCGGGATGGGGGTACGCCGCCGACGAGTTGGTGAAATGTACGAGCGACTCGTTGGAAAGCAACTGCTCCGAGACGTTGGTGCGTCACGAAGGCTTATTCGATACCGACGACGAAATTGATATTCTTTCGAACTGGCGGATTCCGTTTTCCAGCGAGAAAGGCAAGCGGCAATGCTTTCGGGACGGGCGATTGTATGATGTGACCTCCCTCCCGCTTAGTTTGGACATCTCGCCCCAGAACGCCTGGTTCGTCGCCCGGCCAGACACGATCCCCACTCCCGAGACCATAGAGCTGCGGCCTTCCGACGAGGCAGAGATATTCTTCGGGAAAGATTCGACAGCTTTGAAAAAGGGATGGTATTTCCTCCAAGGTGTCGGCGGGCGATACTACCCCATCGGTTCGAGTGGCTCTGACGAGGGAGTACCCGCTCCCGACCCCAGTGATACCCGATATGATTCGGCGTTCGAACCCCGCGTGTTGCTCTCCTCCATTTCCTGCGCCGAGCGGCCTACACAAGGAGAATTGGAGCAAACGGATGGAGATGTCGCCCCGCCTTCGTCCGAAGATATCTCCGATTGCAGCGATCCCATACCCGCCGCTTCGGTCAAGGAAGTCTGGGTGAAACCCGATCCGTCGGATACGAGCGCCCGGCATTACTGCGAGCGCTTGCGCTGTTCCCTGGTCAACCAACAGGCGAAAGAGATCTGTGAGCGTCAGGTCGGGCTTGAGGAGCCGGACTGCTGGGTCTGCTACAACCGCCACCTGGCTTGGCGGTCCGTAGACTTCAAAGTTGAAGAATTGAACGTCGGCGAACAGGGCGGCCCGCCGGACGAGGACGAACAAGATGTCCCGGGCAGAATTGAAGTATATCCCGACGAGGACGGGGAACCTCCGGCTTTCAGCGACATCGACTGGCTGGAGATGATGTTCTCGGTGACAGGCCCCACCGAAGGCGAATACGACAGTGCGGATTTCCAGGGTGATGCCTCGGCAAACGCGCTTTTTGGCGACGGGTCCGAATTAGCCCAGGTGGTCATCACCATCCGCGATGCGACCAATGTGTATCTGAAAGACGTCAATTGCGGCTTCGACGCCGGCAACGGCGCGCTTGCCTGCGACTTGAGTCAAACCGTGTCCGGCCCCGAAGGAGGCGAAACGGACGTTAAGCTGAAGTGCGAGCACGATCAGCAGACGAATCAAGACGGCGTCTGCCGCCTGACCATCGACGATCTGATGGATCTCATCCCGGACAGCTACGACGATTATCTGGATCTCCGCGTCGCGCTGGTCGCGGACCCGGAAAATCCAATTTGGCGGATCCGGCTCGTCAGTCCGATCAACGTCGTCGGCTACTGGACCCAGAGATCCAGCGAAACTGAGCGACAGATCAAGTTAATCACCCCGGAACTGGAGGCCTTGGTCGGGACCGCCGTCCCCGTCTTTGCCCCTGGCGAAAATTTCCTGACCGATGCTTCCTCGGCTGTGTTGGTCAAACTGGAATTTCGAAACGGCCCTGTGGACTCGTTCTTGAAACACCTGCCGGAATCTGTTGCGCACGAAACGGAAAACCTGAAAGCCATGCTGCTTGTGGAAAACTTCGGGCATGGCGGCAGAATCAACCTCCATGATGTTGCCGGCGGTATTTCGGAGTACGCTTATTGTGACGATCTGGCGGAAGGAACAATTTCCGGAGGCGCCGCCGGGTGCATGCCGGAAGAGGCTTCAACCGTGATTGGTCGAGGTTTCGCTGATGCTTACGGCGTGACAATGACGCTGACTGCAGAACCGAGTGAGGAGCCTGAGGATCCGGAACGTCTCGTGATCAACGAGGATAATTTCACCGAGAATCTGGACGATCCGGACGCGCCCGATTATCTTAAGCAAGAAGCTTATTATTTCATTCATGGAACCAGTGGCGGCACGATCTGGAAGGATACCGACATACTCTTCGCCGTTGGTTATTATACTGAATTGCCATACGATCCTAATTGCCACAACGATGTTGTTAAAGTCCACCTTAGCGAGTTGCCCGACGAGGAGAAATTCTTCTGTCCCTTGGTGCGGGACCGTCTGAATGTTTCTCCTGTTCATGATGTGGACCTTGGGCATTGTGATTTTGCTCATCAGTGCTACGCCGGGATAAATCTGAACAATCTGAATCTGGTGCTTGGGGGATACACGGACTTCGCTTACGATGGCCCGTTCCCCTTCGCCCTGACCCGCACCTACAACTCCCGCGATTTTTCGCAGGGGGCTTTCGGTCTGGGATGGACCTCCAGCGTCGCTCGCCAGCTCTACCTTGAGGATTACAGGATAGGTAACGCCACCCAAATGAGGATGGTCTGGGTGCGACCGGATGGCAAGCAGATCCGCTTTACTCTAAATCCCGATATGGCGTTGTTGAATGAAGACAATGACACTCCTCTTGAGGAGGGGCACTATCTCCGTTGGCTGGGGCGTGATTATGTTCCGTCGGTTATGACCCCGGTACAACTCAAGACAATCAAGAATGTTCCAGGTTTGGAAGATGTCGATGAAGGAAGAGCCTTTGTCATCTACGATCCCACCATCGGCTATGCCGAAGTTTATGAAGGAGATCGCCCGCCCTACCGGTTACGGCGAATTGTTTACGCCTTTAACAATAGCTACCATGCGGATATCGCTTACCAAGCTGGACCAAAACCCGATGCGGCAATGGGATGTCCAACCGCTCAGGCTCCGGATTATGCCTGTCCCGATGGTGTGAACGAGTGTCCTGCTTCGGAAGCTTGCTTAGCTGAGTATTTGGGAGGCGAGTGGAACCATGGTGTCGAGCAGGTCGCTATCGTTTCCATAGATGGACTTGAAGACGCCTTGGTGTTCGAATACAACACAAAGGGCCTCGTCGAAACAATAACCCTGGGCGACGGCCCCGAAGTCGCCTTCTTCAGTTATAAAGATTATTGCCCGGATGGCGATGAAGACCCGGCGCTATGTCGCCAACGGCTTGAGTGGGTCAGGTCCGGGGAAGTCTACCAATGCTTTGATTATGGCACTACGGGGGCCGGAATTACAGCTGTGAAAACGACGGACAACGCATTTTGCACCAACCCGATTGAACAAGAGGACATCAGTTACTCTACTACATCAGGTCTTGTCGAACGTGTGCAAGAATTTGGCGGTGCCGTGGAAGTAAGAGATTCAAACGCTGGAGGCGGCGGGGGTAGCGAGTGGCAAGGGGAAGATCTTCTATCTTTTTTTGTCAAGAAGTCAAAAATATTCACACGCACTGTCAGGGTGGAGACCGGTTTCGGCCCGGACACCTACTTCACTTATACCTTTGATCAGCAGAACGGACAGCCAAAGATCACCAACAATTTCAACCCCATGGTAGGCCCGCAGGAGTCTTTCACGGAACCCTATGTTTACAAGGCATGGAATGCTGACCCCAATGACAATTGCAGGCCATCGGAAGGGACTGAGCTTACTGAAGAAGAGATTGAGAAATACCGAGCATGCGGAACCGCGAGCAAAGGGAAAACGGCAACTCTTTTCAATGGGTTGAGATCGGCAGCCAATTACTTAAGTTCGGGGGATTGGAGAGAGAAACTCTTTCCCGATAATCTCTCCTGTAACAAAGAAAATACCGGTGCACCTGCTGCGACAGTCCCTGCAGTCAGAATGGTTTTCCCATCTTTAGACGAGCAAAAGAAGTCTTATGTGGCTCCCGCGCTGGGACCGGATGCTGAGCCGCTGGATTTCATGCAAACAGTAGCCGGAGTAGGAGGCGATGTCACAATAAGTCGAGAAAGTGGAACCACAGATACTACCAGCGCTATAACTAGTCAGGATTATCCTGGTCGGCTGGAAAGTGAGACCTGGAGCGGTGGGGGGTTCCAACTAAATACAACAATGCAAGGCTCTTATCATGGAGAGCTCTTTGAAGGCACCATTAGGGCGCCAGGGCCCGATGCCCATGTGAACGCTGATTCTGTCACTCACCTGCCGACTCAGTTCGCTACCGTGTATTCCACCGGAGCCTCTCGCTCTGTCGCGTTGGATCGGTCCCCATTGGAGCCAATGGCCCAGGCGTTGCACCTGGTGTCACAAGAAGAGGACGATCAGACCGGATCCCAAACCAGCTATGAATACCATTCCAGCGGAGCGGTCGCCTCAGTCAGAGATTGTCCCTTTGGCCAGTCCTTCTGCACGCAGTCAACTTACGATATTTATGGCCGCCTCATCCATAGCAGCGACGGAATTGTGAATTATGATTACTCGCGGCCGAACCTGATTCGCGGGGTCGATGCCGAGTATATCGCCGATGCAACAAATTATGATTGGCTCGACCGCACGACGACGGTCTCCGGTGTCCATGGGCAGGTGGTGGACGACGGGCCGACGGACGGCGGGTCTTACAGTTACCATTATGATTATACGCAGAGCGGGATGCTGCGCGAGGTGTCACGTAGCGGCCAGACTGTCTACAGCGCATATTATTCTAAAGATTACAATACCGCGGGCCTGGATGATCGTGGGCAGGTTCTGCATAGCGAGAACTCCAACGGCATCCAAACCTTCTACGAGTATTACACTTCGGGTTTTCTGACCGGCAAGGTTAGCCGTGTGACCACCGGCGATGGTTCGGGTGAGGTCGAGTATTTCTACGACAACCGCGGCCGCCTGAAAAGTGTAAGAAGCGGCGATCATACGGTGGACTACGTGTATGATGCTTTGGGCCGGCTGGTATCTATGCACCCCCAGAGCGATTTAGCACCCACAACTTACACCTATTACTCTCCCAGCGATGACATTCCACCCGAACGCCTGTTCTCGGTGACAGAGGGAGAGTATTCGGCGCTCTTCGACGACTACAGCGGGCCTGAAGAGCAGATCCAGCATATCACCTACTCGAACGACGATCCATTTAGCGCCGGATTCGAGGTAGTGATATGGGGCAGCGCCGAAAATGATCCGAATTATCATGCGCCGACGCAAACCAAATTCGAAAGCTGGAGAGGGGCTGACCATCTTACGATAACGACTGCGATCGATAGAACCTACGATAGCCTTGGCTTGGTGGCGCTGAGTGGTGCGAGCGTAACGGAAGGGATGATATGGGAAGACGATGCGTTCCCTATTCCCGATTTGACCGCGAATGGCTGGCTGCTAAGTTCCGCGACCAGCGGCGGGAAAGGATACGTCGGCGGCCGGCCGACGACCTGGACGCCGGCCCGATTCGCTGATGAACCGAATTTTGATGACCCATTGGACAACCCAGGTTTCAATTGGCTGGGCAGCGATAACCTCCTTGTCACGGACTTGAAAATAGCGCAGGCCGGTTTAGGTCTGGATTCCAGCGACGGATGGGACGGAGAAGGAGACTCCGGTACCCTCTTCCATCCGGGACGGGGCGGCTTGCAGACTTATGTGGCGCCGTCGGGACTGCGTGTCGATATCGGCCATGAACCGCTCTCGCACCGTCTCCAAGGCATCAGTACGCCTACCTTCTCTCAAACGACCACTTATAACTCTCCGGGAACGTCCGGCGAATTTGTGTGGAACGACCATTTGAATTACGGAGCAGAAGAGATCGATTGGTCTTATTTCTATGATGGCGCGGGCCGGTTGGCAACAGCCTTAAACACGAAAGATAGCTCCCTGGCGAGTTATATTTATGAAGACGACGGATCGTTGCTGACCATGATCGGCGATGGTCCGACTTTTGAGGCTGCTGGGCTGAAAGGGACGCTGACCTGTCCAAGGGGAATCGGGTACAAACCGACCTGCATGAAAAACGGCGATGTTCTGACGACCACCGCCGACTACGACGCCACCGGCCGGCTTATCAGGTGGCTGCCGCGAGGACTGGATCTTTCCTACGACGCCCGGGGACGCCTGTATCAGGCGTCCAATGCCGATCTCACGGCGCGCTATTATTACGACGCCTCGGGCTGGCGCGTCCTGAAATGGGTCAAGAACGCGAACGGCACGGGTGAGATCGTGCGCTTCGTCTACAACGGCACGGAACTGGTCGCCGAGCGCGAGTTGAGGTTCGCGGACAACGATTTCGAGCAGGCCTACGAGCGCGAGGAACGCCGCTATGTGTGGCTGGGCGGCCGCCCCGTCGCCATGATGCGCAGGACGGATGCCTTTGAGGACGACGAGTGGACCGACGGCGAGTGGGAGGTGTTCGACATTATTACCAGCCGCATCGGCGCGCCGGTGCAGATGCTGAACGCGGCCCACGAGGTCGTTTGGAGCATCAAGTACACGCCTTACGGTACAACCTATGACGAGCAGAACGGCAGCGGCGTAAGCTGCGCCCTGCGCTTCCCCGGCCAGTATCACGACGAAGAGACGGGCTTCAACTACAACGGCCAGCGCTATTACATCCCCGAAATCGCCCGCTACAACCGCCCCGAGCCCATCGGCCAGGCCGGCTCGCTGGATCTCTATATGTACGCCGGCGGGAATCCGGTAAACGCGATCGATCCCACGGGACTCATTTCTTGGTGGAAGGTTGCCGGCGATGCTCTTGGCTTCGCGATAGGTATACTGAAACCTTTTGCAGAATTCGATGAAGCATTGATCGGGGCTGTGAAATTTCAAGTAAAGCTAATTACAGACCCGATTGGGGCTTTGTGTGACATGATCGATACGACCGCTGCCATGATAAACCCCGATACGTATGTGGCAATGGCGGAATCTTTGCTGGGGTTCGGCGAGGCCGTGCTCAACGGGGATCCTGAGGCAATTGGAAGACTGACAGGCGAAGTTTTATTATTTTTCTCATTTGCTAAGGCAGCAAAGGCACAAAAGGTTGCGAGTGAGGCCGCCAAGGCGGCCAAGGCTGCTGAGGCAGCTAAAACAGCAGAAGTGGCGTCAAGGGTTCCAAGGAAACCGCCAATTGTGATTGGAGAAAACATGGGAGGCAGGGTAGATCCGTTTGCTAGAAGTACTGGAGCAACAACAATCACCGATTGGCTCCATGGCCGTATATGGGATAAATCGCTAAATACCCAATTCATTGATGCCATGAAAGCAGAGGGTCGAGAAATAATCGATATCGGACCGGACTTTGAACGACGGCTAGCGAGACGTATAAATCCGAGGGCAGGACAGCCTCCCAGTCCCATTTATGGCGGCGAACGCAAATCTTTAAGGGGATTTTCTAGCTACCACCGCGCGTTCAAGCGCACAGGAAAGTATGCGAGTGAAGGTGTTCCAAGTTTAACACCTCCCGACTAAGCGGAGTGTTCTCATGGAAAGTACGAAAATTGTGGAGGATCAATTCAGAGAATTTGTGCTGAAGAAATTTAGGTTTTTAGAAGATTTAGGATTTCACCACGTACCGGACCTTGATGAAAGTTCTCCGACAAGCTATTCTATCACCTATGTGGGTACGCATGTGGGGTTTGTGTTTAGTCTGGACGTGCGCGATCAATGTGTGGATGCACAAGTTGTGAAAATATGCAATGGTAAAATGAAATCGGCGTGGGAAGGTGGGTATTCTTCGGGCCTTTATATGCATCTCATAAAGCATGCGGGGTATCGTGGAAATCCTTCTCCTTCTGGTGAATACAATCTAGACAAAGATACCGAGACAGAGCTTCAGCGAATGATTAATGGATGGGCTGAGTTGTTGAGGCAGGCCGGGCAAACACTTCTTGCTGATCAACCTGACTCACTTCCTTCCGGGCCGGGGAACAGTTCCTCGTGAAATGTGACAGGTAATGGCATTGCATAGTCTCCCGGCTTGTGTCCGGGAGACAGCGCGAAACCATACCGGCTTATTCCGCCGCGCAGAGCCCTTCATAAAGCGCAACGGCATTCTCGCCGAGTTAGTGGACGGCGTAGCCTCCTTCCGGGCAGGTCTTGTCCAGTACAACAAGGTAGCCCGCGTCGCCGATGCGCGGAAATAACGTCGATTGGGCAGCTTAAAGCATATGTCAGCCGGAGGCTCGCCGCCAGGCGCTTCGAGGCAAGGCCTCACAAAAAAACGCGTTTGACAATCAAGTCAAATCGTGGTACCCAGTATCACTAGGGAAGTAACACAATCCGCGCCCAAAGGTGATCGCGAAACTTTCTTCTTCCTACCAACGGCAGGGGGCTGCGCGTCGGAAAGAAGAAGAAGCGGGTTTTCCGTTCATCGTGGGCGACAAGAGCCGTCGGGGAGTGGGCGGTCTCGGCAGCGAAGCGGGGCTCTTTGAACCGGGGGCTAGGGTGTTCCTAAATCGTTCGCCCGTCTTTGTGGGGTTAGAAAAGGTCAGCGAATGAAAGCGCTCGTCACGGGGGGTGGGGGCTTCATCGGGTCGTCGTTGGTCGGGCCGTTGCTGGAAAACGGCGACGCCGTAACCTGCCTGGACATCAGCTCCTTCGACCGTCTGACTCCGCTTGCCGGCAAACCGAAGCTCCGGCTTGTCCAAGGCGACGTTCTGGACGGCCGGCTCATCGACGAACTGGTCGGCGAGAGCGATTTCGTTTTTCACTTCGCCGCCGTCGTGGGCGTGGACGAATACCTGCGGCAGCCGGCGAACGTGCTCGACGTCAACATCCTCGGCACGCGCAACGTTTTCCATGCCTGCCTGAAACACGGCCGCCCCATTCTTTTCGCCAGTTCCAGCGAGGCCTACGGCAAAAGCGAGGGCGATCTGGACGAGGCCGCCGACCGCCGGTACGGAAACACCGCCAACACGCGCTGGTGCTACGCCGTCTCCAAGGCCGCCGGCGAAACCTACGCCGTGGCTCTGGCCCGGCAGGGCCTGAAGTTCGTCGCCGTGCGCTATTTCAACGTCTATGGACCTCTGCTCGATGCGCCGGGAAGCGGGCGGGTGGTCAGCAAATTCGTCGGCTGCATTCGCGACAAAAAGCCGTTGCCGCTGGTTGACGGGGGAGAAGCCGTGCGCTGTCTCTGCTACATCGACGACGCGGCGGCGGCGACGCTCGGCCTTTCCCGGCGGCTTGCCGCCGGCGACGAGGCCGTAACGAACCGCGCCTTCAATGTCGGCCGCCGCGAGCCGGTTTCCATGCGCGACCTGGCACGGATGATGATCGATTTGTCGGGTCATCGGGAAGGCGTGGCGGAAAGGCCCGGGCGCGATTTCTTCGGGGCGGGATTCGAGGAGATTCCCTATCGCATGCCCGATCTCGAAGCGATCAAAAACGTTTTGGGCTTCGAGGCCAAAGTGGATCTGGCGACGGGTTTGGCGAAGGTGCTTGGCCATTGGGGATTGCTCGATCCGGCTTACGAATCGGGAAACGCGGCGACGTCGGTCCGGCGCGCCATCATCCCCTTCGTGCGGCCCTATTTCGAGCCGACCCCCGAGCTTGCCGGCGCGATCCAGCAGTCGTTGCGCTCGGGCCGCGTCACCAACGCCGGCCCGCTGGCGAAGCGTTTCGAAACCGCGCTGGCCGAGTATCTGGAAGCGCCGCACGTCGCCCTGGTGTCGTCGGCGAGCAACGGCCTCCTGCTGGCCTTGCGCGCCCTCGACCTCGGAGCGGGGGCGGCGGTGCTGCCGGCCTTCACCTACATCTCCACGCTTTCGGCCGTCGTCCACGCCGGGTTGAAGCCGATTTTCTGCGACATCGATCCCCGCCGCTGGACGATGAGCCCGGCGCATCTCGACGAGATTCTAAGCCGGGAGCCCGATGTGAAGGCGGTGCTGCCGGTGAACGTCTACGGCGTCCCGCCGGATTTGGAACGGATCGCCGCCGCCGCCGAGCGCGTCAACGCCGTGCTGGTTTACGACAATGCCCATGGTTTCGGCACGGAAACGAATTCCCGGCGAATCGCCGCCGAACCCACCGTGGAAATTTTCGGATTGCACGCCACGAAAGTGTTTCCCTCCGTCGAGGGAGGATTGATGGTCAGCCGGGACGACCGATTGCTCGACGAAGCCCGGCGGCTCTCCAATCACGGGCTGGCCTCCGATCCGCTCGATTCCACGCCGGGATTCAACGCCAAGATGAGCGATCTGCATGCGGCGGTGGGCTTGAACACGCTCAAGACCTTCCCCCAGGCGCTTGAAAGGCGGAGAGCCTATGCGGAACGCCTGCGGCGCGTACTGAGCGAGGAGACGACGGCGCGGTACGAGGTTCAGGAAATCCCCGAGGGCGTGCGTCCGAACCATCAGAATCTGGCGGCGCTGTGCCGTTTCTCCCCGAAAGCGGGAATCGAGGAAACCATTGCGGCGTTTCTCGCGCATGGCGTGGAAGCGCGCCGCTATTTCTGGCCGCCGTTGCACCAGCTTCGGCTTTACCGGAATCGCGATTCGCTTCCCCAAACGGACGAGGCGTGCAAGCAACTGCTCTGCCTGCCCCTTCACAACCGGATGGAGGAAGAGACCCTGCGGCGCGTCGAGGAGGCGATCCGCCGGGTCGGACGGAGGTTCGCTCCGTGACCGCCGTCGAACTCAGCATCGTGACGCCCGTCTACAACGAGGCTTCCATTCTGGAGAAACTCGTCAGGCGCTGCTCCGATGCGGCCCGCCAGACGGGCCTGCGATACGAGATCATCATTGTGGACGACCACAGCACGGACGACAGCGAACGGATATTGAACGAACTGCGAACCGCCTATGGGCTTCGCCTGCTCCGGTTCGAGCGCAACCAGGGGCAGTTTCGCGCCACGCAGGCGGGAATCAAAATCGCAGAAGGCGAATGGATTCTGGTTCTCGACGGAGACCTTCAGGATCCGCCGGAGACGATCGGGCCGCTGGTGGAAGCGTTTCGGAACGCCAAACCGAAAGTGGAAGCGGCTTTCGCCGTCAAATCCGGTCGCCATGACCCAGTCTGCTTCAAGGCTGGTCTTTGGCTGTATCACCGTTTGCGCAAGCTTGGCCGCGGCACAGACCTCCCGGCGGAGGCGGGAAGCTTCTGCGTGATGCGACGGCGGATCGCCCGGCAGGCGGCCGAGGCGCCGTTTACGCATGTCAATCTGAACGCCGTGCTGGAGACGATGAACGTTTCGTTCGTTACCGTTTCCTATGTCAAGCAAGCGAGATACGACGGGCGCTCGCGCCTGGGATGGCGCAGGCTGATTCTGGAGGCGTTCAATTCGCTGTTGCTGAGCGGCGCCCTGGCGCGCGCCGGCGTGCTGCTATCCGGCGTCCTTTTAGCGGGCGGAGTCCTGGCGATCTTTTCATCGCCGTTTCCCGCCAATCTGCCGCTTGCCGGCGGTATCCTCGTGGCGGGTGTGCTTGTCGCCATAGCGGTCTTCGGGTTTGAGAGAAAGGCCGGTCCGATACGAACGACCCTGAAGCAAATCGGACGATCCGAAGGAGAAAGCACGCGATGAAGCCGATCCATTGGCTTGGTCTCTGCGCGTTGTTCCTGGTTTCCCCGCTCTTCGTTTCTTTCTCCATGGCGGAAGAGCAGGAGCTGGGTCCGCTTCCCTGGAAAGAAGGGGAGGTCGTCTTTTCCGGATGGCGGGTCGAGGCGATAGAACGGCATGAGGATCACGTGCGTTTCGCCATGTCCCGCGAGGGACGGCGAACCGTCATCGAGATCGCTTACCCCATCTCCTCGCCTGGAGAATTTTCCACTCGCGACTACCGGATTCAGCCGGCGCCGAAAGCCTCGCCGCCACGCGAACTGATTTACGGTTTCAAGGCGTTTCTCGACCAATGGGAAAGAGCGCCGGGACATAAGCCGTTTCTGCAAGGAATCGCCAATGTGATGACCCCGCCGTCTCCCCGGAGCCGTCTGGTTCAATGGCTGGAGAATATGCTGTCGATTTTGCAGATGCAATTCTGGGGTTTTTTGTATCTTGCCTCTTTCTTTCTCGCATTGGCCCATTTCGCTTATCTCGGCGTCGTCTGGGTTCGATTCGATCGCCGCCTGCTTTGGCCGGCTATCGTCACGGTGGGGCTCGCCGCCGGCGTCGTCGGATATTTCTGGCTGTTTCTCACGACGGACAAGATCTCGTTGTCTTGGATAAACGTGCTTCACGAGGGGAACACCGGGCAGAACATCAAACAGCTTTATGCCAACGCCAGCCACAGCGGCTCCGTTTACCATGAAGCAATCAACATCCTCACCAGCGAATCCGTCGAAGCGCTGCGCCAAATCGTTCATCTCAACATGGCGCTGGTTCTGATCAACAGCCTGATCTTTTTTCCGATCGCGTTGCGCGTCGCCCGCACGCTCTGGCTCGCCCTGCCCATTTCGTTTTTTTTCGTCTTCAACGCCAACAATCTCGCTTCCGCCCAGTCCGGCCTGCCGTCCCAAGCCATCACCTTGCTGTTTCTCATGGGCGTCGTCGCCGGCGGAACGTACAACCGTCCCGAAATGCCCCGATCGGCCAGACATGCCGCCATCCTGCTCTTCGCGATTGTTTCCGTTTTGGCGGCCCTGATACGATCCGAATTGGCGCTGATCGGAGTTTTTGCGTTGGTCGTGCTTTTGGCAAGGGCTTCTTGCGGCGAGGCGCGGGTTCTGGAGTGGGGCAGGACGATGCTTGCCGGACTGGAGCGGCTTCTGCGCTGGCCGCTTTGGAAGCTCGCCGTGCTGATTTCCGCTCTGCTCCTGTTCTGGCTGGTTTTCGGGCTGCTGAATATACATGGAATTTTGTCCGCTCAAAAAATAGAGTGGCTGCTGGACGCTTTTCAGCCGCTCAATCCGTCTTTCTTCAGCCTGCCTTACGCGATGGGCTTCTTCCTCCCCTTCGGCATCGTCGTGTTGTTCATCTTTGGCGTCGTTCATGCGTTCCGGCGCCTGGACGGGTTTTTTATGTTGCCGCTCTCGTTGTTGATCCTTTACAAAGTCTACTTTTCCGCCAGTCACGGAGTGTTCTACGAGATTTTTCGCTATCTCACGAAGATAACGCCGATGCTTTTGTTTCTGTCGCTGTTCGGCTGGAAAGAAATCGAGCGATTCGCCGAACGCTTGCAGTGGCGAAACGCATGGCGTCCGTTCGCAAGCGCTTTGCTGGCCATCATGATGTTCGCCTTTTTCCCGCATGAACAATATGGCTATTTCAATTTCTTTAAGCCGGGCATACCATCCCCCGTCCAGCCGATCGTGCGGAACCAGCAGAAGGAAGTCCATTACCTGGTGCACCTGGTCGAGCGCTTTCCCGAATGCTCGTTCGTGTCCAAGGTGCTGAGAATGCACTCCGACCCAAGGAATCAGCTTGTCATCTTCGGAGCGCCGCATTCGGATATCAAAAGGATTCCCTATAATGGCGAGGATTTTATCTCGACGATTGCCGGAAACTTGCCGGAGGAGTATCACGGTTGCGTTTTCTTCTATCACGGCCTGGACTGCAACCGCGTGGAGCAGATGAGCTGCGTTCCGGAAACCGAAGGCCTCCAGCCGGTCGATCATTACGTTTTCCGGTCGAAACCGTACAGTGATGAGAACGAATACGGCAGACTCTCCCCCAACATCCGTCTGGTCCTTTACAAAATCGATTTTGAAGGGAAAATGCGTTCCGGCCAACGCTCGGAAAGCGATCCGAGGATTGCCCCAGCGCCGGTCGTTTCCCCTCCTCGCCAAAGCGACGAAGCCGGCGATTCCTTCGATTTCCTGGAGGGTCGAGAGGACCCCGATCGACCATTTTTGGATGATCCGAAAACGCGTCGCTGAAACCGCCCGCCTGAGATAAGGCCTGGCCTACGGCGTGTCGCTTGTCCAGGAAGCCGATCCGCTCAACGTTCCCTGATTGAGGTAGGGCGACGAGTCGCGAACCGTCGTTCCGCTTCCCTCGTTCATGTGGTACAGCAGCCGCGTATGGCCGTCCGGAAGAAGATTGACGGAAGGCGTGAAGCTGTTTTCGTAACGCGGAACGTCGGAAATCCGCACCTCGTCGATGAAGGTTGTGTCGAGCCCGGCGCTCAATTGCAGCGCTCCGTGCGCGGCCAGAGTGATGCTTGACGGCCAGGATGTCGGGACCGAGATGAAATTCGTCAGACGTTCGCCGTTCCAGAACATCCGCGCCGCATGCGTTGTATCGTCCAACACGGTGGCGACGTGCGTCCAGGCGAACGGTGTCGGATTGCCGGATTTCCTGGCTTGCCAGCCATAGACGCCGCCATTATGGTTCAACCCCAAGGCGAGAGTGCAATCGCTCGCCGAGCAGGCGACCGAGAGAACGTAATTGACCGAAGACGTCGCCCAGGTTCCCTTGGCGAGGATCTGCCCCGGCTGGCCGCTTTCGACTCTGATCCATGCCTCGATGGTCAAGTGCGGCTTGGGTATTCGCAGCGAACTTGAATCCGGGGCGGTAAGCAGGCCGCCGAAACCGGACGCGAGGCGAATCGCATGATCCTGCATGCAGAGGTCCCAATGACAGCCGCCGGGACAGTTTTCCGGAGCGCCGCTCAGGCCCGTGCCGCTTGCGTTGCAGTGGTAGCGTCGGTCCGCGCCGCACCATGCTGCGTTCGCTTCGCAGTCTTGGAAGGCGAGGACGGTGTCGTCGTCCGAGCCGAAGTAAACCGCGCCGTCCGCGCCGATCGCCCCGCCGCTGCGGCTGGCCGAGGCGAGGGAGTACGACCAGAGCATGTTCCCGTCGGGATCGACGGCGTAAAGCTTGCCGCCCGGAACGCCGTCGCTTCCCGAACCGAAATAGAGGTTCCCGCCGCCGTCGATGCCGACGGCCGATTCGATGGGATGGTCCGCCAGAAACCGCCAGCGTTGCGTGCCGTCCGGGTTGAAAGCGGTGAGAGCGCCTTCCCGATTGCCGATGTAAATCGTTCCGTCTTGGCCGATGGCGGGCGAGGCGTAACGGATCTCTCCGCCGCTGTCGCTCGACCAGCGTGCGCCGCCCGCCGCATCGAGGGCGTGCAGCCGGCCGTCCTGCGTGCCGATATAGATCGTCCCGTCCGCGCCGATGGCCGGCGAGCCGCGCAGGGGGCCGACCGTGGTCAACGACCATTTGAGCGTGCCGTTGGAGCGGATGGCGTAGAGTTTCTGATCCTGCGATCCGACGTAAATCGTCCCGTCCTCGCCGACGGCCGGGGAAGAATCGATCTGGCCGGCGGAGGGGAAGAGCCAGGTGATGAGGGAATTCGTGCGGTTGACGGCGTAAAGCACGTTGTTGTGCGCGCCGAGGTAAACGAGTCCGCTGCCGCCGATGGCGGGCGAGGAACGTCCGACCGGTCCGCCCAGGTCGGCGCTCCAGCGCAGAAGCCCCGTCGGCGTAAACGCATAAAGCGTCGCATCCTGGGAACCGACGTAGACTGCGCCGTCCGCGCCGATGGCGGGCGTTACGGAGCTTGCCGCGCCGGTCTCGTAGATCCATTTGACCGCGCCGTCGTCGTAAAGGGCGTACACCTTGCCATCGCCTGAAGCGACGTAGATCGTTCCGTCGGCGGCGATCGCCGGGGCGGAGGCGACGTCGCCTTCCGTTTCGAAAATCCATTTCATCGTCGGATGCGCCGGGCCGACGGCGTCGCCGCGCCCCTGGTGAGTGGGGCACTGCGCATGCATCGGCCAGGGGCTGAAATTCTGCAGGCCGCTCGCGTCGCCGCAGTCTCCGCCTCTGTCCGGCGCGCAGAGATGGCGGTCGCCCGCTTCGTCGAGCCAGCAGATTTGCGTGTCGGGGTCGCATTCGCCGCATTCGAAGCAGCCGCTCGGGGAAAGGCCGCATTCGTAATCGCCGCAGTCGTTGGGGATGTACTCTTCGGCGAGGCAGGCTCCGCCGTCGCAATGGCCGCTGACGACGCATTGATCCAGGCTGCAATCCGCGCCCGTCTGGCGGTTGCGCCACTGGCGGGAGGAAAAAGCCGCGTCGCAGTATTGGCAGTACGTCGCCGGGCTCGACTGGCCGTCTTCGTAGCAGGCGTTACCGATCAGGCAAAAGCCGGCGACGACGACATGGGTGCAAGCGCCGTTCTGGCAGGCGTCCGTCGTGCAGGCGCGCTGGTCGTCGGCGCAGGGCGTGCCATCGGCGTGCGGCGACCAGCCGAGGGGATCTTCTTGCGGCGAGCAGATCTGGCAGGCGCTGTCGGGTCCCGGCGCGCCGTTCGCCACGCATGCTCCGCCGATCAGGCAGTTTTCCTCCGAGATAATATGCTGGCATTCGCCTTCCATGCACAGATCGAAGGTGCAGGCGAGATTGTCCTCCGTGCACTCCACGCCCATTGCCTCCGACCACGCCGTGCGGTTGAGATCGGGATCGCAGAGAAGGCATTCGAACTCGGGATGCCGCGCGCCGGCGGAGACGCACGCGCCGGAGATGGCGCAGAAGCGAGATTCGACCTCATGGACGCATTCGCCGTTTTGGCAGCGGTCGTCGGTGCAGCCCAGTCCGTCGCTGGGACAGGGTTGATCGCTGACCGGCGACCAGGCGATAGAAGCGGTATCGGGGTCGCATGCGTAACAGGGCAGTTCGGGATGCAGCGTACCGGCGTCGATACAGACGCCGTTGATGACGCAATGCTCCGCATCGGGGGAATGGGCGCATTCCCCTTCCAGGCAAAGATCGGCCGTGCAGTCCAGGGCGTCGCCGGGGCAGGGCGAACCGTCGGCGACTTCGCTCCAGCGGTCGTCGGCCGTCGCGGGATCGCAATGCAGGCAGGCGTTTTCCGGATCGACCGAATCTTTTTCCATGCAGGCGTCATCGATCAGGCAGAAGCCGCTGGCAAGGCGATGCTGGCAAACGCCGATTTCGCAGGCGTCGCTGGTGCAGGCGAGGTCGTCGTCGGGACATGTCTCCCCCTCGGCGATCGGCTGGCATCCGTCGCAGCAGGGGCCGGCGGCGTCGCATACGCAGGCTTCATGCTCTTCTTCTTCGCCCTCGTCGGAGATCTCGGCGTCTTCCTCGTCGCCGTCCGGGACGATTTCCTCTTCCTCCGGTTCCGTTTCGTCTTCGCCGGCTTCGATGATCTCATCCTCTTCGGATGCTTCTTCGTCCCCGTCCGATTGCGCGTCGGCGGCATCCTGGTCGCCGAAGTCCGTCACCTTCAGATCCGCGCCGCTGCAGGCGGAGACCAAAAGAAAAAGCGGCAGCACCCGGAGAACGTGGCGGAGGCGAACGGCTCCCGGCTCCGGTTTCAGGATGGATTTCCTGGCCATCATCGGCGTCCTTTTTCATGGGGACAAATCGAGATTCCGCACCTTATTTTCTTACGATACGAATTTATGAGCAATGGCGGCGGAAGTCAACTGTTAGAAAATTCAGTAAAATTCCATTTTAAGAGTCAATGTTGAGAATGGCGACGAATCTTATCGACGGCTAAAGGTCCGGCCCCAAATCTCCATTGGCAGCGACACATGAAGCATGTATGATTCAAAAGACGATCGTCGGAACGGCATCTTGCCGCCAATGGTTTCGATAGGGCCAAGGGCAAATTACCCGTAAGGGGTGGGACGTGCCGGGCAGGAACACATGGGCGAGCGCGATCGGCTGGTGCGTCGCGCTTTTTGGCGCGGCGGCCGTCGCCGCCGATGTCGTGCCGCCGGCGGAAAAAGCCGCTGGCGCATGGACACGCCTGGCGCCCGGCCTGGAAACCGCCCACATCGAGGCCGCCGTACCGCCGGCCGCCGAGTCGTTCCGTCTCCAGGCATTCAAGATCGACCTATCCGCATTTGCCGTATTGGCGGCCGACGCCCGCCAATTCGCTTCCGAAACGAAAACAGCCACGGCGCGGGAGATGCGGGAACGGCTCGGCGCGGAATTAGCCGTGAACGGCACGTTCTTCGACGAAAAGGGCCGTCCGCTGGGGCTCGTCATCTCCGGAGGCAAAGAGTTCAACCCGTTGCGCCGCGCCGATTGGGGTGTTTTCTACATTGCGGATGGCAAAGCGAATCTGATGCACACGAGAGACTGGTTCGAGCATCCGCCGTCGAATGTGGATTTCGCCATGCAGGTGGGGCCGCGCATCATCGTCGATGGAAAGCCGTTGACGTTGAAGCCCCAGGTTTCCCGTCGCGCCGCGTTGGGGGTTCAACCCGATGGAAAGATGGTTATTGTGGCGGTCACGGATCGCGGCCAGGCCGAGGCGGGAGACCTGGCCCGGCTGATGGCGAAACCGGAGGCGGAAGGCGGGCTGGGTTGCCGCCAGGCGCTGATGCTCGACGGCGGACCGTCGGCTCAATTGAGCGCGAGTATCGGCGAATTCACGTTCGACATCGTCGGCGGCTGGCCCGTGCCGGTCGGCGTCGCGTTCGTTCGCAAACCTCAAAATCCTTCCCCATAGAAAGGCCAGCGCGGATGAAGCAGGAACCCATCGGTCCGTTCAGGGGATTTCCGAAGGAGGCGGTGCAATTTTTCGTCGATCTCACCGCCCACAACGACAAGAAATGGTTCGAGGCGCATAAGACCGACTACGAAACCTTCGTCCTCCAGCCGGCGAAGGCGTTTGTCGCCGCCGTGGGCGTACGGCTGTCGAAATACGCGCCGGACATCCAGGCGATACCGTCCACGAACGGTTCGATTTTCCGCATCTACCGCGACACGCGTTTCAGCAAAGACAAGTCGCCCTACAAGACGCACCTCGGCATTCTCTGGTGGGAAGGTCCGCGCGAGAAGATGGAATCGCCGAGCTTTTATTTCCAGTTGGAGCCGCCGACGATCGGACTCGGCGGAGGCGTGTACTGTTTCTCCAAACCGCTGTTGGAAGCTTACCGCGAAGCCGTCGTCCATCCGAAAGCCGGCAAGGAACTGGTGAAGGCGGCGGAGAAGACGAAAAAAGAAGGTTTCGCGCTCGGCGGCGAGAAATATAAGAAGACGCCGCGCGGCTACGACCCCGCCCATTCGAACGCGCCCTATCTGCTGCACGACGGCTTGTATGCCTGGCATGAGGAAAAAATCTCCAAGGCGGTGCATGGCCCCGAGTTCGTCGATTTGGTGGTGGAGCGATTTAAGGGTATGCTTCCTTTGCACCGTTGGCTTCTGGAGATGGTGAAAGGAATCGGCGGCTGACCGCCTAAGAGGTTTTTGCAGCCATGCCTCAGGCTCGGCGTACAATAGAAGTCGATTCCACGCCCGAAAAGGCGTTTGCCGTTCTCATCGACTACCCGAGCTATGCCTCATTCATTCCGGAAGTGCAGCATGTGGAGATTCTGGAGGCGCGCCCCCACGGCAAGCGCGTCCGTTTCGGCATCGCCATCTTCGGTTTGCCCGTCACCTATACGCTCGACCTGATCGAGGAGCCCTACCGCCGCCTTTCCTGGACGCTCGTCGCCTCCAACTGGCTCAAGAGCGTGGAAGGCTCGTGGGAAATAGAGGCCCTGGATCGCCGGCAGGTCAGTCTGGCCTATGTTCAACAAATCACCATCAAGGGGCTTATTCCGAAGGTCGTTTCCACCAAACTCGTCGGCTTCGCTCTTCCCGAATTGCTGGAACGCTTCAAAACACGCATCGAAACCCTGAAAGACTGATCGGCATCCATTCATGCGCGCGCTGCTTTTGATGCTTGTTGTACTTTCCCTGGTTGCGACCGGCGGGATGGCGGAACCTGCGGCGGCGGCGGAGCCGGTCGCCGCCGATTCAGCCAAGCCATCGGGCAAAGCGGCTAAGACCAAGCCGCCGAAAAAAAAGCCGGTTGAGAAGAAGACGAAGAAAACCGCTCCGGCCCCAAAGGCTAAAAAGAAGCCCGCCGCGCCGCCTCCGCCGCCCAATCCCTATGCGCTCCCCAAGGGCCACAAGCGCGCCGCCGCCGCGAAGCTATACGAGGCGATCCTCGGCATGGTCCGCGAAAAAAAGTGGGAGCAGGCCGCCGTCGCTCTGGATGCGTTGCGCCAAAGCCGGCACGGCGGCGAGTGGGCCGCGCGCGGCCACTTGCTTTCCGGTATTGCCTATTTACGGCTCGGCCGCGAAGAGGCCGCCGCGTCTTTCCTGGGAAAAGCCATCGGCGCGTTTCCTCTCCTGGAGGATGACCTGCGCTGGGAGTGGGCCGAAGGTTTGTTCGAACGCGAAAAATATGCCGAAGCGAAAGAGCAGTATACGAAGCTCATTGCGTATTATGCCGCCCCGATGGAGAAACCGGGCCTCGCCCCCGGCGAGGGCGCTCCTTCGGAGGGAACGAGCGTCGTCCCTGGCGAAAGCGTTCAGCCGAAGGAAGCGGGCGTCGCCCCCGCCGAGAGCGCCCCACCGAAAAAAACAGGCATCGTCCCCGGAGAAGGCGCTCATCACCACGACGCCGAGGTGCGTGTTATCGAGTGCCTGATCGCCCTCGGCAAATACAAATCCGCGCTCGCCGAGGCGTCAACCCTGCGGAAAGCGCACGAGGAGACTTTCACGGGTCCGCATCCGCGCGAGGGAGATCTGCTCTGGCTGAAGGGGTTGGCTTATCGTCGGCTTGGCGACACGAAACGCGAGGCGGCCCTGCTCGCCGCCGTGCCGCCGTTGTGTCCCGATTGTCATTTCCTTAGCGCCGCCGAGCGCCGCTTGCGCGAACTGCGCGCCCTGGGACTTGTCGAGCCTCCCGAATCCGCCGGGGCCCTGCTCGCCCAGATAGCGCCCAAGCGCGTCCTCTGGGCTTTCGATGAAATTCTGGAGCTCATCGACCGCTGGGAAAACCAGGATCCCGCGCCGGCGGGCCTCGACCCGGAGACCTCCGCCAAGCTGCGCTACGCCAGAGGCGTCGCGCTCACCGGCGCTCAGCGCTACGAAGAAGCTCTGGCCGTGTTTCGGGCGCTCTCCGCCGATCCGACGGCCCCCGCGGAGCGCGGCGACGAATACCTCAACCAGACGGCCAAGGCGCTCGGACGCATGAACCGCCTGGAAGAGGCGAGCCGCGCCTACCTTGCTCTGGCGGATCGTTTTCCGGACAGCTCCTACGCGCAGAACGCCCGTTTTATGGGGGGCTGGATACTCGGCGCCGATCCGAAATTGCGCGACAAGGCGGACGGATTGCTGCGGGAATTCATCGACGCCTACCCCCGCGCCGCCCTGACGGCCAAGGCGATGTGGTTTCGCGGCTGGTACGCCTATCAGGATGGCGATTTCGACCGCACCCTGGCGCAGTTCCACGAGTTGACCAACGCCTTTCCCCGTTCGGCGTTCCCGAACGCTTGCCGCTACTGGATCGGCCGCATCCATCAGAAGCGCGGCGAATTGGAGCAGGCCAAACGCTATTACGTTTTCCTCGCCGGCGAACGGCGCTTCACCTACCATCGCCTTTTGGCCGCCTCGCGGCTGGAGGAAATGGAGACGATCGAAAACGCCCATCTGCTTCCGGAACCGATGCGCCGGCAGGCGGAAGCCGAAACGGCGGTTGATGTTGCGGATGAGGAGGTGGAGGCGTATTACGGCGAGCGGCTGGAAGAGTGGGAGAACGAGCGTCGGCAGCGAGAGATAGATATGCCGTATTCGCTCGATCGCTTCCGCGAAGGACAGGCGGCCTATGTGCGCGACGTGGCGGGGCGCGTGGAAAAGAGCTGGCGTCCGCGCGCCAAAAGGTTGGATGAAACCGCCGAGGCGTGGCGCTATCTTTTCCCCGATCTGGCGAAGGCGCGGCAGTGGGAGGCGGTGGGGCTGGACGAGGAGGCCCATCGCGCCCTGGCGCGGTTGACGCTGCGGTTGATGGCCTCGAAGAAAAAGATACCCGTGCTGCGTTCGGGTTCGACCACGCCCGAGGGGGAACGCCTGCTTCAAGCGCGCGGCGCGGCGCTGGATGCCGTCAAGCCGGATGTTTTCGTCGATCTGATGGGAGCGTTTTTGCGCCAGGGAGACCATGCCCTGGCTTTCCGCGTCTATTCCAAGCTGATGGACCGCCGCCTCCGCCGCCTGATTCCCTGGAAGCTCGGCGAGCGGTTCCTGTATCCGCCGGCCTTTCATACGCCGATCGTCGAAAACGCCGACCGCTTCGGCGTTCCCGACGACCTGATCGTCGCCGTGATGCACAAGGAAAGCTGGTTCGATCCCGACGCCATTTCAACCGTCAACGCCATCGGGCTGACGCAGGTGATGCCGGCTACGGGCGACCGCATCGCGGCGGGCATGGGCGACGACGCCTTCAACCGCAGCCAGCTTTTCGATCCGGCGGTGAACATCCGTTACGGGACGTGGTATCTGGCCGAACTGTTGAAGAAGTTCCACGGCCAGTGGCCGCTGGCCATCGCCAGCTACAACGGCGGGCCGCACAACGTCGCGGTATGGATGAAGCGCAATCCCGACTTGGAATGGGACGAATTCCTGGAATGCCTGGAGTTCGCGCAGACGCGCGATTACGTGAAGCTGGTGCTGAAGAACGTCGCCGCTTACCGCTGGCTTTACACCGGCCACTACACGGCGTGGGATTTGCTCAAGCCGCTCGATTACACTTACGAAAACAACATCAACTGGTAGCCGCCGGTTTGCGCTTGCGCGGCTTGGCGGGCTTCGCCGCGGCCTCTTGCGTTTTGCGCGCCTTGGCTTCGCTTTTGGCTTTTTCCGGAGCCGTGGGCTCCAGGCGGGCGAGCATGTAATGCGTTTCGTCGAAGAAGCCCAGCTTTCGGTAGAGATTGATGGCCCGATAATTGTTGTGCAAAACGGCCAGCCGGACGAGCTTTGCGCCGGTGAGCGCCGCGCGGCGCTTGAATTCCTCCAGCAGTTTGCGCGCCAGGCCGAGCCGCCGCCAGCGCGGATCCACGACGATCGAATAGAGAAAGCCCACCTCGAAATCGAACACCGAATCGCGCTGCATGCCGTACCAGGCGAGGCCGACGATTTCGCCGTCCGCCTCGGCGACGATGACGCGGTGGTTTTCCGGCGAGAACCAGCGCTGGATGCCCTCGCGATGCCGGCGCGCAAAGCCATCGGGCGAGAGCGGATAGCCCGTCGTCGGATGGATGTCCCAGTTCTCCTCCAGGTTGAGCCGATCCAGCCGCCAGACCTTCGGCATGTCGCTATCCGTGGCGTAGCGGATGATAACCTTGAGCGGGGCGGCGTCGCGGCCGGACGGGGTTGCGGTTTTGGTCGGCATGGAACTCTCCTCGCACGACGGTGAATCGTGGTCCCGACGCTAACGTGTCGCGGTTAAAATCGCCAGAAAATTTCATAATTCACAAATGGTGTAGCAGGCGCAGGATGGGCAATTTTCTTGCCCATCAAAAACGGAAAAGGATGGGCATAAAAAATGCCCATCCTACAAAGCTGCTCCGGCGCGAGAAGGGCAGGGAACCGCCCTCAGCGCATGTCGGGAAGCGCCGAGAGGAAGTCGAAGTAGGGGATGAACAGCGACAGCGAAATGAGCAGCACGAGCCCGCCGACGATCAGCGTCATCACCGGACCGAGAGTCAGGGAAAGCCGGCCGATGGTGCGTTCGAGCTGAAGCCGGAGCGTCTTCACGACATGTTCGAGGACGAAGGGCAGCTTCGCCGATTCCTCGCCGACGAACAGCATATCGACGACGATCGGCGGGAAGAAGCCGGCCTCGGCCATCGGTTGCACCAGCGACTTGCCGGCTTCGACGTTCTTCTCCATGCGGCGAATGACGTCCTCGATCACCGTGTTGTTCACCGCGCCGCGGGCCAGTTCCAGGCTGCGCAGGATCGGCACGCCGTTGGTCAGCAGCACTTTCAACGTCGAGGCGAAACGGGCCAGCGAGCCCATGATGAGGATCGGGCCGATGACGGGGATGCGCAGCACGAGGCCGTCGAAATAGTGGACGTTGGACACGATCCGCCGTCGCAGCGCATAGACGCCCAGCGCCAGCAGCGGAATCCACAGCCACCAGTAGCCGGTGATGAAATGGCTCAAGCCCACGAGGATCGAAGTGACGAAAGGCAACGACATGCTGTGGGCTTCGTAGGCGCGGCTGAAGGTAGGCACGACGAAAACGAGGACGACGAAAAACACCGCCGCGGCGATGACGACCGTGAGGATCGGATAAGCCATCGCCCTCGACATTTTGTCGGCCAGTTCCTCGTCGGCGTCGTAATCGTCGGCGATGTTGTTGAGCGCCTCCACCA
>QZKR01000168.1 GCA_003598065.1 Myxococcales bacterium | reverse complement strand
ATGGTGACCCTGAGAGCGTTGTACGCTTCGGTCGGTCCCAAACGATTCCCGGAAACGCTGAGAGCGGCATGACAACCGCAATATCCTGTGATGCACCCTTAGGGCCTCGCAAATCCGAAAAACGCTTGACTTCCCCGGGCATTAATGCTTGGATTGCCCCCCTGAAAAAGGTGCATGGACCGACAGTGTTTGCATATGAGGTGAGATCGTGAAACCGTCGTACAATCCGCATAATACGAGGCGGCTGCGCGTGCACGGATTCCGGGCGCGCATGGCCACGCAGCACGGCCGGCAGGTTCTTGCCCGCCGTCGCGCTCACGGGCGTAAGCAGCTGACCGTGAGAATCGGCCACAAGTAATCAGAAACACGATGAAATCCTTCGGCTTCCCGCGCGCCCGCCGCATGGTTTCGCGGGGGCATTTCCGCCGCGTCCAGGCCGAAGGAACCAAGGTCGTCACGCGGCATTTCGTCTTTCTCGCCAGCGTCAACGGGCTCGATTTCTCCCGGCTCGGATTGGCGGTGAGCCGCAAGGTGGGGCCGGCGGTCGTCCGCAACCGCGTCAAACGGGTCGTGCGCGAGGCCTTTCGCCTGAACCGGCCCTTCGAGGGCCGCGGCGTCGATCTGGTCGTCATCCCGCGCGCCGCCTTGCCCAAGCCCGCCCAACTGACCGTGGTGGAAAGCGATTTTGCCGAGATGGAGCGACGACTCAATAAAATGTTGAACCTGGGCGAGGCGACGCCGTGACCTGGCTGCGGTGGCTGTTCATTCTGCCGATCCGTTTCTATCAGATGGCCATCAGCCCCTGGCTCGGCCCGCGCTGCCGCTTTCATCCGACCTGCTCGAATTACGCCATTGAGGCGATCACCCGATATGGCATCGTCATCGGCCTGTTGAAATCGATCGCGCGCCTGCTGCGCTGCCACCCGCTCTTCCCCGGCGGCTACGATCCGGTGGAGAACGGCTGGCCGCGCGTCGGCGCGGATCGCCAGCCCAAGTCAGGAGCGTAGCGTGGAACGCCGCATGATCTTCGCCATCGTTCTCTCGCTGGGGGTGCTCTACCTCTGGAACGTCGTCATCAATCCGCCGCCCCCGCCGCCGCCTCCCGGCGAGCAGGCGCCGCAGCAGGCGCCCGAGAACGTTCCGCCGTCGTCGGCCCCCAATAACGGCGGCGAACCGCGTTTCGACGAAGGCGAATCGGCCGGCGAAGCGCCGGCGATGCTTCCCGAGCTTGGCCAAACGCCGCCGGCTGCGCCGGTCGCCCCCGAAGCAGGCGCGACGCCCGCGCCGGCCGCCAAAGATGCGGCTCCAACGCCTCCCCCGGGCGAGGCGGCCGCCGCCGCTCCGACGCCCGA
Source organism: Myxococcales bacterium (assembly GCA_003598065.1). Taxonomy (GTDB): domain Bacteria; phylum Myxococcota_A; class SURF-8; order SURF-8; family SURF-8; genus SURF-8. The sequence goes on along the minus strand of QZKR01000168.1, from coordinate 46,377 downwards.
GCCGGAACCGGTCATCGCCCCCGCTCCCGAAGAGAAATTTCACACGATCGAAACCGAGCAGTTCACGGCGGTTTTCAGTTCCTTCGGCGGCAAGCTGAAGTCGTTCCTCCTGAAAAGCCCGAAATACACGCGGCACGTCCCTGGCCGGAAAGACCGCGAACAGGTGAACGTCGTCACCGCCGACGACCCGCCGAACCGGCCCTACACGCTGCTGCTCGATCAGGCCAATTTCAAATTCGATCCCGACCAGCCTTTCGAGATCGAACAGGCCGACGGGAAGTCGGTGACGTTCAAGACGACGACGCCCCAGGGCGTGATCGTGAAGAAGCGTTTCGCCTGGCGGGAAAATTACCTTTTCGACTTCGAGGTGACGGTGGACAACCGCGCCCAGGCGGCGGCGACCTTTTTCCCCAAAGTGCGGCTGGTGGGCCGTCAAAGCTCGTCGGAAGCGCAGCAGAGCTTCTTCGCGGGGCCGCCGGTGAACCTGCAGATCCCCAAGGCGCTCATCGACGGCGAGCTTTGGGAGGAGACGGACAAGGAGGAGCTGGCCAGCACCCTCATTCAGAAAGGTTTGATGCCCTGGACGGCGATCGACGACCGCTATTTTCTGCTCGCGCTTCTGCCGCCCGACGACGAACGCTCGCAGATCGCCGTTAAAAGCGCCATGCAATCCCTGGCCGGGCTGGACAGCGAGGCGGCCGTAGACTGGCTGGCGATCACCCACAGTCTGGAGAAGAAGAGCGTCCTCCCCGGCGATACGCTGACGCTCAAGTACCGCGCCTACGTCGGTCCGAAGGAATGGGCGACGCTGACGGCGGTCGGCTCGCAGATGCGCGAGTCGGTGGATTTCTGGGTCTTGGGTTTTCTCGCCCGGCCGATGCTGTGGGTCCTCAAATACAGCTATCAGCTCATCCCCAACTGGGGCATCGCCATCATCATCCTGACGATCATCATCAAGGCTCTGCTCTATCCGCTGACCAAGCAGTCCTTCACCTCGATGCAGAAGATGAAGGATCTGAAGCCGAAGATGGATCAGCTCAAGGAGAAATACGGCGAGGACAAGCAGGAGCTGAACCGGCAACTGATGGAGATGTACAAGCGCGAGAAGGTCAACCCGATGGGCGGCTGTCTGCCGATGCTGCTGCAGATGCCGGTTTACATCGCGCTTTACAAAATGCTGCAGAGTTCGGTGGAGCTCTACAATGCGCCGTTCATTCCCGTCTGGCTGGACGATCTGGCGCTTCCCGATCCCTACTACGTCCTGCCGACGCTCTTGGCCGTGCTGATGTACGTCCAGCAGAAGCTGACGCCGACGCCCGACAGCCAGCAGCAGAAGATGATGCTCTACATGATGCCGGCGATGATGTTTTTCTTCATGCTGATGCTGCCCTCCGGCCTCGTGCTCTATATCCTGGCTTCGACGATAATGGGCATCGGCCAGCAGTGGTGGATCAACAAGCGCGCCGAGCAGAAAAAGATGGCCGCGCTCGCCGCGCAGGCCAAACCCTGAGGTTGACAAGCGACGCTCGCGGGTCGTATCCTTTTCTTGAGGGAAGCCCCGATGAGCCATGCGCCATTAGCTCAATCGGATAGAGCAACGGCCTTCTAAGCCGTAGGTTACAGGTTCGATTCCTGTATGGCGTACCAGCGACGCCGGCCGCCGGAAAAACTCCGGCGGCCGTTTTGTTTCGCGCAACGATTTTCATCGCGCGCGGATGGTGCTAGAATCCCGCCGGTGTCGATCCAAATTCATTATCAAGCGAGGTGCGTTATGGCGACGGTCATGAAAGGATTGACTATCGGCTCGGCGCTTTTGCTTTTCGCCGCCTGCACGAGCGAATCCACGTCCTCGGAGGCGAAGTCCTGCGCGACGCACGCCGACTGCCCGATCAACTGGGTTTGCGTTGACTACGTCTGTCAGCAACCCTCTTCCAACACGGACGGCGACGCCTCCGCCGACGGCGATCTCCCGGACGGCGATCCGCCCGATGGCGATTCGGATTCGCCCCTGCCCGACGGCGACGGCTTGGCCGATGGCGACCAGGAATCCGATGAACCGATCGTTCCCCAGTCCTGCGACCCGTCATGCGACTACATGAACTATCAGTATTGCGACGAGGGCTCGCAAACCTGCGCCACGCTCGCCTGCACCCAATGCTACGAAGAGGCCGACTGCCCGGAAGGGCTGCGCTGCCTGAACATCCGTTTCCTCGATCCCGCCCAGACCGAGGCGCTGATTTGCGTCAAGGCCGGCTGCGAGGACGACGCCTTCTGCGGCGAAGGCTATTTCTGCGAGGATTACGTCTGCCGTCCGAAGGCGTTCTGCGAAATCGACACCGCGAACCGCACGCTCGACCAGCCCTGCCCCTTCGGCGAAATCAACATCGACGGCGTCGCCTGCCGGGGGGCGACCTCCTGCATCGGCCTCGGACCGAACCCGCAATGGAGTTGCACGACCGATGAGGATTGCCTCGGCCAAGCGCCCAATCCCGGCCCGGACTGCGTGAACGGCGCCTGCGGCTATTCCTCGTGCATGGGGCGCTGCGAGGAAGGCGGAACCTGCGACGCGCAGCATACGCCGATCGACGTCGGCGAGACCTGCGTCTGCATGCTCGGCGCGGGTTTCCAGAACTTCGGGGAGGTTTGCAGTTCGGGCGGCGTGCACGCCGACGCCGGCGCCTGCGCGCCGGATCTGGCCTGCATCGTCACGCAGGAAAATCCCCAGGCGACCTGCTCCGCGCCCGCCGACTGCGAAGGGACGATCGAAGCGCCGTGGACCGACGCCGAGGCCGACTGCGTCGGCGGCCTCTGCCGCTTCTCCGTCTGCGCCTACGGCTGCGAGAACAACCAGTGCCCCGACGGCGGTTCGCCGCAAGGCTCGGGAGAGCAGTGCGTCTGCCTGCCGTAAGCACAACTATAAAATGAATCGTTGAGTCGGCAGGCACGCGGTGAAAATTGAAATGCGCGAAAGCATGCTTCGACAACGACAAAGCATTCAGCGGCTTTTGCGCTTGGTAGTATTGTGCATGATATGCCCTCTAGTGTTGGGACATACCTCCTCTGCTGTTGCGGCAGAAAGCGAAATCCCACAAACCTCGGAAACCTCAAATGATTTTAAAACAGCCACCGAATGGCTCACCTTGCGTGTCGGTGGCGGCAATTATGGATTGGCGCTCGAAGGATCGGCTTTCACTTTCAGGTGGCCGTATTTTTACATATCGGCGCTTATAGGTGGATATTCTTTTCTGTCGGGAGGGCTTGCTTATGCAGGGCCGACCTTTGGCTATCCGCTACATATTGGCGATGAGGGTCGCGACGAAATTCGCTTCGGCCTCAGCCCGCTTTTCGCGTCAGCGGTAAATCCTCTTGGCGAATGCAGCGTTGAAACTGGTCATTATGCCGGCATGTTCGGTCTCTTCCTTGCCCCGGAAATCATCTACGAACATCGCTTCTTCGAACACCTCGCTGTGCAGGTCGGTGTCAAAGCTGTCGTCGGCGTCCTTGGTGCGAAGAAATGCTACCCTGCCCCTGCTGGCATCGGCTTCGCTGGCGTGGCTTTCTAAGATCATCGAGCCAGAGGCTTCACCTGAACTAACAGAATAGCAGCGCAAAGACAGGCGACGTCTCCGCCTATTCCGCTATATCTTCTCCGCATTGACAACCGCTTTCCTCCGCGTCATTGTGAAGGCGTGTCGTGTTCAACTGACGCGTGACGTGAAGAGGCCATGCCCGCCGACCGCCCGAAAACCGACTCGGCCGAAGCCGTGCTGAAAACGCTCCAGCAGGACGGCCGTTTCTTCAAGGTGATCCTCTCCTCGATCGCCGACGGCGTGTTCACCGTGGACAAGGAGCGGCGCATCACCAGCTTCAACCCCGCCGCCGAGCGCGTCACCGGCGTCCCCGCCTCGCAGGCGATGGGCCAGAAATGCTACGACGTCTTCCACGCCAACATCTGCGAGTCCGGCTGCCTTTTGGAGCACACGCTGCGCACGGGCGAGGAAGTGATCGACATCCCCGTGCGCATCCTCAACAGCAAGGGCCGCACCGTGCCGATTTCCATCTCCACGGCGGTGCTGCGCAACGAGGACGGCAAGGTGCTGGGGGCGGTGGAGACCTTCCGCGATCTGTCGGCCATCGAGGATCTGCGCAAACAACTGGAGCGCAGCTTCAGCGTCGAGGACATCATCTCCAAGAACGCGGCGATGCTGAAGCTCTTCGCGCTGCTGCCCGACGTGGCGGAAAGCGAAAGCACCGTGCTCATTCAGGGCCCCTCCGGCTCGGGCAAGGAGCTGTTCGCCCGCGCCGTGCACAGCCTTTCGCTGCGGCGCGACAAACCCTACGTCATCATCAACTGCGGCACGCTGCCGCCGACGTTGTTCGAGTCGGAGCTGTTCGGCTACAAGAAAGGCGCGTTCACCGACGCCAAGCGCGACAAGCTCGGCAAGCTCGCCCTGGCCGAAGGCGGCACGGTGTTTTTCGACGAGATCGGCGATCTGCCGCCGCAGACGCAGGTGAAGCTCCTGCGCCTGCTGCAGCAGAAGGAGTACGAACCGCTCGGCGCGCTCAAACCCGTCAACGCCGACATCCGCATCGTCGCCGCCACCAACCGCGACCTGAAAAAACTGGCGGCGAAGAACCGCTTCCGCGAAGACCTCTATTTCCGCCTCGCCGTGATCCGTTTCGAGATCCCGCCCTTGAAGGAGCGGCGCGAGGATATCCCTTATCTTGTGGACCACTTCATCCGCCGCTTCAACGCCCGCAAAGGCAAGAACCTGCTCGGGCTCACGCCCCGGGCGATGGAAGTGGTGTTGAACCACGACTACCCCGGCAACGTGCGCGAACTGGAAAACATCATCGAATACGGCTTCGCCGTCTGCCGGGGCCGCGCCATCGACCTGGAACACCTGCCCGTGGAGTTGCAGGAGAAGCCGGCGCCCGCCGAACCGCCGCCCGTCGCGGCCGGTCGTCCGCGCCTGCGCGCCATCGACGAGCCGACGCTGATCCGCGAGGCGCTGGAACTGCACGGCGGCAACAAGGGCGCGGCCTCGGACGAACTCGGCATCGACCGAACCACCCTCTGGCGCAAGATGAAGCGCTACGGCATTCGCTGAGCTTTCCCTTTCTATTCCATCCATATGTTGCGTTTCGCAACATTGGCGCGTTGCAATAAGTGTTGCAGCATGCAACATCTCTGTTTCCGCCTGCGGCGCTTTCTCTTTTCCCGCCGAATAACTGAGTGATTCCAGCCTTTCCAATCCTGGCACGCTTTTCGCTCTATAAAGCGCCGGTTGAGGCGCGGACCCCGCGCCGGCGTTCATTCAGAACCGCGAAGGGAAACGATGGAGTCAGCAGACCGCACCGAACGCATCGCCATCGCCTGTTTTGGCGAGGAGGTCGCGCCGTGTTTTGAAACGGCGCGGCGCTTCCGTTTGTGGGTGATCGCCGACGGCCGCGTCTCCGACTACCGCGAACTGGCGATCGAGGAGCCGGACGGCCTGATGCGCGTCCGCCGGCTGCGCGAGGTGCAAGCCGGCGTCGTCCTCTGCAACGGCATTTCCCAGGCCTACCGGCAGATGCTGGAGGCCGACGGCCGCGTGGTGATCGACCAGGTCGTCGGGCCCGCCGCCGACGTGGTCTTCGGCTATCTTTCCGGCCGGATCGCGCCGCGGCGCGACGATCCGCTCGCCGTTTCCCGGCCGGACGCCGCCGACCTCGTGGCCTGGGCGCGGGAATGGTTCGAGTCCTGCGGCTGGACGGTGCGGCCCGTGGGCCAGGAAAGCCTCTTTCCCGTCGATTTCGCCGCCGAGCGCGTCTGTCCGACCTGCGGCAAACCGGCGCGCGTCGCCGTCTGCTGCGGCGCGCACGCCTGGCGCGTGGACGAGGAGATCCGTGAATTCAAGCGCGTCGCCGCCGGCGGCTACGACGGTCGCGTGTACCTGCACACGCCGTCGCCGGCCGTCGCCCGCCTCTGCGCCGATCTGGACATCCAATTGCTGGAGCCGCACGATTTCACGAGCGGCCGCGCCGACGACAAACGGCGCGGACCGTTCGCACCGCTGAAGCAACCCCCGAACGGCCACGCCCACCAGACGCGGCCGGAAGACGCCAAGCAACGCCGGAGCCGACGATGAAAGTGACGATCATCACCCCCGAGGAGCGCACGCGCGCCTTCGCGCTGCCGAAAGTGAAGAAACCGGAAACGATCGGCGCGCAGAAGCTGTCGGTGCGCTACGTCGTCGAGAAACCGGAAACGGAGGGCCGGCCCCGCCGCTTCCTGGAAATCTTCGCGGCGATTCTCAAGCACACCAACTACCGCTTCGTGCTCGATCACTACATCCGGGTGAGCGCCAAGTGCTCGCGCTGCGCCACCGCCTGCCAGGTGTACCTGGCCACGGGCGACGACCGCGACATCCCCTGCCATCGCTCGGAGCTGCTCTTGTCGGTGTACCGCCGGCACTTCACGATGAGCGGCATCCTGCGCGGCCGGCTCACCAGCGATCCCGGACTCACCGACGAGAAGATCCAGGAGATGGCCGAGTCGTTCTACAACTGCACGGCCTGCCGCCGCTGCTCGCTGGAATGCCCCGTGGGCATCGACCACGGCCTCGTCACCCACCTCGGCCGCTACATCCTTTCCGAGATGGGCATCGTGCCGCGCGCCCTGGCGGTGAGCGTGCACGAGCAATTGGAAGGCGCGTCGGGCAACACCTCGGGCATCACCCTGCCGGCCCTGAAGGACAGCCTCGAATTCCTCACCGACGATATGGAGGAGGCGCGGGGCGTGCGCATCGAGTTCCCGCTCGACGTGGAGAACGCCGACTACATTTTCTACGCGCCCGTCTCCGATTACATGATGGAGGCCGACACCTTGATGGGCATCGCCGCCGTGATGCACGCCACCGGCGGCTCCTGGACGATCGGCACGAAGAACTTCGACGGCATCAACTACGGTCTGTTCTACAACGATCAAATTTTGGAAAACGTCCTGTTGAGGCTGGAGCAGGAAGCCAATCGCCTCCAAGCCAAAGGAATTCTCATCGGCGAATGCGGCCATGCTTCCCGCGTCGCCAAATTCTTCTATCCCACTTTCTGCGGGGCGCGCAGCCCGCGGCCCGTCGTGAACATCATGGAGTACACCTGGCAGGCCCTCAAGGACGGCCGCCTGAAGCTCGACCCCAATGTGATCTCCGAAACGGTCACCTACCATGACCCCTGCAATTACGCGCGCAGCGGCTGGATCATCGACAAACCGCGCGAGATCGTCAAGGCGTTCTGCAAGAACTACGTCGAGATGACGCCCTCGGGAAAGGACAACATCTGCTGCGGCGGCGGCGGCGGGACGGTGTCGATCGACGAGGTCCGCGCTTATCGCACCACGGTCGGCGGCCGCGCCAAGGCCGAGCAGATCAGGGCCACCGGCGCGAAATACGTCATCGCCCCCTGCGCCAACTGCAAAAAGCAGCTTCGCGAACTGGTGGAGGATCAGAAGCTCGATTGCGAGATCGTCGGCCTGCACGATCTGATCTGGAAGGCGATCGTCTTTCCGGAAACCGACACGACAGCAAAGACCGGGACGGACGCGGAATAGGAAAAAAGGAGGAGGATGTGTCGCAAGCGCTGATCGATTTCGGAAGCGGGCCGCTCTTCAGGCTCTGCTTCGCCATCATGGTCTTGGGCCTCATCCGCGCCTTCGTGCTTTCGGCCTACGGCATGGTCGAAGCCCTGGGCCGCGCCGGCGACCGGAAAGTGAAGTGGGCGCCGCTCTTCAAGCAGACGGTGGCCTGGCTTGTGCCGGCGGGCCGGTTCTGGCGGATGCGGCCGATCTACAGCACGGTCTCGATCATCTGGCACGTCGGCATCATCCTCGTGCCGCTCTTCTTCTCCGCCCACATCCTGCTTTGGAAAAGCGGCGCGGGGATCTCGTGGCCAGCCTTGCCGGAAGCGGCAGCCGACGCCTTGACGCTCGTCGCCATCGCCGCCGGCGTGCTGCTCTTCCTGGGCCGCGTCTTCGATCGCCGCTCGCGGGCCCTCTCGCGCTTCCAGGACTACGCCTGGCCGCTCCTCATCACGGCGGCGTTCGTCACCGGCTACCTCTGCGTCAATACGACGCTCTCGGCCGGCGGCTATCGGATGGCGATGCTGCTTCACGTCGCTTCGGCCGATCTGATCATGGTTCTGATTCCGTTCACCAAGGTCGCCCACTGCGTCCTGATGCCGCTGTCGCAGATGGTCAGCCACGTCGGCTGGCGCTTCCCGGCCGGCGCGGGCGACAAGGTCGCGGCGATGGTTCGTAAGGAGAAGGCGGCATGAAAGCAGCGATCCTCACCGACACGACCAAATGCATCGGCTGCCGCGAGTGCGTCGTCGCCTGCAAGCGCACGTACGGACTGGGTCCCGACGTCCCCCGGCGCTGGTCGAGCGACGACGGCCTTTCGGCCCGCAACTGGACGGCGGTCGTCGAGAAGCCCGGTCCGAAGTTCATCCGCAAGCAGTGCCGCCACTGCCTGGAGCCGGCCTGCGCCTCGGCCTGCCCGGTGGGCGCGCTGCACAAGACGCCCGAGGGGCCGGTGGTCTACGACAGTTCGAAGTGCATCGGCTGCCGCTACTGCATGATGGCCTGTCCCTACGGCATCCCGCGCTACGACTGGGAGCAGGCCGTCCCCTACGTGCGCAAGTGCGTCCTCTGCCACGAGCGCGTCCAAAAAGGTCAGCAGCCGGCCTGCGTCGAAGCCTGTCCGACCAAGGCGACGATCTTCGGCGAGCGCGAGACGCTGCTTGCCGAGGCCAAGAAACGGATCGCCGAAAATCCCGGCCTCTATCAAGCGAAAGTCTTCGGCGAGTCGGAGGTCGGCGGGACATCCGTTCTCTACATCTCCGACACCGACCTGTCGTTTCTCACCTACGGCCGGCCGCTGGGCGACAAGCCGCTGCCCACGCTCACGGCCCCGGCGATGCAGGCCGTTCCCGCCGTGTTCGTGGGCATGGGGGCGCTGATGTCGGGCCTGTGGTGGCTCACCAATCGCCGCAACAAAGTCAAGCAAACGGAAACCGCCGACGCGAAGAAGGACGAGACCCATGGATAGAGTGCGCAAACTGAAACTCGTGTTGTGGGCGCTGGCCGGCCTGGTCTTCGCCGTGGCCACGACCCGTTTCGTCTTCGGCCTGGGCGCGACGACCAACCTCTCCGACGTCACGCCCTGGGGGCTGTGGATCGGCTTCGACGTGCTGGGCGGCGTGGCCCTGGCGGCCGGCGGCTTCGTCATCACGGCCACCGTCTACATTCTCAGGCGCGACGAGTTCCACCCGATCGTGCGGCCGACGGTGCTCACGGCGTTTTTGGGCTACTGCGCGGTCATCGTCGGGCTGATGTTCGACGTCGGCCTGCCGTGGAACATCTGGAGCCCGATGGTCCACTGGCAGCACCACTCGGCGCTGTTCGAGGTGGCGTGGTGCGTGATGCTTTACACGACCGTGCTGCTTCTGGAGTTCAGCCCCGTGCCGATGGAGGAATCGAGCTACTGGGCGCGGATCCGGGCCTTTCTGATGAAGATCCGCCTGCCGCTGGTGATCCTGGGCATCTGCCTTTCGACGCTGCACCAGTCGTCGCTGGGTTCGCTGTTCCTGATCATGCCCCATCGCGTGCACGCGCTCTGGTACTCGCCGATTCTGCCGATCCTGTTTTTCGTCTCGGCGATCAGCTTAGGCTTGCTGATGGTGATTTTCGAAAGCGTCTTCACCGCCTACTTCTATCGCCGCCACCCCGAAACGACGCTCTTGGCGAAGCTGGGCGGCGCGGCGCGCTGGGCGTTGGCCACCTACCTTGCGCTGCGCCTGGGCGATCTCGCCGTGCGCGGCGAACTCGGCCAGGCCTTCGCGCCCGACTGGCGCGCGGCCTGGTTCTGGCTGGAGCTGTCGCTCGCCGCGATCGTTCCCATCGTTCTGCTCTCCATCCCCCGCACGCGCCGCTCGAACGCCGGGCAGTGGGCGGTGGCGCTCACGGGCGTGCTCGGCTTCGTCCTGAACCGCATCGACACCGGCGGCTTCATGCACAGCATCGACGGCTCGTTCTACATCCCGGCGTGGAGCGAATTCGCCGTCTCGGCGGGCGTCGTGGCGGCGGCCGGCCTCGCCTTCCTCTTCGCTGTCGAGCGCTTCAAGGTGTGGGAGGAGCGCCCGGCCGATCCTCTGGCGGATCCGCTCAAACTTCCGGAGTTCGACGCGGCGAGCATGGCGTCCCTGGGCGCGCCGTCCGTGGCGGCGCGGACCAAATACTCGATGGCCTTCGTCGCTTTCGCCGCCGCCGGCTTCGCGCTCTTGTCCAGCGACGCGCTCTCCAGCCAGGGCATCGGCCCCTCGCCGGCGCATGAGGCGCGCGGCTGGGCGCCGATGAGCATCGACGGCAACCTGGACGGCTACGCCGTGGTCTTCCCGCACGACAAGCACATCGAAAAACTCGGCGGCGAGCAGGCCTGCGTCCTTTGCCACCACATGAACCTGCCGCGCGACACGGACACCGGCTGCTACGCCTGCCACAAGGACATGTACAAGCTCTCCGACGCCTTCGGCCACGTGTGGCACGGCTCGCCGGAAGGCGCGAACCTCGCCTGCTTCGACTGCCATCGCGAGGGCGAGGCGAAGACGAAGCAGAGCGCGAAGACCTGCGACAAATGCCATCGCGACCTGATCCCGGCGGGCGCGAAAATCGAGATCAAGAACTACGCCGCGCCGGGCTACGTGGAGGCCATGCACCGCCAATGCATCGGCTGCCACGCCAAAAAAGCTGTAGAATTGCAGAAACCGGATCTGCCCCGCTGCGCCAATTGCCACAAGGCGGCACGCGATTACGTGGACGACCCGGCCTTGAAGGCGCGCTACCAGCGGCGCGACGGCAAAGGGGCGGCGATTCCAGGAGTCCAGACGCCGTGACGGCGACCCCCGCCACCTCCGGCGGTCTCCCGACCGCAACGACTCTGCCGATGGCGGATCTGTTGGCCCCCGGGCTCTTCGAGAGCGTACCTTTCGGCGTGGCGCTCATGCGCCCCGATTACAGCATCGCCCGCGCCAATCCCCGTTTCGAACGGCTCTTCGGCGAGTGGCGGGGACGCAAATGCTACGACGTCTGCAAAAACAGATCCGACCCTTGCGACGTCTGCAAGGCGCGCCAGGTGTTCGCCACCGGCCAGCCGCAAGTGGCCGACGAAACGGGCCTGGACCGCCAGGGAGCGCTCTGCCACTATGTCGTTCACCTTATGCCGCTGCCAGACAAAGACGGCGGCATCAGCCATGTGCTGGAGGTTATCACCGACGTCACGGAGACCCGCTTCTTCAAACGGCTGCACGACATTCTCTTCGAACGCGTCCCCTGCTACGTGACGATCCTCGATCAGGATCTGCGCATCGTCCGCGCCAACGAGAAGTTCCGCGAGACCTTCGGCACCTCCCAGGGAGGGCACTGCTATCAGACCTACAAGCGCCGCGACGAGCCTTGCGAGGACTGCCCGGCGGCGATGACCTTCCTGGACGGCGTGGAGCGCGTCAGCACGCAGGTCGGCATCAACCAGAAGGGCGAGGAGACGCACTACATCGTCACCGCCGCGCCCCTGTCGCGCGGGCCGGGCGAGGTGGCGCACGTCATCGAGATCGCCTCCGACATCACCGAGCTGAAGAAGCTGGAGAAGGAAAAGCTCGACGCCGAGCGGCTGGCCGCCGTGGGGCAGACGGTGGCGGGGCTGGCCCACACGATCAAGAACATGCTGATGGGCCTCGAAGGCGGCATGTACATGGTGGACAGCGGGCTGAAGCGCAACAACTCCCAGCGCATCAACCAAGGCTGGGACATGTTGCAGCGCAACTTCAACAAGACCGTCTCTTTGGTGAAGGACTTTCTCAGCTTCGCCAAGGGCCGGCTGCCGGATTTGAAGCCGACCGACCCCAACCTGCTGGCGGGCGGAATCGTCGAGCTCTACCGCGATGCGGCGGCCAAACAGGGCGTGCTCCTCTTGCTGGACGCTTCTCCGGAGGTGTCGGCCTGCCCGCTCGACCCCGACGGCGTCGAGGCCTGCCTGACCAACCTCGTCTCCAACGCCATCGACGCGGCGATGACGCGCGAAGACGGCCGGGGGCAGGTGACGGTGCGCACCCGGCAGGACGAGGAAGCGCTAACTTTTGAGGTCGAGGACAACGGCTGCGGCCTGGAATGGGAAGTGAAGCAGAAGGTGTTCACCACCTTCTTCACCACCAAGGCCGGCAAGGGCACGGGGCTCGGATTGTTGACAACGCGCAAGATCGTGCAGGAACATGGGGGCGCCATCACGGTCGCGTCCGAAACCGGAGCCGGCGCGATCTTCCGGATACGCCTGCCGCTGGCACGACTGAACGAAATGGCGGCTGCCGCCGAACGGCGACGCGTGACCGCCCCCGACGATACGGGGACGGGGAAAGGATAGGCCCATGCAAACCCAAACGAAGAAAATCTTGGTGGTCGATGACGAGGCCGACGTGCGCAACTATCTGGCTACGGCGCTGGAGGATGCGGGTTTCGCCGTCACGACGGCGGAAGACGGCGAGGACGGCTTGGAGAAGATCAAGCAGGACCCGCCGGACCTGATTTCGCTCGATCTGGTGATGCCGCGCCGCTCGGGGGCGATGCTGCATCGCGAGCTGCAGAAGCGCAAGGAATGGTCGAATATCCCCGTGCTGATCGTCACCGGCCACGCCCGCGACGAACTGGGCCGCGCCGATTTCGAGGAGCTGACGATGTCCGGCCCCGGCATTTACCTGGAGAAGCCGGTGAGCCCGGCGACCTACGTCCGCGCCGTGCAGCAGCTTCTCGGAGGCGAGAGCGAAGCCAAGCCGGCCGAGGACGCGGACGCGCTGCGAAGCGCGCTGTTGAAGAAACTGCAGGCTGCCGACGCCGCGACGTTGAAGAAGATGCTCGACAGCCTGAAATAGGGGGCGAGCCCCCGCACCAAAGGAGGAAGGCCATGACGGCGGAGAAGGCGAAAACGATTTTGATCGTGGATGACGAACCGGACGTGGTGACGTATCTCTCCTCGTACTTTGCGGATCAGGGATACGCCGTGCTCACGGCGAAGAACGGTCATGAAGGGTTCGATCTGGCGAAGTCGAAGCGGCCCGATCTGATCACGCTGGACATCACCATGCCCGAGGAGTCGGGCGTGCGGATGTTCCGCAACCTGCAGGAGAACGACGCCACCAAAAACATCCCCGTAGTGATGATCACCGGCATCACCAAGGACTTCAAGGGCTTCATCGAGCACCGCAAAGTGGTGCGTCCGCCCGAGGCGTATTTCGAAAAGCCGGTGGACAAAGACGAACTGCTCGCCAAGGTGCGCGAGCTGATCGGCTAGGGGCAAGCGCAGTCAACCTCGATCGTGTAGTCTCCCTCGTCCTCGGCGTAGCCGTCCACGACGACAAAGCGCCGCTGGCCGGCTTCCGTTTCGAAGCTAACCGTCTCGACATCCTGAATGCCGAGGGGAGTGGACGAAAAGTCCTCACAGGTGAACGGATTGCAGTCGCTCAGTAAAAAGAGATCGATGTCAGCGACAAGGTTCGTCAACCGCACTTCCACCTGGCAGTCCTCGTCGGTCTGAAAAGCATAGATCGTTTCCCGCCCGGACTCCGCCCGTGCGGAGCAGCCGTAACCGAACCATTCGTTCGGACGGCCCTGGACAACCGTGCTGTGCGCCAGCCGGTCGCCGCATTCCAACGCCAGGGCGTCCGCGCAGCCGCTGATTTCCTCTTCCGTCTCGATCTCTTCCGCCTCGACCTCATCCGCGTCCCCACCTGTCAGATCGCCATCGGTCGGTGCGTCGCCGTCTGTCGGTTCGGCGTCGGTCTCTTCATCCCCGTCTGACAGCTCGGCATCGATATCATTGTCCCCATCCGCCGGCTCGGCATCCCCATCGCCATCCGCAGGAGGTTCGTCTCCGTCCGATGTCGCGTCGCCGTCTGTCGGCGCTTCGTCGCTGTCGGCGGAAAAATCGACGGATTCGCCGCTCGAACAAGCGGCGAGCAGAAGCACAAGCCACAGGCCGAACGACAGGAAAACAGCAAGATTGCTTCTCGACATGCCGATCTCCTTCAACAATGTGGATTATGCGAGATCAAGTTGGAAAAGGCGTGAGTTAAAGATAGCAATAAATTTGAGCAGCGTTAAGCAAAATCGGCGGGAGCCGAAGCCGTCCCGCTGCTCCAGATGCAGAACGGCCGCCCTTTCGGGCGGCCGTCGCCTGATCGAACCTGCATTGCGCTAAAAACGCTAGAGCACGATCTCCATAACCGAGTTGTCTTCCTTCAGCATCGACTGCGCGAGGCTGCGGTTCTCGGGCAGAAGCGCGTTGTGGTAGAAGCGCGCCGTCTTGACCTTGCCGTCGTAAAAGGCCGCTTCGGGCGAATCGTTGAGCAGGGCTTTTTGCGCCGCGTCGTCCTTCGCGCCCTTGGCCTTGAAAATCGCGGCCAGCTTGTCGGCGGCGAGCATCGCCATCTCGCCGTGCAGCCAGGCCAGACTCAGGTTGCCCATGAAGCGCAGGAAGGACGTGGCGTTCAAGAGCACATCGACGATTTTGCCTTCCATGCCCTTGCCCATGAAGGTCATGGCCAGATTCTGCATGTCGCCGAGCGTCTGCTCGAACTCGGCCGCGAAATCGCGCGTCGCGGCGTGCTCCTTGAGACGCGCCAGGTGCTCCTGCATCTCGGTGACGAAGTTCATGAACACCATGCCGCCCTTCATGCCCATTTTGCGGCCGATGAGGTCCATGGCCTGAATGCCGTTGGTGCCTTCGTAGATGGAGAAGATCTTGGCGTCGCGCATGTACTGTTCGCAGGGGTACTCGGAAACGTAGCCGTAACCGCCGAGCGTCTGGATCGCCAGCCGCGTCACGTCGAAGGCCTGATCGGTGCCGTAGCCCTTGCAGATCGGCGTGAGCAGCTCCAGCATCCCTTTCGCCTTCTCCTGCGCCTCGCCCGAGCCCTTCAGCGCCAGGTCGGCGTAGCGCGCCGTCTTCAGCATCAGGGCGCGCATGCCGTGGACGATCGCCCGCTGGATCATCAGCATGCGCCGCACGTCGGGATGGTTGATGATCGGGACGGCCGTTGCGGTCGGGTCCTTGAAGCGCGCGGCGTCCGCGCCCTGGACGCGCTCGCGGGCGTAATCCAGCGCCTCGTTGTAGGCGGCGGCGGCCACGCCCAGGCCCTGGAGACCCACGCCGAGGCGGGCTTCGTTCATCATGTGGAACATGATCTTGATGCCGTCGCCTTCCTTGCCGATCAGCCAGCCCTCGCAGGCGTCCTTCTCGCCGAAGGCCAGCGTGCAGGTGGAGGACGCCTTGATGCCCATCTTGTGCTCGATGCCGACGCAGGTGACGTCGTTGAACTGGCCCAGCGAGCCGTCCGCTTTGACGCGGTGTTTGGGCACGATGAACAGCGACAGGCCCTTGACGCCCTTGGGCGCGTCGGGAGTGCGGGCCAGCACGAGGTGAATGTTGTTCTCCACCAGGTCGTGATCGCCGGAGGAGATGAAGATCTTCTGGCCGGTGATCTTGTAGTAGCCCTCGCGGACCTTGACGGCCGAGGTTTTGTTCGCGCCGACGTCCGAGCCCGCGCCGGCCTCGGTGAGACACATCGTGCCGCCCCACTGGCCCGTGATCATTTTCTCCAAGAACGTCTTCTTCTGCTCCTCGGTGCCTTCATCCATGATCAGCGCGAGCGCGCCGTGGGTGAGGCCGGGATACATTCCGAAGGCGGCGTTGGCGCCGACGAACGCCTCGGAGGCCGCCATGCCCACCATCTGCGGCGCGCCGACGCCGCCCCACTCGCCGGGAACCGTAAGGCCGATCCAGCCGTCGCCGACGTAGGCGTCGTACATTTCTTTATAGCCCTTCGGCGTGGTTACGGTGCCGTCCGGATTGTAGTGGCAGCCCTCGCGGTCGCCGGGCATATTGGACGGCGCGATGACGTCCTTGGCCATCTTGAAGGCGTTGGCCAGAAGGATCTCCACCGTTTCGCGATCGAGCTCGGCGTAGGCGGGCAATTTGATGATTTCGTCGAGGTTGAGGTATTCCCAGAGGTTGAAACGGATGTCGCGGTCGTCGATACGAAACATGAGACGCTCCTTTGCCTTCCGGCGGTTGACGGTGAATGAGGGCTCATTCGTTTTCATTGTAGCGCTCCGCCGCGTCGCGTCAAGGGAGAAATGAGAAACCGGTATTGCCTATTGGCAGCGCCGACTTGCCCGGCGTATCATGGGGCGTTCGAAGGTATTTATCGTTACGGCGGCAGGAACCGACGGCGCGTTGCGTTGCGCGCGGAATTTTCGTAACCGCGCTTGGAAAGGAACACCCATGATTCACCTGAATTCTTGGCCGCTTTTGCTCATGATTTTCCTTTTCGTCGCTCTCACTGCTTGCAGCGACGGCGGCGACAACGGCATCTCTCCGTCCGACGGCGACGAATCCGTCTCGGACGGCGACCAGGACGCCGACAACGCCGACACCGATGACGATGGCGAGGAGAGCGGCGAGGACGCCGAAGGCGATCCCGAACCCGAGGTCGAGCTGGGCCCTCCCTGCGAAACGTACGCCGACTGCCCCGAGGAGGAAGTCTGCCGGGACGGCCATTGCGCGACGCCCGTCGTCCCGACGCTGAATCCCGACGCCCTGCGCCGTCCCAGCAACGACGACGCCGACGAAAACATGCTCGTCAACGGCCGGCTGCTGCGCCGCGCCGCGCCATCGATCCTCTTGGGCACCTTCGCCACGAACATGGAATTCAGTCCCGACGGGACGCTTCTGGCCATCAACGAAAACGGCTTCGGCACGGTGCAGAACCCCGACAACTGGACCAACAAGAAGCATATGCTGCGCTTCGTCGATGCGGCGAGTCTGCAAATCAAGCAGGAGATCGCCATGCCGCGCGGCTCGATGTACGTCGGCCTGCGCTGGAACCAAACCGGCGGGCGGCTCTACGTCGTCGGCGGCGAGGACGAGCGCGTGCATATCTTCGAGCGCCAGGGCGACGAATTCGCCCTGGCCCGTTCGATTTCCGTGGACGGCTGCTACACGACCGACATTTCCTTCGATCCGGACGAAACGACGCTTTATGTCACCTGCGACCTGCAGGGCGCGACCGTCGCCGTCAACCTCGCCGACGGCGAGCAGCTCTGGCGGCTTTCGGCCGGCCGCACCGCCTACATGACCGCCCTCACCCCGGACGGCAAGCGGCTGTTCGTCGCCAACTGGGCGACGGTGAACCGTCCCGACGACGGCGACACGATCGCCGTTTTCGATCTGGAGGCGGGGCAGTCGCTCGGCGCGATCGCGGTCGGCCTCGCGCCGGAAGGGCTCGTCTTCTCGCCCGACGGCTCGAAGCTCTACGCCGTGTGCAACAAGTCGGACGACGTTTTCGAGATCGATGTCCAGTCGCTGGAAGTGCGGCGGCGCCTATCGCTGCATGCCGACCCGGAGGCGCTGAAAGGCATCCAGCCGATCTTCGCCGCCATCTCGCCGGACGGAAAAACGCTCTACGTCACCGGCGCGGGCGAGAATCTCGTGGCCGTGCTCGACCTCGACGCGGGCGAGGTGACGGGCCTGATCCCCACCGAATGGTATCCGACGGACATCGCGCTCTCGCCGGACGGAGAAACGCTGTACGTGCTCAACGGCAAGGGGCGCGGCGACGGCCCCACCGAATACCTGGGCGAAGGCCCCGAATCGTCTCGCGAGGACCACGATGCCGTGGGCCGGCAGATTTTTTCCACGCTCTTCAAAATGCCGGTCCCCGACGCGAACGCCCTCACGGAAATGACGGCGACGGTGGTCGCCAACAACGAACGGCAGTCGGGCTACTTCGATTTCTCCCTAGGCAACGACACCCCCCTGCCCTCGCCCGGCGAGACGCGCGAAAGCCCCGTCAAGTACGTGTTTCTGATCCTCAAGGAAAATTTCGCCTACGACTCTGCTTATGGCGATCTCGGCGTCGGCGACGGCGAGCCGTCGTACGCCCTGTGGGGCGAGGACGTGATCCCCAACCAGCGCAAGTTGGCGCGCGCTTTCACGCTCTTCGACAACTTCTTCTGCGACTCCGAGAGCAGCATCGACGGCCATCAATGGGCGGCGGCGTCCATCGAACCGGACTGGGTGGAGAAGACCTGGGTGCTGGGCTACGCCGGCTTCGGCTTCAGCGATCCGGTGGTCTCCGTCACCGCCGGGACGATCCCGGAGTCGCAATTCTTCCTGCCGCACCTGATCCAGCAGGGCATCTCCGTCTACGGCTACGGCGGCATCGAGAATTTCGGCGCGGAGGCGTTCACCACCTACCGCGACAGCTACATGGCCGACTACCCCTGGAACCTCGGCCAGGAATGGCTCGATCGCGACCGGGGGGCGATGTTCAAGGCGGAGTTCGAGAAGCGGCTGGCGGACGGCGCGATGCCGGCGATGAGCTGGGTGTTTTTCCCCAACAACCATGCCTTCGGGCTGCGCGTCGGCCAACTGACGCCCGAGCACTGGGTGGCCGACAACGACGAGGGGGTGGGAATCGCGATCGATACGATCGCCAACAGTCCGATCTGGGAGCAATCGGTGATCTTCATTTTCGAGGACGATTCGCAGCACGGCTTCGACCACATCGACAAGCACCGCTGCCCGGCGCTGGCGATCGGTCCTTACGTCAAGCGGCAGTACGTGTCTTCCGTGGCCTACAGCATGCCCAATATCCACAAGACGATCGAGCTGCTTCTGGGCTCGAAGCCGATGAACCGCTTCGACAACCTGGCCTCGGGAATGTACGACATTTTCCGCCTCCGGCCCGACACGACGCCTTACGCGATGGAGCCGCGCCGCTATCCCGAGAAAATTTACGAGGGACCGGAAAACGCGCTGACCCGCCTTTCGAGCACGCTCGACTGGGACGACATCGACAAAAATCCCGAGGCGGCGGAGTTGTACTGGCGTTACATCAAGGGGACCGAGCCGCCGGTGCGCGTGGACGCCCCGCGGCGGGGAAGGAAAATCGAACGCGGGGAAAGCGAACCATAAAGTGTCTGATTGAACGAAATTCTCTGCCCCGTCACCCCCGCGAAAGCGGGGGTCCAGCCTGGACGTGGATTCCCGCGTGCGCGGGAATGACAACGCTTAAGCGGAATGGAAAAATATTTAGTCCTCGCCCCGCCAGCCGCCGTCGAACCAGCCCAACGACTCCATCGCCGTCCAGGTGCGCGGGCCGCCTTCGGGGCCTAAGCCCATCTTGAGTTCGTAGCCCGCCAACTGACCGGACGTGTCGGCGGCGGCGGATTCGGGATCGATCAGGTAGCCGATGCAGTCGTTGCCCAGGCCCACCACGAAATGCGCCGGGCTGACCATGCGTTCCTTGAGCGCCAGGGAATATTCGGGCGTGCCCTCGCCGGGGAAAACGGCGAATTCGGCCGGGCCGAGCAGGTGCCACGAGACTTCCAGCGTCTTGACCCAAAAGCGGCCCGTCCCGTCGGTCGTGATGGCGCGCTTCGGCATCTCGAAAAGGCCGTATACCGTAACGAGATATTCCCCGTCCCCCGGGCTTTCGTAGTGACCCCATTGGTGGCGGATCGCGTACGTTTCGCCCTTCGTCAAATCGTCGAGAATCGATCCCGCCGCCTCGGCCACGACGCGGCCCGTCTCGTAAGCCCGTTCGAAATCATCCGCGCCCTCGATCTCGCTCATCTTCGGGCCGTCGTGGACGGCGGCGACAAAGCCCTGCAAATACATCACCGGCCCGCCGGTTTGCGCGCCCAGCACGTCGCGCAGACCCCATACCCAGTCGGCCGAGGCCTCCACGTTCCTTTCGCCCAGCACCGTCGGATGCTTGGCGTAATCGACGATCGTCACGGGCGCGTCGCCGCCGGCGTAGCGCGCCTGGAGCACGGAGACCGAGTTGTCGATGATCTCCGAGCATTGCCGATCCCGGCCGGAGTAACCGACAAGCTCCGTTTCGCCGTAGTAAAGTTCGACTTGCTCCAGCTTGTCGGCCGCCGCCGCCGCCGCTTCCGTGATTTTCTCCACGTGCCAGCCGAGCAGATCCTTGGGGACGCCCTCTTTGACGCGCTGCCAGAAGCCGACGAGGTCCGTCGCCGCGTGGCTGTGGCTGGAGGCGACGAGGATGTGCTCGGGCAAAAGCGTCACCTTGTCGGCGAGGCGTTCGGCGATCGTCCGCCGCAACTCGCGGACGCCCGGCCCCCAGTCGCCGAATTCGAAGAAGTAGCCGGCCGAGTCGAGGCTGATGAGCAGAAACGCTTCGCCGGCGTCGTTGACGAACAACGCCGCCTGGGCCAAGAGCGGGTCGTGAATCGCCGTGATCTTGCGCACGCCGCCCGGCGCGCCGAAACCGCCCAGGACCGTTCCCAAGGGCGGGGAGACATCGGCTTCGCCGTAGCCGAGCAAGAGCTTCGTCGGCTCGGTCACAGGGTCCGGGTCGGTCTCATCAATGTCGGCGTCGCCGTCTCCGTCTTCGTCGCCATCGACGGCCGGTTCGGTCTTTTCGCCGCCGCAGGCCGCCGTCAGGCAGGCCGTCAGAACGGCAAAAGCGACGACGAGGGACCAGAGATTCGTGTTGGAACGGAAAGTCAACATCTCACCCGATACGCCATTTCCGCAATGCGACCGCTGCATGATCCACCCCACAACCTGCGTCCGCATCAGCCGTTCGCAACGTGCAGAAACGCAGGCGACGCCACATTACGCCGACCGCCGCAGACCGTCAAGGACGGGCGGAACCTGGACTCCGCCGAACGTCAGGCGTGGACGCGCAGCAGGAAGCCGCAGAGGTACGCCCCTTCGGGATGGTAGAGGCCGACGGGATGATCGAGGCCGGGACCGAGTTCGCGCAGCACGGCCGCTTCGCGGCCGGCTTCGACGGCGGCGGCGAAAACGATCTGCCGGAAAAGCTTGCTCGGAATGAACGGCGAACAGGAAAAGGTGAGCAGCAGCCCGTCGTCGAGCAGCGACATGGCGCGGCGGTTGACGTCTTTGTAGGCGCGGCTGGCGCGCTCGACGTGGCTTGTCTTGCGCGCGAAGGGCGGCGGGTCGCAGACGACGAGATCGAAGCGCTCGCTGCGCTCCTGCGCCTGGGGAAGAAAATTCTTTACGTCGGCGTGCGTCGCGCCTCCGCGGCCGGAGAAACCATTGAGCGCGGCGTTCTCGTCGAGCAGATCCAAGGCCGGCTGGCTGGCGTCAACGCTGACGACCTCTCTCGCGCCGCCGGCCAGCGCGTTGAGCGTGAAGCCGCCGGTATAGGCAAAGAGGTTGAGCACGCGCCGGTCTTTGGCGAGGGCGCGGACAAGAAAGCGATTGTCGCGCTGGTCGATGAAAAAACCGGTTTTCTGGCCGCGGGCGAGATCGACGCGATACGTCAGGCCGAGTTCGCGCGCCGGCGTCGTTTCCGGCGCGGCTTCCGTGATGGCGCGCGCCTCATCGGCAAGCGTCATGCCTTCTCGCGCCGCCGCTTCGGATTCCACTCTGAAACGGACGGAACGAACGGGAAAGGCGGGGCGGGCTGCGTCGAGCAGCGCGGCGAGGAAGACATCGAGATGGCGTTCGATATAGAAGGCCAGCGGCTCGACGACCAGATGGCCGGCGTAATGATCGACGATCACGCCGCCCAGCGCGTCGCCCTCGCCGTTGACGAGCCGCGCCATGTCGGTGTCGTGAGCGTCGAGCCGTTCGGCGCGCCAGGCGATGGCGCGCGCCAGCCGCTCGCGAAGGGCGTCTTCAAAATCCCGCTCGGCCTCCGCGCCGAAGGCCCAGAGACGAACCCGGATGTCGCTCTGCGGATTGTAGAAGCCGACCGCGAGACGAGATCCGCCGGCGTCGATCACGGCGACAAGGCCGCCCGGGGTCGGTTTGCCTTCCACCTTCGCCACGGCGCCCGAAAAGAGCCAGGGATGGCGGTTCAGGACCGAGCGTTCCCGCCCGGGACGAAGAACGATGCTCCCGGCGGCTTTCATCGCGGCTCCCCTGCCTCCTCGGCGCGAGCGCAAACGCAGATCATGACGGCGGCCCGCCCCCAGAACGGCCGGCCGGCGAAATCGCCGTACTTGACGACGAGATCGAAACCGGCGCGGCTTATATAGGCGTCCAGTTCGGCGGGAAAGAATTGACGCTGCTTGAGAACGACGGTTTCTTCCTTGGGGCCGGGTCCGCGCCCGATGCGGCGATAGCGATGATAGGCGTAATTGATCTGCGCCGCCGCGTCGTAGACATTGGCCGGCGAGAACCAATAGGGTCGTTTGTATTTCGGATGCACGACCCGTTCCGCCCCGTCCGCCTTGCCCGTGCTCTCGGCCAGATACTCCAGGTCGGGATTGAGGACGTCGAACACGAAGCGTCCCTGCGATGCGAGGTGCCGCTTCGCCGTCGCCAGCGCCGCCTCGATCGCCGGCGGGTCGTAAAAATGCATCAGCGTGTTGAACGGCATCAGCACGATCGGGAAGCGCCGGCCGAGATCCAGCGCAGCGATGTCGGCCTCGACGATTTCGATCCGTTCCGCCAGATCGCCATTCGTCTTCTGCGACAATTTTCGACGCAGCCGATCCAGAAGATTCGGATTGATATCGACGGCGACAATCCGCGTCCCCTCGCGCGCCATGGGCAGCGTGAGCCGGCCCGTGCCGCAGCCGAGTTCCAAAAGCGGCCCCTTGGCCTGGCGCGCCAGCGCGGCGTAGAAAGCGAGGTCCCGCCGATAGTGGCGATGGTGATAATCGTAAAGGATGGCGTCGTCATAATAGGCCGCAATTGGGCCGGGAGCGATGGGCGACGGGAAACCGCGTTTGGGCATGACCTTGCGCTCAGCCTTTCGAATCTTTCGTCGGATCGAAGAGACCCGCCGGATTCGAACCCAGCATCGCCGCTTCCAGCGAGCGCGGATCGACGGGGCTCAAGGCGTCGATGGCCCGCTTCGGCGCGACGGGATAATGCCGCGCCGATTCGATGCGGGCCACGATCGCGTCCACGGCGGCGGCGTCCGTGCGCCAGCCGAGGCGGTCGAAACGGCGCAGGTCGAGCGGAACGGAATAGGCGCGCAGCGTCTTCTCGCCGACCGTGTTGAAGTAGCCTTCGAAATAGGACATGACGAGTTCGCGCCGCGAGCGGAACACCGGTTCGCGAAAACGCAGGGTGACGAAGTTCGACTTGGCCACCGCGCCCAGTCCGTGCGGACCCTTGAACAGCGCGATCAGATGATCGTCGTCCCGCACCGCCTGCAATTCCATGATCAGCGGCGGAAAGCCAAGCCGGGCCAGCGCGGCGGCGGCGAAGAGCGACCCATCCACGCAGTGCGCCTTGCGGTCGCGCATCACCTCGCGCGGCGAACGGTAGATCGGATCGGCGCTGTATTCCAGACCGTCCAGGAATCGCTGAATCTTGAACGGCGAATCGAGTCTGTCGAGGATTTTTTTCTCGGAGACGGTCCAGATCTCGGCGTGGGCGATGGCTCGGTGCGTCATCAAATCTGACCTCGCAAGTGACGAATTGAGAGGCTGCAGCGGCGGCAATCGACAATCGCCGCCGATCTTCAGGCCAAAACACGCCGAAGTCAAGTCGCGCCGGCGATAGTCGCCAAAACCCTTTAAACCAACGAAAATCCAGGTTGGCGTCGGGAAAGCAGACCCCTCTGGTGTCATTTTTTTTGCATCATTTGTATTATTCGCTATTTAAATCGCGCATCTAACGCATCCGTCAAAATTTAGTATTATTTTGAACAAAATTACTTGAAATACCCATATAGATGAAAGTATAGTCCCTTGTCGATATAGTAATAGGGAGGAAAACACCATGTTCGACATTTTCAATTACCACTTCCTGCCAGACATGCTTGCCAAGATCAAAGAAGAATTTCGTCAAGTCACTCTGGCACGCGACATCGGTCTTGCGCCTCAAAAGATCAATATGATCTTCAAGGATAAGCAGTACTGGGTCTACCCCGACGTGCGCAAGTGGACCCGCGCCTTGAAACTCAAGCGCGAGGAAGGCGACTACTTCGAACTGCTGGCGATCGTCTATGCCTACCCATACAACATCGAGGCCGAGCGCGAGAAGATGCTGAAGCGGGCGTTCCACCTCGCCGGCCGCCTGGAGGAGCAGCTCAATCCCTCGGGCCGCATCTCCGACAGCCTTCTCTACTGGCTCGATCCGCTGTTTTCGGTGTTGCGCAACATGGTCGAGTTGAAGGACTTTCCCAAAAGCGAAGCGGAGATCCCCGAATGGGCCGCCGAGCGCATCCTCTTCCTGAGCGTGCTCGGCAACCTGCGCAAAAACATCCCGCCGCGCATCGAGATGGCCTGGAAATGGCTCCGGGGCCTCAACGCGGTGGAGTTCGACAAAACGCGCGATCGTTGGGTGAAGCGCGAGCCGACCGTCATTTCCAAGGGTGAGATTTCCACCGCCTGCCAGGACATCCATTCGGCCTGCCTGCTATTGGTGCAGATCAACACCTACGGCGACTTCGCCCACCAGGCCGGCAAGCCGGGCCTGCTCTTCGACCGCCTGGCCACTTTCTCCATGCCCGCCGGAGCGCTCGAACTCTTAAACAAGCTTTGCGAGGATTTCCTCTACGGCGACATCCTGCGCAAGCTGAATTACGCGGTCAACAAGGACGACCGCGACCGGCTGAAAAAGAGCGACCCGGCGCTGCACGCGGAAGTCGCGGCGTTCAGGAAGCAATTGGAGGAGAGGGGTTACGAGGTGCCGCAGCTCACGGACGAGGACGTCGATGCGACGGTCCAGGTGCTGCTGTGCGGACGGCGCGTGGCCCAGGCCGAGGCGAGACCGGATTGGGGGCTTGACGAAAACGGCGAGGAGACCGGCCCCGAGGATTAAATCTTATTTCATTGGTAGAGGCGAGAAAGCCGCCGGCGCAGAGGCCGGCGGCTTTTTTTGCTTTCTTCGTTAAAACTTCGGATTCAATGGCCCCGCCGAATCAGCCGCCCGGCAAGGGGCTGCGGATGATAGCCGTCCGGATCGACGACCGCCCGGCCGTTGATGAACACGTAACGAACGCCGTCGGGGTAGTGCGCCGGATCGGCGGCGCTGGAGCGGCTGCGGATGCGCTTTTCGTCAAACACGACGAGATCGGCGAACCAGCCTTCGCGAATCATTCCGCGCGACGCAATGCGCAATTGGCGGGTCGGGAGGGACGTGCACTTGCGGATCGCCTCGGTCAGCGACAGCTCGCCGCGCTCGCGGGCGTACTCGCCTAAAAATTTCGGATAGCAGTCGTAAAAAAGGTGCGACGGCATGCCGAAGCCCAACAGAATCGTGTCGGTGACGATGCTCACGTTGGGATCGAGCAGCGTGCCGCGCAGCGACTGCTCGATGAGCGGGTCGCCGGGATAGGTGGCCGTCTCGAAGATCAGCACCCGGCCTTCTTCCTCCAGCAGCAGATCGCAGGCGACGTCGAAGGGGTGCTTGCCGGTTTCATCGGCCAGCTCGGCGAAGCCGTGCCCGATGAGGTGGGCGTTCTTCTTGCTCTTGACGCTCATGATATAGGCGCAGTCCCAACCCATCACTTTGAACAGGTTCATCGACCACGAGTCCTGGCCCCGATGCGGCCAGACCGGTTCGCCTTCCTCGATCGAGCGGCGGATTTCGCGGCGCGTCTGCGGATCGGCGAGGCGCTTTTTGATCTCGGACCAGCCGCCGGCCAGCGACCAGGGCGGGAAGAAGGCGATCAGGTGCGTGAAACCCGCCGAAGTCGGCATGGCGTCGATGCCGATGGCCGCGCCCTGCGCGATGAGACCGTCGAGCTTGTGCAGGATGGGACGGATGCCGAAGTCGAGCGGCATCTTGAAGGGGCGTTTCTTGTGGAGGGCGCTCAAGAACTTCACGCCCTTCTTCGACCAGTCGTCGAACGGCCGCGGGTAATTCGGGATCCAGAAAAGGTGGCTGATCTGCACGGGCACTTCGGCCTCGCGGCCGACATGCAGCACTTCGTCGATCGCCGCTTCCAGCGTGTCGGAATTGTAGCTGCGCAGGTGCGAGGTGAAGACGCCGTTGTAATCGTGGACGACGCGCGCCAGTTCGGCGAGTTCCCATTCGTCGGACATCAGTCCCGGGAAATACATCAGCCCCGTGGAGAGCCCGACCGCGCCGGCTTCCATGCATTCGGCCAGCGCCGCTTTCATCTGCTTGAGTTCGGGAACGGCGGGCGGGCCGTCGCGGTCGGCCATGGCGTCCAAGCGAAGCATGCCGTGCGGCGCGAGCACGGCGGCGTTCATCACCATGCCCTGCCGCTCGTAGTGATCCAGCAGTTCGCCGAAACTGTTCCAGCGCACCAGCGGCTCCGGGTCTTCGCCGAGGAAGAAATCGTAGAAGGACATCTGGTGGCGGCGGTGCTCGCGCGAGACGGGGGCCATCGATACGCCGCAATTGCCGCCGACGAAGGTCGTGATGCCCTGGCGGACGAGCGGCTCCAAGAGCGCGGGATGGTTTTCGCGGTGCAGGGTCATATCGGCGTGGGAATGGATATCGACGAAACCCGGGCAGGCGGCCAGGCCCCGGCAATCGACGCGCTGCGCCGCCTCGGCTTGTTTCAAATTGCCGATCGCGGCGATGCGCTCGCCCCGCAGGCCGATGTCGTTGGTAATGGGTTGCGTGCCCGCGCCGTCGTATATCGAGGCGCTTTCGAGGATTACGTCGAACGCCATAGCGCCGCCCCCTCTCGTCGTTCAGATGCCGGCCCCGTCCAGGAAATGCTCTTTCGAGACGCGTCCCTGCACGATGCGAGTCCCCGCCGGCACGCTTTCCGTCAGCCAGACGTTGCCGCCGATCACCGCCCCCTTGCCGATGCTCACCGGCCCGAGGATCGTCGCGCCGGAGTAAATGATCACGTCGTCCTGGATGTCCGGGTGTCGCTTGACGCCCTTGATCGGGTTGCCGTCGGCGTCCAGCGGGAAGCTCTTCGCGCCCAGGGTCACGCCCTGATAGATGCGGACGTTGGCGCCGATCGTCGTCGTTTCGCCGATGACGACGCCCGTGCCGTGGTCGATCATGAACTTATGGCCGATCCTCGCCCCCGGATGGATGTCGATGCCGGTCAGCGTATGGGCGTACTCGCTGATGATGCGCGCGATGATCGGCGAACTGAGCGCGTACAGTTCGTGGGCGATGCGGTAGGCCAGCGTGGCGGTGACGCCGGGATAGCAGAAGATGATTTCGTCCACGCTCTTCGCGGCCGGATCGCCGACAAACGTGGCCTGCACGTCCTCGTTCATCATTTCGGCGATCTCCGGGATGCGCTCGATGAAGCGCCCCGCCGCCTCCTCGGCGTCAACCTCGCATTGCGTGCAAGACTCCCGCGTGCCGTCGCATTCGAAGCACAGGCCACGATGGATCTGCTCTTTCAACGTGTGGTAGATCTTGTCGATCATCGAGCCGAGATGAAACTTGAGGCTGGCCGCCTCGACGTGCTGCGGCCCGAAACAGCGCGGAAAAACGACCGAACGCAGCGTTTCGACGATGGAGATAATTTCTTCGCGCGAAGGCAGGGGCTTGCGCGCCGCGTTGCGCACCGCGCCGTTGCGGATGTTGCAGGCGTGCAGACGATCGACAATGGCCCCGATGTCATGCTTGCCGTTGAGCAGCGTCGCCGACGCGCAAGCGGGAGTGGGGTCGGATTTTTTGGCGGTCATGGCGTTCGCTTTCCTCGTCCGGATCGATCGCGGGCCTTCAAATGGCCCATGGTGATTCGGTGTAGCGTTTTTTTCGCATTGCGTCAATCGAAATGGCCGCTACGGAACCGGACGGCGAGGGGTTACGTCAATCGTTTGCGGAAACGCAGACTGGCCAGCGAGATCACCGCCAGCCCGATCGCCCCGAGCTTCAGCGCCGAATCCCAGAGGTCGGCCAAGGACGCGCCCTTGACCATCACGCCGCGCACGATGGCGATGAAGTAGCGCAGGGGATTGACCGTCGTCAGCCACTGCACGGGCTGGGGCATGTTTTCGATCGGAAAGACGAAACCGGAAAGCATGATCGCCGGCATCAGCACGAAGAAGGCGTTCATCATCGCCTGCTGCTGCGTGGCGGAGACGGTGGAGATGAAAAGGCCCATGCCGAGCGTCGTCAGGAAAAACAACAGCGCCGCGCCCATCAGCGCCCATAAGGGGCCCATCGTCGGGATGTCGAAGATCATGGCCGCCAGGCTGACGATGAACGTCATGTCCACGAGCCCCAAAAGCGCGAAGGGAATCGTCTTGCCGAGGATGAGCTGCCAGGGACGCACGGGCGTCACCATGATCTGCTCCAAGGTGCCGATCTCCTTCTCGCGCGTCAGCCCCATCGAGGTGAGCATCATCGTGATGACGGTGAGCACGAGCCCCAGCACGCCCGGCACGAAGAAGACGGCGGAACGCAGGCGCGGATTGAACCAGGCCCGCGGCGCAAAGACGATCTGCGAGGCGAACCGCTCGGGCGCGAGGCCGTTGGCGCGCAACGCGGCGGAGAGGTCGCCGCGCACCTCGGCGTAAACCTTGGCGACGAGAATCTGCGATATCTCCTGGCCGGCCCGCAGCGCCGTGTTGGAGTCGGAGCCGTCGAGCACGACCATCGCCTGGGCGCCGCCGCGCGCCTTGTCGCGGGCGAAACCCTCGGGAATCAACAGCGCCAGCACGGCCCGGCCCAGCACGACCATCCGCTCCGCTTCGTCGGCGGAATCGACGTGCGCCACAAAGCGGAAGCCGTCGGTGGCGGCGATCGCCTCGAGCAGTTCTCGGGATTCCGGCGAGCGGTCGAGGTCGGCTACAACCACCGGCTGGGCGGTGAGATCGAGGTTGATGGCGAAACCGAATATCAGCGTCTGGAAGACGGGGGCGATCATCAGGATGGCCACCATGCGTTTGTCGCGCAACGTCTGGATGAATTCCTTTTTCATGATGCGGGCGAGGACGCGCAACATCAGGCGACCTCCGTCTTGAAGCGCGCCGTGCAGAGCGCCAAGACCAGCGTGGCGTAGACCAGGAGCGCGGCCGATTCCGGCCACACCGCCGCCAGCGGCAGATCCTTCAAAAACAGGCCGCGCAGGATGACGAGGAAGTAGCGCGCCGGGAAAATGTAGGTGAGCAGCTGCACGAGCCGCGGCATGGAGGCGATCGGCGTCATGAAACCGGAAAGCAAAAGCGCCGGCAGCATGGAAGTCATCACCGCCATTATCATCGCCACCTGCTGCTGGCGGGCGATAATCGAGATGAGCAATCCCCAGGCGAGTCCGCCGATGAGAAAGACGCTCGACAACAGCACCAAGAGCCCGATGCTCCCTTCCAAGGGCACCTTGAACAGCAGGATGCCGGAGGAGGCGATGAGCGCGAGCTGCATCAGGCCGATGACGAAATAAGGGATCAGCTTGCCGACGACGATCTCCACGCCGCGCACGGGCGTCACCAGAAGCTGCTCCATCGTCCCCTGCTCCCACTCGCGGGCGACGGTCAGCGCCATGAGGATCGCCGTCATCATCGCCATCAAGAGCGCCACCAGGCCCGGCACCATGTACCACTGCGATTTGAGCGTCGGGTTGAACCAGTTGCGGACGCTCACCGTCACGGGCATCGCTCCACCCGCTCCGCCGCCGAGGCCGGCGCGATCCAGCGTGTCCTTGAGCAGTTTCAAACTCAGCGCCTGCTCGACGGCCGCCGCGTAGCCGAAGGCGATGCCCGCGATGTTGGCGTCCGTGCCATCGACGATGAGTTGCGCCTCGGCCCGTTCGCCGCGCGCCATGGCGCGGGCGTACCCCCGGCCGATGACGATCGCCGCCTTGATCTCGGCGCGGCGGAAGGCGGTCAGCAGCGCATTCTCGCTTTCGAGGCGAGTCCCCACGGAGAACAGCCGCGTCCGCTCGAAGGCGCTTATAAGCTCCCGCGACTCGGGCGTGCGGTCGTAATCGACGACGGCGATCGGGATGTCCTGCACGTCCATGGTGAGCGCGTAGCCGAACAAGAGGAGCATGATGAGCGGGATGCCGAGCGCCAGCCAGACGGTGCGAAAGTCGCGGACGATGTGGCGCGACTCCTTGAGGGCGATGAGCAGGATGCGGCGCAGCATCAGCGCTCCTCCCGGCCGATGACGGCGATGAAGACGTCCTCCAGGGAAGGCTCGATGGCGTGTGCGTCGATGATGGTCAAACCGCGTTCGGCGGCGATCCGCTCAAGCTTTTCCGCTCCTCCCCCGTTTCCCGCCACGACGGCATGGAAGGCCAGTCCGAAAGGCTGGACGTCGAGCACCGCCTCGCAACCGGCCAGCGCTTCACGCACGCGGGCAAGCGGCCGATCGGATTCGAAATGGACGAGCGAACCGCCCAGCGCATCGCGCTTCAGCGCCGCCGGCGTGTCCAAAGCGACGATCTTGCCGCGGCTCATCAGCGCGATGCGGTCGCAGTGCTCCACTTCGTCCATGTAGTGCGTGGTGACGAAGACGGTCGTGCCGCCCTCGGCCAGCCGGCGAATCAGATCCCAGAAGGCGCGACGGGCGGCGGGCGCGACGCCGGCGGTGGGCTCGTCGAGAAACACCATGTCCGGCTCGTGCAGAAGCGCCGCGCCCAGCGCCAGCCGCTGCTTCCAGCCGCCGGAGAGGTTGCTCGTCGTCGTCCGTTCGCGGCCGGCGAGCCCCGCCATCTCAATCGCCCAGTGTTTGCGCAGGGCCAGTTTCTTCGCCGTCACGCCGTAGACGCCGCCGAAGAAATCGAGATTCTCCGACACGGTGAGGTCGGGATAAAGCGAGAATTTCTGCGACATATAGCCGACGCGGGGCTTGATCTTCTCCGATTCGCCCATGATGTCGAAGCCGAGCACGTGGCCTTTGCCGCCGGTCGGGGCCAAAAGCCCGCAAAGAATGCGGATCGTCGTCGATTTGCCCGCGCCGTTCGCGCCCAGAAAGCCGAACACCTCGCCCCGTTCGACATGAAACGAGATGCCGTCCACGGCCATGAAATCGCCGAAGCGGCGGCTCAAGCCCTCCACTTCGATCACGCGGCCATTAGGCGCGGCGACGGTCATGCCTCGCCTCCCGGCGCGCCGCCGCCGCTCGCCGTGAGCCGCAGAAAGACGTCCTCGAACGACGGCGCGACGACGTCGAGGCGGCGGATTTCATAGCCGGCTGTCGCAAACAACGCCGACAAATCCGAAGCGAACTCCTGTCCGCGCGCCGTTACCACGTGCGCCTTGCGGCCCACGAGGTAGACGTCGCGCACGTCGGGGTGCGACTCGATCAGGATCGATCGCTCGTAAAGCGGCGCGGTGTCCAACTCGAAAACGGTTTCGGCGAAACCGGCCTTGAGCGCCGCCGGACGATCGACGGCGACGAGCCGGCCGTCGAGCAGCAGCCCGACGCGCCCGCAGCGCTCGGCTTCGTCCATATAGGGCGTGCTGACGAGCACGGAAACGCCTTCGCCGACCAGTTCGTAGAGAAAGGCCCAGAGTTCGCGGCGGCTGATGGGATCGACGCCGTTGGTCGGCTCGTCCAGAAGCAAAAGGCGCGGACTGTGCGCCAGCGCGCAGGCGAGCGCCAGCTTCTTGTACATGCCGCCGGAGAGCGCCCGCGCCGGGCGGTCGCGGAAGCGGTCGAGGCGGGCGATTCCCAATAGCCGTTTTTCCCGCTCGATGAGCGTCGCCTTCGGCACGCCGTACATGCCGGCGAAAAAGCGCAGGTTTTCCTGGACCGACAGGTCGCCGTAGAGGCTGTACTGCTGGGGCATGTAACCCATCCGCGCCCGCGCCTTACGGCGGCTTTCGGGCATGGGCAAACCGAGCAGCCGCACCGTTCCCGCGTCCGGCAGGGTCAGCCCGCAGAGCATGCGCAACGTCGTCGTCTTGCCCGCGCCGTCGGGGCCGACCAGCCCGAACACCTCCCCTTCCGCCACGGCGAGCGAGAGGCGATCTACGGCCGTCGCTTCGCCGAAGCGCTTCACGAGGCCGTCGGCCTGGAGAACGGGCTCCGTCACTTCGTCTCCTCCATCCACTCGGCCTCCACCGGCATGCCGGCCATGAGTTTGCCGTCCGGATTGGGCACGGCGATCTTCACGCCGTAGACGAGCCGCGTCCGGTCCTCCTTCGTCTGGATCGACTTCGGCGTGAACTCCGCCTCCTCGCGAATGCGCGCCACGCCGCCTACGAACTCCTGGTCGGGGTAAGTGTCCGCCGCAAGCTTCACTTTCTGGCCCAGCCGCACGCGGCCGATCTCTTCGTTGGGAACGTAGACCCAGGTGTGGACCTCGTCCAAAGTCTGGATTTTCAGAAGCGCCGCGCCGGGCAGGGCCAGTTCGCCCGGCTCGTAGCTGCGCAAGGACACCCGTCCGGCGATCGGCGCGCGCAGCGTGCATTCGACGAGCGTGGCGTCGATCACCCGCACGGCCGACTCGGCCAGATCGATCTGCGATCCGGCGACGCCGACGGCCTGCTCGGCCACGCCCGCGGCCTGGCTGGCCGCCGCCACCTGCTGGTTCAGCGTCGTCAAGACGGCTTCGGCCTTTTCGTATTGATTTTGCGGCAGGCTGGCGGAGTCGAAGAGCCGCTTGGCGCGCTCGAAGTCGCGCCTGGCCTGGTCGCGCTGGGCGATGAGCGGCTCCTTCTGCGCCCGCGCCTGCTTCAAAGCGGCCTGCGCCTGGGCTTGCGCCGCCCGGGCCTGCGCCACTTGCGCCTCGGCCTGGGCGCGGCGCGCCTCGATCTCGGCGCAGTCGAGGACGGCGAGCGTCTGACCGGCGGTCACGACGTCGCCTTCATCGACCTTGATTTCGCGGATGCGCGCCGCGAGCTTCGGCGCGATGACGACGTCCGTCGCCTCGATCGTCCCCGAGCCGCGCACCGTCGGGTCGTAGGCCCGCGCGGGGACAATATTGGTGAAGTAGACGTACACGCTCAAGGCCGCCAGCAACACGATCAGGACAATGGCTTTTTTCATGACTTCTTCTCCGACTGCGCGCGGCGCCGGGCGCCGTCGCGTTTTCCGCTTCGCGAAGGTTTTTCCGGAACGCCGCCGCCCGGCGCGGACGGCGAGCCGACGTACATGCCCTTGTGCAGCAGCGTCAACATCGTTTCCACCGCCTCGGCGGGCGTGAACTCGCCCAGGGCGAAGGCGTCCGGGTGCATGACGTGCTGCAAGAAGGCGAAGTGCATGCGCACGGCCACCCGGGGGTGGATGGTTTGCCAGATCTCGCCGTCCTCCCGCGCCTGGATGATCAAATCGGCCATGTGCTCGATGATGTACCGTCGCCGCCGGTCGATCTCCTCCCACAGGTGCGGGAATTCCAGCTTCAGATCGGTGACGAACTCCGAGGTGATCAGCGGCCCGAGCTTGGCGAAACTCGCTTGAATGCGCCGCAGCTTTTCCGCCGCCTTTTGATCGCCGCCGAGCGTCGTCAGGATTTCTTGTTGTATCGTGCCGGCGATGCGGTCCATGCAGGCGCGAACCAGCGCTTCCTTGGTGGGGAAGTGGCGGTAAATCGTTTTCTTGCTCAAACGCAGTTCGCGCGCCAGCTCGTCCATCGTGATGCGCCGCGTGCCGAAACGGCGGAAGCGGTCGAAGCCCGTGTCGAGGATCAACCGGCGCACCGCCTCGTCGCGCTCGCTCGGGCTGTCCGGCCTTGTTTTTCGTTCTCGCGTCACAACTTCCTCCTCACGGATTTTCCTTTTCGCCCGCCGCCGCGAGCAGATCCCGGCCCAGCGCCACCTCCAGCGCGAAGCCGGCGGCGCGCGCCGCCATGTCGGCGAGGATGGCGTCGTTTTCGACTTTCAAGAGCGTCGTCTGCGCCTGCAGCAGATCGACCGTCGTCGTCTCGCGGGCCTCGTAGCGGTTCTGCTCCAGGCGCAGGTTTTCGCGCGCATACTCCACTTGCAGGCGCGTCAGTTCCTGGGCTTTGCGGGCTTTGGCGAGTTCGACGCGCCTGGCTTCGATCTCCAGCCGCGCCGCTTCCTCGACCTGCTTGACCGCCGTGCGCGCCAACTGCTCGCGCCGTTCGGCGGCCTGCAACTGGTAGTACGTCGCGCCCCATTCCCAGACCGGCCAGGAAAACACGAGGCCGCCGTAAACGGCGTGCTCGGGCTGCATCGGGCCGAAGCCGCCTTTGTAATCGTATTGCGCCACGGCGTTCAGATCCGGCAGCATCGCACCCAGGGCTGCTTTTCTGGCCGATTCGGCTGCTTGCGCCTGAAGGCGCAGCGCGGCCACGTCCGGCCGGGCCGCCAGCGCGTTCGACGCATCGGCGGCCGGTTCGGCGGGCGCAATCGACGTCATTCCGTCCTCGGACGGCTCCAGCGGCGCCTCGACCGGCCGTCCGACGAGCGTGTTGAGCGTGGCGCGCAGCAGCGCCGCCGTCTGCTCGGCGTCGGCTCTGGCTTTCTCCAGTTCGGCCTTCTGAACCTGGATTTTCAAGAGCGCGTTCTTCTCCACCATCTCGTTTTCGAGGTAGCGCCTCGTCTGCGCTTCATAAGCCTCCGCTTGCCTGACGCCCGCCGAGGCGGTGTCGGCCATGCGTTCTGCGGAGAGCAGGCCGAGATAGGCGCCGACGACGTCGAGTTCCAGCCGGCGGCGCAGGGCCGACCGGTCGAGGCGGGCGGAATCGCGGGAGGCGGTCTGGGCGCGGTAGGACGAGTAGATGCGATACAGGCCGACCAGCGGCTGGGCGGCGCTGGCCGTGAAGCCGTAGGTCAACTGGTCGCGGATCTTCACCGGCTCGGTCTGGATCTGACCGGCGGGCAGGCCGGGGACCTCCGGCGGCGCGACGGCGAACGACAGATCGCTGTCCCAACCGAGCAGATTGGCTTCCGCCTTGAACAGCGGCAGAAAACGGCCGCGCACGCTGTCGGCCTCGCTGTCCCGCACGGCGACGTTCAGGTCCGCCGCCTGCATACGCGTGTTCCGCTCGACCGCCAGCTTCAGGCAGTCGGCGAGCGTCAGCGCCTCGCCGCCCAGCGCCGCCGGCGGCCAGGCGCTCCACGCCGCCAGCGCCGCCAGGATCAAAAGCGCCCTTGCCGGTCTTCCGATAGGACTCGTTTTCATCGCCCGCCTCGCCCGCCGATCCGTTCCCTTATGAGTACGAAGGAAACCAAAAGAACAAATACAGTTTCCTAAGTATCACACGGGGACAACTCTGTCAAGCGCGGTTTTGAGGCGGCGGTTCGGAATCGAAAAAGGAGCGGTGGACAGGCGGGCGACCGGCCATCCGGTCGCGCGCCGCATCGCCTGCTTGCCGAGGGAAAACCGCCAGGGCAGGCGGCGATTCCGACGACATAGGATTGTTCTTGAAGGCCGTCCGGAATCACTCGACTCGCGAAGGGACGGGCGCCTCCAGCGCCGCGCGCACCGCGCCGGCCAGGATGCCGGGCGTGTAGGGCTTGTGCAGAAAATGCACGTCCTCGCCCAGGCCGCCATGGCGGGTGATGACGTTGTCCGCGTATCCGGACGTGTAGAGGACGCGGATGTCGGGCCGAAGCTTCACGAGTTCGGCCGCCAGCTCCCGCCCGTTCATTTCCGGCATCACCACATCGGTCAGCAAAAGCTGAATCACTCCCGAATGGCGATGGACCAACGCCAGAGCGCTCGGCCCGTCGGCGGCGGAGAGAATGCGGTAGCCCAGCCTTTTCAGGGTGCGGACGTTCAACTCGCGAACGATGTCGTCATCCTCGACGACAAGGATCGTCTCCTTCCCGGTTTGCATCGGCCCCGACGCGGCCGACGCCGGCGCCGCGTCCCGCCGGGGGAGACTCTCGGAAACGACAGGGAGGTAAACCGTGAATGTCGCGCCTTCGCCCGGCCGCGACTGCACATCGATTGCGCCCTGGTGCTGGCGGATGATTCCGTACGCCGTGGACAGGCCCAGGCCCGTGCCTCTCCCTTTCGGTTTGGTGGTGAAAAACGGCTCGAAAACATGCGCCATCGTCTCGGCGTCCATGCCGCAGCCGGTGTCGCGCACCGTGCACGTGACGTGGCGACCGGGAATCAGCGGCGGATGACGCTGACAGAACGTTTCGTCGATGTCGATGGGCGCGGTGGCGATGGTCAGACGGCCGCCCTCGGGCATGGCGTCGCGCGCGTTGACGGCAAGGTTGACGATCACCTGCTCGATCTGGCCCGGATCGGCCATCGTCAGTTCCACCTCCGGCCACAGATCGACGGCCAGCGCCACGTCCTCGCCGATCAGACGGACAAGCATGCGCTGCAGGTTGCCGACGACGTCGTTGAGGTTGGTCGGCTTCGGCAGAAGCGTCTGCCGCCGGCTGAAGGCGAGAAGCTGCCGGGTCAGATCGGCGGCGCGCTGCGCGGCGGCCTGGACTTCCGTGAGCGTTTCCCGCGACGGGTCGGTCTCGTCCATGTCCATCATCATCAGCGACAGATTGCCGACGATGCCGGTGATGAGATTGTTGAAGTCATGGGCGATGCCGCCGGCCAGCAAGCCGATGGCTTCCATCTTCTGGGACTGCAAAAGCTGCTTTTCCAGCTGGGCGCGTTCCATCTCCGCCATTCGGCGTTGCAGCACGATCGCCGCCTGGCGCGCGAACATCTCCACCACCGCCGCGTCCAGCGGGGTCTTCTCCCGCCGCATCAGCGCAATGTCGCCTAAGATCCAGCCGTGACTGGCGAGGCCGACGACGCAGACTTCCTTGATTCCGGCGAGATCTTCCAACGACACGCTCGTCGCCGCCGGGATCTCGCCGAGCCCGAGTTCGTTGAGGCCGCCGGGAAGGCGAACGAAAACTCCGCTCGCCAGCTCGGCGCGAATGCGCTGGTCCCCCACGGGAAATTCCTTGCCTTCGGGGTGGCCGCCAAGCAGCGTCAACGCTTCGATCTCTTCCGCCCCAAGGCCGACCAGGGCGCGGCAGACAAGGCAGTCCTTGCCGGCGAGGTATTCGCTGACGGCGACGATCGCGTCGCCGACGAGCCGCCTGGCCTGCTCGGCGATCAGACGGAATACGTTCTCGTCCGGCTGCAGCGTAACGAAGCGCATCGCCGTCTCGCCGAGCACGGCGATGTTTTCGACGCGACGGCGTTCGAGCTCCTCGGCGCGTCTGGCGGCCGTAATGTCGCGCAGCACCAGCAAAACGCGCTCGTGGTCGTCCGCTTCCCGGAAAGGCGCCAGACGCGCCTCGAATACGCGGCCGTAGATGTCCGTCACCTCCAGCTGGCCCATTTCCCCCGAAGCGAGCGTCCGCTCCATCGCCTCCCGGTAGACCTCAACCACGGGGCCTTTGCCGAATTCCCACAGGGACCGCTGCAAGAACTGCTCCGTGCTCAGGTTCGTGAAGCCTGGACGCACCCGATTGACAAAATGGATGCGGCCTTCCCGATCGTGCACCAGCAACGAGTCCGGAACGGTCTCGACGACCGCGCGGTATCTTTCCTCGGCGGCGGCCAGCGCCCCCAAGGCGAGTTTGCGCTGGCTGATGTCGCGGGCGATCGCCAGAAATCCGTCCGGTCCTTCCGGACCCCAGACGAAAAGGCTCATCGACCATGCCAGCCACACCGGCGCGTCGTGCGCCGTCATCGCCTGGACGTCGCCTTCCCACAAACCGGAGGACTCCACCGTGCGGCGAATCTCCGCGTGGGAAGGGAAACCCGGAGCGAAGCGAACGATTTCCTCCAGCGGGCTCCCGACCGCTTCCTCGGCGGGGCGCAGCAACAGCCGTTCGGCCTGCCGGCTGAAAAAGGTGATGCGGGCGTTTTCGTCGGCGACGATCACGCCGTCGTTCAAATTATCGAGGACCGCGAAGGCGTCGGTCAAAGATGTCCGCTTCTTCATAAGGAAATCTTTCCGCTGGATGGGATCGAAGCTTTTGAGAGCGAGACCGCTTCCGTCGGCGACGTTTTTTCTCTAGCCTTGCTCCTCCGCGATGCAGACCCGGTCCCGCCCCTCGTTCTTGGCGCGGTAAAGCGCCTCGTCCGCCAGGCGAAGCAGCTCCGCGCCGCCCAGGCCTTTTTTCCAGGCCGCCACGCCGACGCTGACGGTCAGGGGAATGGTCAGCCCCGGCAGACTCAGCTTGTCGTCGGCGACTTTTTTGCGAAGCCGCTCGGCGAAACGCCTGGCGTTCGCCAGATCGGTGTTCGGCAGAAGCACCAGAAACTCCTCGCCCCCGTAACGCCCGCAGATGTCGCTTTTGCGCAGCAGCTTGCGGAGGCAGCCGGCGAGATGCTGCAGAACGCGGTCGCCCATGGCGTGGCCGTAGCGATCGTTGATGCCCTTGAAATGATCGACATCGACCATGCAGACGCCGAGCGAATGCTCATAACGGATGACCCGCGCCAGTTCCGCCTCGAAGCGCTCCATGAGATAACGACGATTATGGAGCCCCGTGAGACCGTCGGCCGTGGCCATCTCGGCGATTCTCGCGCGAGCCGACTGCAGCTCCTTTTCCAGCCGGGAGCGTTCGACGGTGGACCAGATCGCCTTCACCAGCGCCTCGCGGTCGAGATCGACCTTCGGCAGATAATCGTAGAAACCGTTGCGCACGGCCTGAACGGCGAGCTTTTCGTCTCCCTTGCCGGTGACCATGATGAACGGCGGACGATCGATGGGCAAGGTCGGCCGGCCGATAAAGTCGAGCGACGTGCTGTCGCCGACCTGATAATCGGCGATGACCAGATCGTAGTCCTGCTCCTTCAGCCGCCGCTCGGCCTCGTCGCAGGTGGAGGCGAAATCGAAATGCAGGTATTCCCGATAGGGCTCCAGCAGCCGCACGAACTTGTGCAGCCATTTGCTTTCGTCTTCCAAAAGCAGGATGCGGTGCAGCCGCGTGAAACGGACGGTGACCGCGCCGGCCTTGTAGGGCTGGGGATCGACCAGCGCCGCGCGCTGGATTTTTTCGATAATGTCCTTGATGCGCCGAGCGCTCTGCTCGATCTGATCCAGAATATGCTGGTTTTCCGGCGAGAGCGTCTGCTCCAGTTTGAGCAGGCCGGTATAGCCGACGATCGCCGTAAGCGGCTGGTTGAGGTCGTGGGCGACGGTGCCGGAAAGTTGCAGGATGACCTTGAGCCGTTCTTCCTCCAGAAGCCGGTTCTGCTCGGCGAGGATGGCGCGGTTCTCGGTTCTGAGTCGTTCGGTTTCTTCCTCGGTTTCGCGAAAAGCCCGCTGCAGGTCCTCGGGCCGGTTGTCGGCGGCGGCGCGGTGAACGGATTCGAGATGCGGCGCCACGGAAGGCAAGACCTCCCCTTTGCCGACGTTCAGACGCTGAGCTTCCGCTTCCGATTTCGCCAAGCTGGTTTCTACTTTTCTTCGCGTCGCTTCGTTCGCTCCTGCTCGCTCGGCTCCTTCAGCATCGGCCATCGCTCACCTCGTTGTGATGTTGCACGGCAGGACGAGATTCACAACCGCAACGCCTCGCCCGACCTTTCTCCGGCTGCGTATTCTCTTGAGCGCTAGCCTCGGCGACGGCGCAGCGAAGCAACCCCTTTATTGCATGATCGCCCCGTCCCGCCGCATCACCATGCTCCCTTGGTTTAGCAGTTTAGCATAATCTTTCGATCTTTTCCATTTCCCAGAATGTGGAAATTGGATTTTTACCTGACACGCGTGTCTAAAGGGCTTTTACGAGGCGTCGGAAATCGCCGATTACAGCAAACCCGGAATGACGGCTTTGCGCGCGGCGGGGTAGTCGGAAAATTTTTTGTGATACCAGCGATGGTGGGCCAGGGCGCGGGGAATGAGATTGGCGATCGTCCAAAAAGCAAACGCCGCTCCGGCCAGCGACCAGGTGGCCAGCGCCCAACCGCACCATTCGATGACCTCGCCCAGATAATTGGGACAAGTCACATAGCGAAACAATCCGCCTTGGGGGATGCGATAGCCCGATTCGCCGGGGCGGCGGAGGTTCCGCAATATTCCGTCGGAGTGGTAATTGATGGCGAAACCGACGAAAAAAATCGCCGCACCGGCCAGAAATCGCCAGTCGAGAAGCCAGGCGGCGGCGTATCCCCCCGAGAGGTTGAACAGCCATTGGCCCTGCATGGAGGCATTAATCAGATTGAAGAAGATCGCGCTGCCCATGATGGCCGCGGGCATCGCCTTTTTCCCGGAGCGGATGCGCAGCGGAAAGATCAGGGAACGATGCAGATAATGAAACAACCATAGACCGAGGAAAACAGCGGCGGCCCCGCCGTTGTGCGGTCCGACGAAGAAAAGCGCCGTCACCAGAAGCGGCGAGGGAAGCTCCATGAGAATCCAGCCGAGACGGTTGTCGATCGTCGGCCCCCAGCCGGGGCGCGCGTGCCGGCCGTACGGCGCGGCGACAAACAGCAGGTAAGGAATAGTCAACGCCGCCGCCGCCACCCAGGCGATAAGGACGAAATTGTAAAGCGAGCTTTCCGTCATTGGGCCTTTCCGTTCAGCAGGCCGTGCTTATCGAACCACGCATAGGCGTCGGCGACCGTCTCGGCGAGGGGGCGATGGACGTAGCCGAGTTCGCGCTCGGCCTTGGCCGTCGAAATGTGACGATGCAGACGCACCACTTTCACGGCGTCGGACGTCAAGAGCGGCCGTTTGCCGGTCAGCCAGCCTTGAAGCGCGGCGAAAGGCACGCCGAGATAGGCCATCCAATGAGGCGCCACCAGGCGCGGCGCGCGCGCGCCGGGAACGGTGTTGATCAGCGCCGCCAGATCGCTGAACGACGCCCACACGCCGCCCAGGATGTAGCGTTCTCCCGAGCGGCCGCGCTCGGCGGCCAGGCGCATGCCCTCGGCCACGTCGCGCACGTCCACCCAGTTGTAACCTCCATCCACCAGCGTCGGAAGGCGGTGGTTGTAATAGTCCATCAGCATCCGGCCCTGAAGCGAAGGCTTGTAGTCGTGCGGCCCGATGACCGCCGTGGGGATGATGACCACCACTTCCAGGCCGCCTTTCGCGGCGTCGAACGCCAGCCGCTCCGACTCGGCCTTGCTGCGGTCGTAATGGGGAAACTTGGCCGACAGCGACGCCTCGCGCGTCTCGTCGATCGTTTCCGCTTCCGGGTAGGGCGACAGGGCGTGAATCGAACTGACGTGCGCCAGGCGACGCACCCCGGCGGCCTTGCAGGCGGTGAGGACGTTTGCAGTCCCCTCGATGTTCACTTTCCTGAGATGCGCGGCGTCGCGCGAACCCCAGATCGAAATGAAAGCCGCCGCATGATACACGATGTCGCAACCGACGAAGGCCGCTTTCAGCGACTCGACGTCGGTAACATCGGCCGACACGCACTCCACGTCCAACTCGTCAAGCGCCCGGCGATCCTGGTGCACCATGGCGCGGACGGATTCCCCCCGTTCCAACAGAAGCCGCACCAAGCTGTTGCCCACATGCCCCGCCGCGCCCGTTACGATCACGGTCATCGTTTCCACCTTGCTATTTCGCAATCGACTCGCTGACACCCCTGTTCAGTCGCGGCGACGATAGTCGAAGCTTCGCCAAAAAGCAACAATCAAAACAGCCCATTGACCCGACTGTAAAATGAGGCTCGCCGTTTCCGAGCCGATCATTCGTCAAAAACCATGTCTCGCTTGCATTCGCCTGAGAGCGGCCCTAGAGTCCAAATGGAACCGAACATTTTTCCCAAGGAGGGCGTCGTGAGCCTGGAGATGGAGCGTTTCCCGAAATTGACCGATGTCCTCGCCGAAGCGCGTCGCGTAGCGACCTTTCTCTGGGAAAAAGGCTGGGCCGAGGCGAGCGGCGGCAATCTGTCGCTGGATGTGACCGACGCCGTGGGCGGCGTCGCGTCGGCCGGCGCCGACTGGACGCCGCTGCCGCGCGCCTACCCTTCGCTCGCGGGACGCTCGTTTCTCGTCACCGGCTCCGGCCGGCGCTTTCGCGACTTCGCCCGCCAACCCGAGGCGCACGGCGTCGTTCTCTCGCTGGACGCCGCCGGCGACCGGTGGGCGCGCCTCTGGGGAGGCGAGTCGCCGGGCTTCCGGCCGACCTCGGAGCTTCCCTCGCATCTGGCGATGCAGGCGCATCTGCGCGAGACGGCCCGCGCCGAACGGACCGTTCTGCA
The DNA here is from genome assembly GCA_003598065.1 of Myxococcales bacterium. Classification (GTDB taxonomy): domain Bacteria; phylum Myxococcota_A; class SURF-8; order SURF-8; family SURF-8; genus SURF-8. Next base: position 4,397 of record QZKR01000168.1, on the reverse strand, counting down.
CGCCCACCCGACGGAGTTGATCGCCCTGTCGCACCTGCCGGCTTACAAAGACGAAGCGGCGCTGGATGACGCCTTGTGGGGCATGCTGCCGGAAGTGAAAATCTTTCTGCCGCGCGGCGTGGGCCTCGTGCCCTACGCGCTGACCGGCACGGAGATGCTGGCGCAACGCAGCCTCGCCGCGCTCGAACGCGGCCACGCCGTCCTGCTCTGGGAAATGCACGGTGCGCTGGCCGTCGGCCGCGATCCCGCCGAGGCCTTCGACCGGCTGGACGTGGCGAACAAGGCCGCCGCCGTGCTCTTGAAATGCCTTGCGGCGGGCGTCGTTCCCGAAGGACTGGGCAAGACGCGCCTCGCCGAACTGACGCAGGCTTTCGGACTGGACGAAAAGATCCGCTAAGTTTTTACGCCGGCTTTCAGAGCGCGCCGCCGCCAAGCGACCAATACCAGCAATCCCAGCATCAGCAGAGGCGTGGCGGGAGAGGCCGTCTGGCATCCGCCGCCGCCCGAGCCGGGCGCGCCATCGTCGCCGTCGCTGCCGTCGTCCGGACCGTCGGGAAGGTCGCCGCCGTCGATCGATCCGTCGCCGTCGGGGATATCCCCATCGGCCGGCACAAAATCGCCGTCGGGCAAGGGCGTGTCATCGCCGTCCGACAGGTCGCCGTCCACCATATCGCCATCCACATCGCCATCGGATGCATCGTTGTCGCCGTCTTCGACATCGCCATCGGATGCATCGCCGTCGCTGTCTTCGACATCGCCATCGGCCGCGTCGCCATCGGGGACGTCTCCGTCGGGAACGTCGCCGTCGGGCGGTTCGTCGGTCGTGGTGTAGAGGCAGAAGTCGTCGATCGTCCAGCCGCCGAATTCCAGCCCCTGGTCGCTCTCGATTTCGAAGCGGATCTGCACGGCGCTCTGCGCGGCCGCCCATTCGCTGATGTCGAGGTCGAAGAGGACCCACTCGCGGTCGGTGTGGTGTTCCTCGCCCGCGCCGGGCCGGTTCTCCCACGCCCGTTCATCGTTGACGTAAATCCGCGCCTTGTCGTACGACGCGTCCTCGACATTGAGCCAGCGGCGGAACTGCAGCCGCACCTGGTCGTAGGCGCTCAAGTCGTAGCTGGGGCTTTTAAGCGTATTCGTTTTTTCGGATTGATAGAGGCCGTTCCAGTTGTCCTCGGGGGAGAGATCGTTGCCCCAGACCTTCGAACCGCTGTAGGCCCGGGCGGGATCGCCGCCGAGCCCGCCCGACGCGCCCCATTGCCAATCGTCCGCGCCTTCCTGGTCTTCGCCGCTCAGCAGTTCGTGGGTCCAGTCGTTGTCGCGGGTTTCGAAGTCGTCGCAGGCGATCGGCTCCAGCGCGCCGACGTAAACCATGTAATACGGCTCCGCCAGATTGGCGGGGCGGACGATGAGCGCGCCCTCGTCCGTCGCGCCGACCTCGATGCGGTAAAGCAGCCGCTGCCCGGCGGCCAGCCCGGAAAGCTCGGCGGCGAATTCGTCCGCTGCTTCGAGGGCCATCGGCTTGTTCTGCCACAACCGGCCCTCGTTCGTGCTGTAGACGAGCCGCACGTCGCCCGCTTCCGTCGCGCCGCATTGCGGGTGCGCCGCGCCGATGCGCGCCGTAAGCCGCACGGGCGCGCCCGCGTCGAGCCGCGCCGGCGGCGTATGGACGATGCTCAGGCCGCCCGCCGCGTTGGCGACGAGGCCGTGCAGGCCGAACGCCAGATCGATCGCGCAGACGTGGGGCGTGCCGTTGTCCAGATTGCCGTCATCGTCGTCGGCCAGAAGCGCCGCTTCATAGAGCGACGGCACCGTATCGGTCGTGCGCGCCGCGCCGGCGAAAATCAGGTCGGTCGTCCGCGCGCCCTCCGTTTCGCCGAGTTCGGAAATCAGCAGTTTTCGCAGATCCCACAGCGCGCCGCCGACGATCAGGCCCGTGAGGTGGGGGTCTTCGTTCTGGTCGGCGGGCCAGACCTTGTCCGGTTCGATGTCGCGCAACGCGCCGCCGGTGGTCATGAAATAGGGGGCCAGGTAGCGGTCGCCGGTGAGCGAGGAAGACATGTAATCGGCGAGTCCTTCGCTTACCGCCTCGTCGAAATCGCCCACGCCGGGAACGATGCTGTAGTAATGGAAGCCGTGGCCGAATTCGTGGTAGACCACGTCGGCCAGCATCGCCGTGTTGTTGCAGGTGCCGCCGCCCGGGCTGCGGCCTTTCTTCAGGAAGGTCAGTTCGCCGTCGAACCAGGCGTTGCAGGTCTCGTCATAATTGACGTTGACGGTGAGCGAGTCGGTCAGCCAGTCGAGGTCGGGGGCAAAACTTTGGGCGTGCTCGCGCACGTCGGCCACGAAGCGATAGGCGGCCAGTTGCGCCTGGCCATACTCCTCGCCGGATTCCCAGACGTACGCGCCGCTGTTCTCCAGCGTGGCGCTCGCCGTCAATTCCGCGCCGGCTTCGTTGTCGATGCTCGTATAAGCGCCCTGGATCTGCAACGACAGATCGGCCGAGCTTCCCGAAACGCTGAAGCCGCCGACGGCGTCCGTCAGCAAACTCTGGCTGTTGGCCGTCAAGCGTAAGAGCGACGCCGGCCGCTGAACGCTCGGACCCGCCGGATTGCGCTCGTGCAGCGCCAGTGCGATCTGGCCGTTGAAGAAAACGCGTTCGTCGCGTAGGGCGAGCAGCGTCCCTTTGACGGCATCGACATAGGCCGTCCAGCGGCCTTGCGGTCGCGCGTCCAGCCCCACGACGTAGGCCAGAACGAGGCGCGTCCGCTTGTTCTCGTCAAACGGCAGGAAAGTCAGTTCGGCCGCCGTATCCTTGGCCTTGAGGCCGCGCGCCTCCATCGCTTGCCGGGCGATGCGCCGCGCCGCTTTGGTTTCAATCGACGCGGCGGCGGCGTTCGCCGTCGCTTCGAACAGCCGCGCCCCGGCCATGACGAGCCGGCCGTATTTGATGGCGACGAACGCCCGGCCGCCCAGAATCGGCACGCCGTCGATCGCCTGCCGGAAACTCACGTAACGCACGCCGGCCGACAGCGTATTCGACCACGGCTGCAACTGTTCCATGTCGAAGCGTTCCGGCAGCAGTTCCGGATGGTCTTGCCAAAACCGCTCGGCGACCTGGGCGGCGGCCGCGTCGTTCGTCATCGCCGCGCCATCGACCGCGATGCCGCTGCCCCACAAGCGCCACGGTTCGCCCAGGGCGAAATCGCGCCGCAGCGTCCAGGCCGCGCCGTGCCGCTCCTGAAACGCCTTCGGGGCGGGGCCGACAACACCCGTCGGCTGCAAACCGTCGTGTCCCAGAAGCCATTGGACCGACGCGGGGATGAAATCGGCCCGCTTGCCGGGTTCCTGAACGGCCCACGCCAGACTCGTCAACAGGATCGCGATCAGCACTCCCAGCCCAACCGCTCGACCGCTCATGGATGTTTCCTTTCGTTGTACATCTCGAATCGCTTATTCCGCAGGCATACAGGCGGGTTGCAGCTTAGCAAAGCTCTCCAGCGGCTGCAATGGTAAATCGATGCAGGCGGCTCAGGTAACCCGGCCGACGGCGTTGACGATGCGCCCGGCGAGCACGGCGAGGCCGGCGAAGCCGCACAGCGGCTGCGGCGCAAGCGCATGGTCGCGGCAGCGCGGAAAGGAAACCTCGACGGTCGCGACGCGGGAGCGGTCCGCGAGGTTGGCGAGCGTCGTCGGCGCGAGCAAAAGCGGCGTCGGCGCGGCGCGGGAAAAATCGGCGAAGGCGGCGGCGAAGCGCTCGGCGCTCGGCCGCTCGACGATCGCCGGCGCGGGGACGGCCGGCCCGCCGGCTTCGCGCAGCGCATCGAGGTCGGCGGCGACGCGCTTCGCGCCGCCGAGCGTGCGGTCGAGGGTGAAAACAAGCGGCGCGGCGACGCCCAGCTCGGCGAGCACGCCGACGAGCGCGGCGGCCAGCGGCGCATCGGCGGCGACGGCGGCCGCGAGTTGGGGAGCAAGCTTCCCCCGCGCGCGTTGCAGCGAGGGCAAAAGTTGACGCTCCCGCGCCAGAAAAGCGTCCAGCGGACGCGGATCTTTCCCGAGCGCGGCCGCCAGCGAATTCAGCCACAGGCTCGTGCCGATAACGCCGATCGGCAGCGGGGCCGAGGCGACGCGCCCCTCGCCCAACACTTCGATCAGCGCGGCGCGGCTGGAGTCGGCGTAAGGCAACACGACCGCCGCCGCCGGACGCGGCGCACCGACCAGTTCGGCATAGGGACGGCCGGACAGCGCGACGAGACCGAGGGAGACGCCCAGCGCCTCGCGGGCCAGCCGATCGAGTTCGGCGAGGTCGGCCAGACAGTCGTGCTCGTAACGATCGAAAAGATAACCCCATAGCGCCACGGTCGGTTTCTTCGGCGCTTTGCTTGTTAAAAGGGATCATG
>QZKR01000047.1 GCA_003598065.1 Myxococcales bacterium | reverse complement strand
GTGAAAACTCAAGCAAACCTCAGGCCATGTTTCTACGCTCTCCCGTAAGGTCTTTTCTGGACAACCCGAAAAACCTCTGCCTTAGCCGGGGAATGAGGTTGCCCCGCCGGCATTGAAAAACCATGAAATCTATGGTAAAATCTCTTCAGTGGAACAAGGGAAGGCGTTCGCCTTCCTGCCCGACACATGCGTTAGGACGGCGGATTCGATGCGGCGCGATCAGTTTATGCTCGCCCTGGGGGGACTTATCATCTGGATGGCGGCGGCCCTGGCCTACGCCGCTCCCGCCTCGGCCGACCCGGAGCAGGAATACAAAACGCTCGCCGCCAAGGCCGACGCCTTTCTAGCCCAGACCAAGCTCCATAAATACCGCGACAAATGGATGCAGCACATCGAGCGCGCCGAGCGCTACGTCGCCGGCCATCCCAAGCACGCCCGCGCCTGCGACGCCCTCGACCTGCTCGGCCGGCTTTATTCGGGCATGGCCGACGTCTCCCATTTGAAAAAAGACCGCGAACTGGGGGCGGCGGCTTTCGAGAAGCTCGGCAAGACCTGCCGTTCGTCTCCCCTGGGCGACGACGGCTATTACCAGGCCGCCCTCATCCACCTCCGCCTCAACGATCCGGATGCGGCGCGCCGGGCGCTCTTGCGCTGCGTGACCCAGTACCCGAAGGGCGACCGTCGCGCCAAGTGCGACGGCCTGTTGCGCGACCTTGGTCCCGGCGAAAAGAATCTGGCCGCGGAAGGCGACGACGCCGAACCGCCGCCCGAACCGGAAACGGCTCCGCCCTCGGGCAAGATGGTCGTGCTGCGACCGGACGAGTCGCCGATTCTGCTGCTCGCCCTGAAGACGTCGTCCCAGACCGACCGCTCGCGGCTGGCGCTCACTTTCACCCGCCTGCCGCCGATGACGCAAGGCGAACTGCCCGCCGCCGACGGCCGGCCGCGCCGCCTTTACTTCGACTTCGGCCAGACGCTGCTCGCCCCGGAATTTACCGGCGCTCCCGGCTTCGCCGATGCGCGTCTTTCCGCCCTGCGCATCGGGCAGTACAAGGCCGACGTGGTGCGCGTCGTCGTCGAGGCGACGGACAGCGCCGGCAAGGTCGCTTTCGCCACGACGATCGCCCCGCCGACGATCACCCTCGACATTTTGAACGTCGGCGCTGCGCCGGAGGCCGCCGCCGAGCCTGCCGCGGCAACCGTCAAGGCTCCACCGGCCGTCTCCCGATCCGAATCGCCGGTCCGTGACGGGACCGCCGGCGAAACCGAACCCGTTGTAAAAGAAGCAGCCGGGACGCCGCCGGAAAACGGCGCTGCTCAAACCGGTCGGGAAAATGAGGCGAAGCGCGAAGGCGTCGTCGCGGCCGTCCTATCGGAGTCAACGGAAAACAAGACGCCGCCGGCCGTCCAAACGGCCGGGCAGGAGGCGGAACCCAGCGGCGGGAAAGTCGTCGCGCGCCGCGCGGAGGAACCGACGCCAATCGACGACTTCGCCGTTCGCACCGTCGTCATCGACCCCGGCCATGGCGGAGAAGATTCCGGCGCGATCGGCAAGGGCAAGACGCGAGAGAAAGACGTCGTCCTGGCGGTGGCGAAAAAACTGAAGCTCATCCTCGAAAAAGAGCAGGGCCTGCACGTGATTCTGACGCGCTCCAGCGATAAAACGATGGGCCTCTTCGACCGCACCAAGGTGGCCAACGACGCCCAGGCGGATTTGTTCCTCTCCATCCACGCCAACGCCAACCGGCGCTCGAAATTCTCCGGCGCGGAGACGTGGTATCTCAACAACGCCTCGGACAATTACTCCGCGCGGCTGGCCAAGCGCGAGAACGAGGTTTTCGGCAAGGAGGTCTCGGACCTCGATTTCATCCTCACCGACCTGTCGATGAACGCCAACGTTGACGACTCGATCCTTCTGGCCAAGCTGGTTCAAAAGGCGATGCTGAAAAAGCTGCGCGGCTCGTATTCCGGCGTGGACGATCGCGGCGTGCGCCGCGCCCTGTTCCACGTACTGCTCTATGCGCGGATGCCGGCGATCCTCGTCGAAACGTCCTTCATCTCCAATCCCACCGAAGAGAAGCGCCTCAAGGATCCCAAATACCAGGAAACCCTGGCCCGCGGCATCGCCGAGGGCGTGCGTCTCTACGCCGAGAAGCAGCGCCGCCTGGCTCAATCGCGCTGATCCGCCGCGTTGGGGATGTGGGGGGGCTGGCGCTCAGCGGGCCAGGGCGCGGACGGTCCGCAGGTCGCCTTCGACGAGCGATCCGGCGCGCACGCAACGCACCCGCCCGTCCGGTCCGATGAGGGCGTGAATCGGCACGCTGGCCTCGCCGAGCGAAAACGGCGCGAGCCAAGTCGTGAGATCGTCAACTTTGCTCAGGCGCGCCGCCTGGCCGGCGGGGATCTCCGGATGCGCTTTGAGCCAGGCGGAAAGCTCCGCGGGGGCTTCATCGACCGAGAGATACAGCACCTCGAAAGGAACGCCTTCGCCCGTCAGCAATGTCTGCCAGCGCGCCAAAAGCGGCATCTCCTTCACGCAGGGCTTGCACCATGTGGCCCAGAAATTGAGCCAGACGAACTTGCCGGACGCGAGCCGCCGCGCGGGATCCAGGGGAGGGAGGCTGACAAGCGGCCCCTGGGTCGGCGGCAGGTAAAGCCGGTCGCACCAGTTCGCCGGAATGTCGTTTTGCGGGACGGTCGATTTTACGGCGTCCACGCGCTGGCGCACGGGTTCGGACGGGCGCGACTCGGAATCGCAACCCGCCGCCAGCACCGCGACAAACACAGCGGCGAAAATCGTCAAACGCTTCATAGGCGGCAATCGATCCAGGCGAGGAAGGCCGAACGGTTCAACTCCGCCGTCGCGCAGGGCTGCTCCTGCGCCGAACGCGTCCACTGACAGAACTGCTCGTCGAGCTGGGCGAATTCCTCGCCGAGCCAGAGCAGGCCCACTTCCTGATCGAGGTCGGGGTCGTTGAATTTCTGCCGCAGGTGGCCGAGCACGGCGTTGGCCCGCTTCTTGGACAATTCGGCGTTGTAGGCGGCCGACCCCTCGGGCGAGGCGCGGGAGACGACGAGGAAATAAGAAGCGCCCCGCTGGTCGGCGAAGGTCTTCTCCACCAGAGCGAGGGCGTTCGGGTCCAATTCGGCGCTGTCCTTGGCGAACTGGATGATCGCGGCGCGGTGGGCCAGGGGCTTGAAGAGGGCGTTGAAGTCGTCGCCGCTCATCGCCGCGACGGACTTCGCCTGCAGCGGCTGACAGCCGCGCCCCGACTGCCCGCCTTGCAACAGGCCGCAGGACGTCAGCACGCGCCGCAGGATCGGCCGGAGCGCGCCGGAGCAATACCCTTCATCGGCGGCGGCCGCCACCGCCGCCTGCCCGTTTTTTTCCGCCTGAACGTCGGCGAGCCTGGCCGAAGCGGAGTTGATCCATGTCACGAGCATGATCGCGGTAAGGACGAGCGCGGCGGCGAAAATGCCGAAGTGCAACGCGGGATTTTTCATGACGTCACCTCGTCTTGCGAACGTTAGGGGTTGTCGCCTTGGGCCGGAGCGGGCGCGGCCGGATCGGGTGCGACCGGAGCGGGCGCGACCGGAGCGGGCGCGGCGGGCGCCGCCGGAATGACCGGAGCGGCGGGCGCCGCCGGGCTCCTGCCGGCTGTTTCGATCAACCGCTTCAGCGCGTATTCCATGCCGAGGTCGCTGTCTTCGTCGCACAACTTGCGCCCGTTCACGTAGAGTTGCGGCGTAACCACCGGCAGGGCGTTGGCCACGATCCAGCGCAGGGACTTGTTCAGCCGCGCCTTCGTCTCCTGCGCGCCAATGCAATCGGCAAGGGCCGGGAATTGTTGTTTGACCAACGCTTCCACCATCGCCGGGTTCTTCAGCGCCTCTTCACGCAGCTTCGTCTGATTGGCGAAAGCCCAGTCAATCACGTCACGATGCTTCTCTTTGGCGCAAAGCGCCGCTTCGCTGACCGTGCACGCGCCCGGATGGAGCGATTCGTTGACCATCCAGTTGCAGGCCTTGTCGAGCGGGAAGAGAACGGTTTCCAGGGCCAGCTTGTCCGCCAGCCCGCTTGCGGCAAGCCGTTCGCTGAACCCTTTGCAGGCAGGGCAGAGGGGATCGAGGATTTCAATCGTCGGGAGCCCGCCGGAGCCGGCTTCGCCCTTCAGCCGCACGCCGTAACGGTCCTCCGGATGCGGCAGGGTCCCGCATTCCATCATCGCCTCGGTGATTTCCGGTTTGACCGCCAGGAAAAGTCCGATCGCCACCGCGACGAAAGCCACGCCCTCGACGAAATAGATGGCGTAGCGGCCCCAGGGGAGTTCGGCGAGGCTTGAGGATCCGCCCCGGGGCGCCGACAAGTGAGCCAGCAGCGCCAGAGCGGACGCCCCAAAGGAAGCGATGTAAATTCCGACGCATAGTTTGCAGGTCGCGCCGATCTCGGCCACGCTGATGTAGAAGTAGATCGCCGACGTCAGAACTGGCAGCAGGGTCGCCAAGAACCAGTAGAACGTTTCTTCGTGAATTTCCTCTTCGCGCCGAACGAGGATGTCGATTCCTTTGGCCGCGAGGTAGACGAAAACGGCGAGCGAGGCGAGGGCGATGGGAATGCCGCCCCAGAAAGACGTGCGCCAGAGCGAGGAGTAGGGACTCATCAGCACGGCGTAGCAGCCGCTCGTGCCGGCGGTGTCCGGCGCTCCCATGCCCGGGATAAACGAGCAGGTGATGGAATGCACTTGCCGGTCCAGATGCGCGATGAAGTCGTAGGTCGAGACGCCGGAAAATATCACTCCAGCAAGCGCAAACAGAATCGCCACGGCCAACAGCTTTTGATATGGCTTGTTCACGGCGAAGCCCCCTTTTAATGACGTGGATCATCCGCCAGAGCCCGCAATTCGCCTTTCACCGGGCGATGCCGGTCCAGGCGTCCCCCATGGACGCCGTCCGTCTAAAAAAATGGCGGATTTACGGGCGATTTTCCAAAGGGCGGGCGGTTGCAGGGATAAATAGGGTAATTACCCCTGCGGGTCAAGCTCTTTTTTCATCTCCGCCTCCCGGAAACCCCTGGCCGTCACCCAAAAAACGGGGAGGCGCCGCCTCCCCGTTTCACGATCGGCCGCAAGGCAAAGCGGCAACGCGCTTATTCAGGGGTAACGCAGATGCAGTAGTCGAAGTCGTACACGTCGTTCGGCCCGCAGCCCTCCGACATCTGGCCTTGACCGGCGCAGAGCGTGCCGCAGTTGTAGGGCTGCCACAAACCGCTCTCGCAAAGGCAGACGTTGGCGCCGATGCAGAAGGAAATTTCCTCGCCCGGCGTGCATTCGCCTTCGCAGGTCGGCGCGTCGTCGTCGCCATCTGTCGGCTCGTCGCCGTCCGTCGGCTCGTCGCCGTCGGTATCGCCATCGACCGGCGTGTCGCCGTCCGCCGGGCCGCCGCCGTCGGGGCGCTGCCCGCCTTGCGGAGCCGGATCGTCGGCGATGTATTCGTTCGGGTTGGCCGGCCACTGTTCCGCCGGACCCTCGTAATTGTCAAGCTCCTCCCAGTTCTCCACCTGCCAGTTCACCTGACGCACCGTCTGCCTGAACAGCGCGTAGACGGCCGCGCCCGGCGGCACGTCGGACGTGAGCACCTGGGACGTGCGCCGGAACTTCGTGTCGCCGTTGACCTCGATCCACTCCCAGCCGTACTCGATGACCTCGACCTCGTAGTAGGTGGCTTCCTCCTTCACCAGGACGTTGTCCAGCCACCATTCCTGGCCTGCCTTGCGATGGACGAAGTTGCCCGCGCAGCCGGGATCGAGGTGCAGCATCGTGGAGACGACGTCGTAATTGAAGCCGGACACCGGCTGCGAATTGCCCGAAATGACCTGCGTGTCCCGGTCGGTGTATTCCTTCAGGCACAAACCGGCCACGTCGGTGGAGCTGATCGCGCCCGGCGAGCGCAACTCGACCACCGCCGCGTCGCCCGAGTTGTCGCCGAAGTCCATGTTTTCGAAATCGATGACGCGGTACGTGGTCAGTCCGTTGGCCGACACCCAGAAGTCGCCGTCCGAAGGATTGGCCAGGGTCAGCAGTTCCGCGCTGGAGAGGCCTGTATAGACGGCTGAAAGCCCCGGCACGCGGACGATGTAGTCCTCGCCGGCCAGACCCCACAGAGACGCAGTCGTCTCCCGATCCGTGTAATCGGTGGCCTGCTGGGTGTACTGAAAGAGGCGCTGCTCGCGCTCCTCGACGAACAACTCGTTGCGCACCGCTTTGCCGGTCTCCACCGTCACGGCCTCGACAACGAAGATCGGAACGCCTTCCAGCGTCTCCTCGCAAGGCTCGCACGTTTCCTGGCCGGGAATATAGATGTCGCGCTCGACTTCGCCGACAATCTCCGCGACCGACGAGACCTTGTCGGTTTCGACGACGGTCTGCGTGCCCGACGTCTGGCCCGCGAAACGGCCGGAATTGATGGTGCCTTTCTGCTCCACGGCCGCCTGGCCGCGAATCTGCTTGTAGATCTTGGAGGTCTTGACCTCTTCGCCCTTGCCGGTGATGCGCGTCCCGACAGTCCAGGAAATGTAGTTGCGGCTCTCTTCTTCCTCGGTGCAGGCGATCAAGGCCGTCAACATGGCCAGAATCACCAGCGCCCCCATGGTCCATCGCCAGTTCTTCATGCGTTCCTCCTCCTCATGGTTTGCCCCCTCCTCCGCTGGGGATATATGCATGCTTGCATCGCCTCGGATGCGACGTTGCGCGGGGATGCCCCGTGTATCCGAAAATGTACCGACAGCCTTAGGGTTGGAACGGAGCCGGCAACGCCGACAATCGGCAGGAACATACACCTTTTCGCCATCGATGCAAGCAAAAAACGAGCTGGATGGACGGATGCGTCAACACCTTACTCCAGCCATTTCGGCCGGCGCAAAAGACGAAGCCGCCGCCGTCCGACAAAAGGTAAACACGCATTCCCTCGCCCATAAAACATAACCGCCCCCCGAAAGGGGGGCGGCACGATGTCGTGGCGGGGTGGAAGGGACTTGAACCCTCGGCCTCCGGCTTGACAGGCCGGCGTTATAACCAACTTAACTACCACCCCGTAGTCCGTATCAGACCCGGAGAAGTTGCGCTCAGGCTTGGTAGGCGGACGCGGATTTGAACCGCGGACCCCCGGCTTGTAAGGCCGGTGCTCTAACCGCTGAGCTACCCGCCTGCGCGGAACGGCAACACTTTAGCGCGGCGCTTGCGGATGTCAAGGAAATTTCCCCGTTCCGCGCAAACTCGGGCGAAAATTCAATACGCCGCCGAATCGCCGTCCCCGTTCGATCGGCGTCTGCGACGCCACGCCGCCAGCAAGCCGAGCAGAAGCAGGCCCATTCCCCCGCCAACCGGCGTCGCCGCGCAGCCGCTGCACCCGCCGCCGCCTTCCTCTTCCGTGGTCTCGGAATCCCCGTCGATGTCGATCCCATCCTCGTCGGCGGGAACCTCGTCGCCATCGATGGGATCGTCGTCCCCATCGCTTTGCAGGATGCGCACCAGCACCGTGTCGGGCTCGGAGTCGCCGCCGGGGAAACCGTCGGAAACGACAAGCTGGAACGTGGCCGTGCCCGTGTCGAAGGCGGTGAAAGACGGCTGCGAGTCCTCGTTGGACGGCAAGAGTTCCTCCTCGGAAACGCCGATCGTATTGCCCTCCGGCAGCACGATCCATGCGTAGCTCAACTCGTGGCCGTCGGGATCGTAGGAACCAATGCCGTTGAGCTGCACCTCGTCGCCCAGATAGGCGATGATGTCGTCGCCGGCGTCGGCCACCGGCGTGGAATTGGAAATCACGGTGAGCACCACCGTCTCCGGCGGTTTGCACGCCTCCTTGCCGTCGGAGCAGAGGAGTTGGAAGGTGAAAACGCCTTCCTCCAGCGACTGCGCCTGCGCCACCGGCTTGTCGGCGTCGATGATCGTCATCGGCGTCTCGCCGTCTTCGAGAATCTGCGTCCAGGCGCAGGCGATCGTGTCGGCCTCGTCCGGATCGTAGGACCCCGAGCCGTCAAGCGTCTCCCATGTGCCGACGACCGTGGTGATTTCGGTCTTCTCCGCCAGGCATATCGGCGCCTGGTTGTATTCGGAGAGCACTTCCACGTTGATGTCGAGCGGCAGGGAGGGCGTGCGGTGCTCGTCCCAGATCGTCAGCCGGAACGTGTAGGTGATGCCGATCACATCGGAATCGAAGGTGACGAGCGGGTCCTTCCAGGAGGAAAGCACGACCGGCGGGCCGGCCAGCTGCGTCCACTCGAAGCGGAGATCCGGATCGAGCTGGTCGAGCGGCAGATCGTGGTCCGGATCGGCCGATCCCCGCGCGTCCATGAGCACCGGAAAACCGGGCGAGACGGTGATCGTCCGCGTCACCGGATCGAAGACGTCCAACGGCAGAACGGCGTACGGCGCCGTGTTTCCTACGTCGGAAACGGTGACGTGCGCGATGTCCGGCGCGGAACGCAGCACGCCGTCGGAAACGACCAGCTCGAAACTGTAGAGACCGGGGTCGAAGGCGTAAAACGACGGCTTGGCGGGATTCGACAGGTTTAAGGGCAGGGTTATGCCGTCGATCTGCCGCCATTCGTACGTGAGCGGGAGCTGCTCCGGGTCGCGGCTGCGGGAGCCGTCGAGCGACACCTGGATGAATTCCGCCGGCGGCTGGCAGTCGGGGACGCTTAAAAGCGCCGTTTCGATATCCTGGCCGGCGTCGGCGCGCGGCGGCGTATTGTTCGGGTCGCCGACGATCACCGGCATCGTCGCCTGGCGGCTGAACGTTTCCCCCGTGTTCACGGTGAGGCCGAAAAGATAATTCCCCTTGGCGTTGGGGTAGACGCGCAGGCGGTGTTCCTCGCCGGGGAAGGTGCCCCAGTCGAGTTCGGCCTCGGGGACGGGTCCGTCTAGATAGGCCCACTGGTAGGCCAGCGCGACGCTTTCGATGCGAGCCGAAGAGGAGGAGGCGTCGAGAATGACTTCGTCGGCGATCTGGGCCGGCGGAACGGGCAGGAGGTGGGCGTAGGGCAGCGCCAGGTTGTTGTCCAGATCGAGAAGCTCGAAAGTGACGTTTGCCGGTTCGGAATCGATGCCTCCCGCGCCGTGAAGGACAAAATCGAAAGAATAGGCGCCGATATCGTAAAGGTCATTAAATTGCACCAGATCGAAGGTGCGGTTATCTTCTAGGACGCCGTACGGATCGCTCCATTCGAACGTATAGCCGTCGCCGCGGTTCAGATCGCCAGAGCGGCGCCCGTCCAGCTCCATCTGGGAGCCCGGCTCGTAATGGCGCGGACCGTTGACCACCGCCGTCGGTTCGACGTCCGTGATCGTGACGGTCGCCGAACAGATCGAACTCAAATCGGTGGCGGGGTCCGTGACCTCCAACGTCAGCGTGTATATGCCGTCCACCGTGGTGGCGAAACACACGCTGGGGTCGGCCGGATACTCGCTGGGGTCGAACAGGCACACTTCCGCCGGACCGCTGATGCTCCAGTCGTATTGCAGCGCCTGATCCCCGGGGTTTGATAGAATATCGCCGACCTGGCAAACCTTGCTGGGCGGCGTCACCTGATCCTCGCCCGCATCGCACCGGGGTACGAGGTTCGGGTTGACCACCTGGATCGTCTGCGTCCAGCATATGGCCGTTTCATCGCAACGCCGGTCCATGTCGTCGTCATGGACGCAGAGCCGCACGCTGTGCTGGCCGAGCTGGTCGGCGGTGGGGGTCCAACGGAAGGTCCCGTCCGGCCCGATCCCCATTCCCGACTTGCCCCCGCAAAGGTAGAACGTGAGGTTCTCCCCGCAGATCTGATCGGCGTCGTAGACATTGAGAATGCCGGAGTAAGCCGCTCCCACCTCCGCCGTCGGGCCCCCGTTGAAGCCGTTGATTTCCGGGGGATCGTTGACGTTGGTGACGCGGATGTTCCATTCCAGGCAGTAGGTGTCGCAGGTCGGGCAAAGCTGATGGCAGCGTCCCCCGTCGTTGTCTTCGACAACCATGACAACGGGGTATTCCTGCTCGTCGATGCAGTACAGGTGCTCGGGCTGCGGGAACCATTCGATGTGGCCCGTATCGGCGTTGCAGGTCATCCCCAAGGGAAGCGCCGGAAGGGAAGGATCGATGTCCCGGTTGCATTTGAAGGAGAGCCGGTCCAGCGCTCCCGGATCGACGGCCTGCGGAATGAACGAGTAGTACTGCCCTTCGTCGATTTCCCGGTTCGGACCCACCGCCAGGTTGAACTCGGGCGCGACGTTCTGCACATCGACGACCAACGTCTTGAAGAAATCGTTTTCTCCCGAACCCGGGTTGTCCAGGCAGCGCCCGACGGCGTCGTCGTCCTCGACGCAGACGGCCAGCGTCCGCTGGTTGGGGCCGTTGCCGAACATCAGCTCGATTTCCCCCAGGCCTGTCGGGCAGTCGGCGGCCGAAGTGCAGGCCACCCATGTGGCGTTGTCGCAGCGCTGACCCTCGACGGTCACGATGCAGGCCGGCGTTTCCTCGTCGAAGCTGGGATTGGGAGTGAACGCGCCGCTGTAATTGTCGTCCCAGTAAAAAGCTTTGTAGCGGTCTTGCGGGCCGATGCGCGTGTTGCGAATCGTGAAAACGGTCGGAGCGCCTTCGAGGACGGGGCCGGCCGTTTTCTTTTCGAGGACGACCGTCGGCGGTTTGTCGTTCACCTGAACGACGAAGGTGTCGGAAGCCGTGTCCCCGTCGTCGTCGGTGACATTCACCTTGATCGCATAGTACCCGATCGTCGGGTAGGAATAGACCAGATTGGACGTGAACGTGCCGGTCAGCCACGAAATTTTGCACGTTTCGGCCGCCGTGTTGAAATCGAAGCACCACTCCGTGCCGTTGGTTTGCTTGATCGGATCGGTGCTGCCCCCGATGATCCGCACGCCGAAGTATCCATTCTCACCCTCCTCCAAGGCGTCGTCGCCGTAAATTTCGGCCTGCGGCGGGATGTCCAGCACCTGCACGCGCAGCTCGACAAAATCCTCGCTCGGCGCGCCCTGGATGGAATCGTCGTCCGTCACGCGGTGGAGGACCACGTAAAACTCGCCGAAGTTCCCGTTCTCGCTGTCCTCGTTCCAGGCGTGATCGACGACGGTTTCGTCCTGATCGGCGATCGACCAGTCGGCTGTGATGCCGTTGTAGCTCCAATCGTACTGACGGCCCTGGATCCAACCGGGAACGGCCGCCGAATCGGTGGAGTCGAAACGCAGCTTCACGCCCTCCTGGGTCTGGTAGTAGCCGCCTTCCGCGTCGGGGACGGGCGAAAGCAGATTGCCGCCGAGGTCGCGCACCTTCAGGTCGGCCTCGGGCAGGATGTTCTGGGGCCGCACCTGGATCGTCACCATGTGTTTGCGGTCGATCTGATCGGTGACCTGGAGCGCCAGCAGGTAGGGCGTGGTCGGCGTGGGCCCGATGCTTTCATAAGTGTGGATGACATCGTCGTCGGTGGTGTTGATGATGTCCGGCGCGAAAACGCCCTCGTATTCGAAATCCCATTCCCATTTGACGATCGGCGAGGTGGAGGGGATGGAGTCGTCCTTGAAAGTGGCCGGCTCGCCCTCGTTGAAGGGCAGGCTTGGCGGAATCACCCGCGCCACCGGACCTAAGGGGAGAACGTGAACCGTCAGTTGGGCGTAAACGTTGCTGTTGTTCCAGCCGTCGCCATCGTTGACGCGCAAACCGACGGTGATCGTCTCGGGAGTTGACCATGAATGGGCTGTCGGGGAATTGGTGTTGTTGGTCTCGAAATTGGCCGGGTTGCCGTCCCAGTCCCAGTCCCAGGCGAGCGTGATGGCGCCAAAGGCGTCGGAGGATTCACTGGCGTCGAACTGCGCGGCATTGTTGACGAACACATCGAATTCGGTCGTCGTCCAGAAACCGTCCAGGCCCATGCCCTTGGCGACGGCCGTCGGCGCGACGTTGTCGATCGGCACGATTTTCGTCGCCGGCTGGCTCGGTCCGAGGTTATCGGTGACGATCAAGGTGACCGTCCAACCGCCGGAGGCCTGGCTGTGGGGCCGGGTGTAGGTGTGCGACGGACTCGGGGCAGGGGATACGCTGCCGTCGCCGAACGCCCATTGGTAGGACACGGGGCCCGAGGCGTTCTGGACGGTGGCCGCGAAGGTGATGGTATCGTTTTCGACGCCGGCGCAGGGACCGCCGACACAGTCGATGGTCGCGGAAATGGACCAGGCGGAAACGGGCGCAATGCCCCAGATAATTGCGACCAGGGCCAGCAAACGGGGGGCGACACGAACGGTGCGGCGCATGTGAAACTCCTTACAGCCGAAAATCGCGGTCGTCGGACGGTTCCATGTTGTGCGAGTCGGTTTCGATGCGAGGCGCATACCGCCTCATCTACCGACTATAACACCTTATACAACCGACCTCAAGCAAGAGAACCGTCCATGAAAAAACTGTTTGCATTTTTCGATCCTTATAGTAGTGTACCTCTCCCTGGCGGCCATAAACGATTCATCGATATACGGCTAAAGGAGAATTTGCGCGATGAATATGCAATGGATGCGGGAACGGTCGAGTTCGTTGTTGATCTCGCTCTTGTTTGCGGCGATCATCATCGTTTTCGCGCTCCAGTTCGGTCCCGGGTCACGCGGTTTCACCGCCGAGCGGGCCGAGGCGGGCGCCGTCAATGGCGAAGCGATTCACTCCGGGGAGTGGAGCTTTTATTATCAGCAGCTCTTCGACTCCCGACAGCGCTTCGACCCCAATTTCAACAATGAGAAGGCGGAGCAGTTCGGGCTGAAGCAGCAGGCGCTCGACCAGCTCATCGACAAGATGCTTCTCTCCCAGGAAGGGGAGCGGCTCGGGCTGGCGGTCTCCCGGGCCGAGGTGGGCCGCGACATCTTCAAGAGCCCGGTTTTCCAGGTCGAAGGCAAGTTCGACAAGGACCTCTACACCCGGATGGTCAACTATTACTTCAAGATGAGCGTTTCCGCCTACGAGGAAAAGCATCAGGAAGAGATGGCCGGCGGACGCATCGCCGGGCTGATTCAGGCCAGCCCGGTGGTGTCGGAAACGACCGCCTACGACGAATGGCTGCTGGACAACGAGCGGGTGACGCTGGAGTTCGTCAAGTTCGCCCCCGCCGAAGCGGACCAGGGCGCCGACGTCCCGGAGACGGAAGCGGCGGCTTTCGCCGACAATCAGCGCGACAAGATCGAAAAGTTCTACGAGAACCACAAATCGGATTACGTGAAGGACGAAGAACTCCGCGCCCGCCACATCCTCATCAAGGTCGATAAGGAGGCCACGAAGAAAGAGCAGCGCGAAGCGAAGGAGAAGGCGCAGAAAATCGCCGACGAGGCGAAGGCCGACCCGACGAAATTCGCGGCGCTCGCCGACCAGTACGGCGAGGACTCCACGAAGGGCAAGGGCGGCGACCTGGGTTTCTTCGGCCGCGGCCGGATGGTGAAGGAATTCGAGGATCCGGCGTTCGCCCTGGAGGTCGGCAAAGTGTCCGATCCGATCCAGACGCAGTTCGGCTGGCATGTGATCTACGCCGAGGAAAAGAAGCCGGCCGTCAACAAAACCGTCGATGACGTGCGGCTCGAGATCGCCCGCAAACTGATCGCGCTCGATCGCGCCAAGGCGCTGGCGAAACGGGAAGCCGAGCAGTTTATAGAAGGGGTGAAAGGCGGCAAGAGCTTCGAGGATCTCGTCGCCGAGCTTAACGCCGGCCTGCCGGCGGACGAAAAAGGGGAAAAAGCCGGTGAATGGAAGGTGGAGAGCACGGGGCCTTTCTCCCGAACCTCCGGCTCCTACATTCCGCGCATCGGCGCGAGCGACGAAATTTTCAAGCTCGCCTGGGATCTCACACCCGAAGCGCCCATGCCCCAGCGGATTTTCGAGGTTGGCGACACGTTTTACGCGATCCGCCTCAAGTCGCACACCAAGCCGACGAAGGACGAGTTCGTCGGCAAGAAAGACGCCGAAATCAAACGCCTCCAGCAGCAGCTTGCCTCTTCCGCTTTCGAGCAGTGGATGAAAGCGGTGAAAGAACGCGCCGACATCGACCTGACCGCCAGCGCCAAGATGCTGCACGAGACGGAGGGCCAGCCGCTCTCGACGAGCGACGACTATTGATCTTGGATGAGTCTCAGTTCCGCGCGGCCGGCCCTTGCGCCGGCCGCGCGTTTTTTATGGCTGCGGACGAGCGGCCGGCGGCGTGTAACGATAAAGGCGGTAGGTCATCCAGCGGCCGGGCCAGCGCTCGTAGAAGCAATCGTGAGAGAAGCGCTCCAAGGCGAACTCGCCTTTGAGCGGTCCCGGCTGCCTGGCGCGCCGACCGACGTGGGCGGCGACGTCGAGTTCGGCGATCGGCACGAGGTTGGCGAAATATCCGATCGCCGCCGGACCCGCCGACAGCGCTTCGTCCATGCGGCCGGCCATGAGTTGGCGGACGTAAGCCGGCGAGTTGGCCAGGCCGTCCAGATCGATGACCGCGGCGTCGGTAAAGTAGCCGAGCACGCCGGCGTCCAGCGCGCCGACGACGGCGTCCGGCGGCAAGGTCGCGTTCAGCCAGCCGGCCATGCGGTAGGAACAGACCTCCCAGTCGGTCCAGTTTTCCTTTGCCTTGATGTGATATACCGCGAATCCGCACACGACCAAGCCAATGGCGAGGAACCTGAAACCGAGATGGAGCATGGGCGCGAAGCGGTGACCGGCGATCGGTGTTGAAACCACATCAGGGCCTGATGATGGTCGATCGGCCCATCTCTGCAAAAACTCGGCGAGGATCGCCGCGGCAGCCCACGCCAGCGGCAGGCTGGAGACATGGTACCATTCGTACAGCGTATAGAGCGGATGCCCCTGCATCGCATAGGCGAGCGTCCGCATGGCGTGGCAGGCCGCAAGCGCCAGCACCGCTCCATGAAAGGCGCGCCGCGCTAAAACGTTTTCGCCTGATCGCTCTTCAAGCCGTCCGCCCGCCAGAATCAGAATCGCCGCCAAACCACCCCAGACGAGGCCGTCGCGGACGTAATCACGCGCCAGCATGGCCGGCAGGGTGTCGCCGATCGCCCAGGGGGCGATGCCTTTTTGCAGGCGCAGCGTTTCGCTCCACCAGGATTTGGCCATCAGGCTGGCGCTGAACGGCGCATCGAACAGCAGAAGATTCACGCCAAGGTAGGCGACGACCGAAATCCCGACGGGCAAAGCCAGGCCGAGCACGGCGGACCCGATTCCTGCCGGCGAGCGGCGAAAAATCCACGGGACGGCCGCCGCCGCCGCCAGCGCAAAGAGCAGATTCTCCTCGCGCGTCCAGACGGACACCGAGAGAACAAGCCCCGCCGCGAGCCAGCGGACGAAGCGTCTCCCTCCTGCGCCGTCGGCGGCCCGGACGATGGCCAGCAGGGCCGCCACGAAAAGGAACACGTTCAGCCCGGCCTCCAGGCCTTTGTAAAGGATCGGCTGCGAACACAATCCGACGAGCGCGGGCCAGAGGGCGAGCGGCGTGATGCGTAATCGGCGCAGAAGCGCGGCGAAGACCGCGAGCGAAGCGAGGCCGAGGCCGATTTCGATCGCCTTGACGGCGACCAACGCTTTCCCGGCGTCCAGCGGCAGCCAGAACGCCGGCGCGACCAGCAGCGCGAACGGCCAATGGACGCCGTTGGTCGAGACGCGCCCGTCGAAACTGGCCGCGCCTTCGCGGGCGAGATTTTTCGCCACGCCGAGATAGTAGAAACTGTCGTCCGTCATCCAGTCGCGCAGCAGCGTTTCGGTGGGCAGGGCGGCAAAAAAAAGGAAGGCGACAAGCGCCGCCGCGAGCGCCGCGATCCATACGGCGGCGCGGGTTTTTCCCCAAAGCGATCTCTCGGCGATCGCCAGGGCGGAAAGAGAAACGTGAAAGTCGAAGCGGCGACGAACCCCGGACGGTTCCGTCCGGAACGAATCCGCTTCGCCGCCGGCGCTCATTCATCCTCCGCCGGCGCTTCGATGGCGCGAGGGAACCACGGCGCGGGCGGCTTCTGCGCGGGCTGGCCGGTTTTCTTCTCCCACCACGCGGCGATCAGCTCGCGGATGATCGGCGCCAGCCACGACCCGTGTTCGCTGTGCTCGCCCATCGCCACGACGACGATCTCCGGCTCCTCCGCCGGGGCGAAACCGACGAACCAGCCGTGGTCTTTCAGCCGGTAGGCGTCGTGCGTTTTTTTGTCCGCCGGCAGGCTCGCCACCTGCGCCGTGCCCGTTTTGCCGGCGAAGCGCGGCTTAATCAGCCGCGAAAGATAGGCCGTGCCGCCCGGCTCGTTGACGACCGCCGTCAATCCCTCGCGCACGAGCCGCACCGTTTCCGGTTTCAGGTCGAGCCGCCGTTTGACTTTCGGATCGAAAACTTCAACCACACGGCCGTCGAGGTCGCGAATTTCGCGCACGACCTGGGGGACGAGCACCGTTCCGTTGTTGGCGATCGCCGCATAAGCCACCGCCAGTTGCATCGGGCTCACCTTGAGGTCGCCCTGGCCGATGACGTGACTCAGCGTATCGCCGGGATACCAGGGATAGCCGTAGGTTTTCAGATGCCATTCCATCGACGGCAGCACCCCCGGCGTTTCGTTGTTCAAGCCCGTTCCCGGCTTTTCGCCCAGCCCCAGAAGACCGGCCCACTTGAACAGCCTTTCCGGCCCCACTTTCTCGCCGACCATGTAGAAAAAGATGTCGCACGATTCCTTGATGCCGCGAATCAGGGTCACGGAGCCGTGGCCCGTGCGCCGCCAGCAATGAAAAACGTGTCCGCCCAGCGAGCGGCTGCCGCTGCAGCTCGCGCCCGTCTGTTCGCCGATGATTCCCTCCTGCAAGCCGGCCGTTGCGGCGATCGCCTTGTACGTCGAGCCCGGATAGTAAGCCGACTGCGCCACCTTATCGACGAGCGGATTGAGAATCGACGCCTGGTACTGGGCCCAGTCCTCGGCGGAGATGCCGGCCGCGAATTTGTTGGGATCGAAGCCCGGCTCGGACAGCCAGACGAGAACGAAACCGGTTTTGACGTCCATGGCGAAGACGCCGCCGGCTTTGTTTTTGAAGTAGGAATCGGCCACCTTCTGCAAATCGAGGTCGATGGAGAGGATGAGGTCGTGGCCCGGGGCGGGGAGGACTCTCGTTTCGCCCTGGAGGAGCACCTGCGCCTCTTCCTCGCTTTTCGCCCGGCCCTGGGCATCGACAACGACGCGTTCCAGGCCGTACCGGCCGTGCAATTCGGCCTCGAACGAAGACTCGATGCCTTTTTTGCCGATGACGTCGTAAGGCACGTAGTCCGGCCGCTGCCGATGCTCCTCCTCGGTGATCCGCCCGACGTAGCCGATCAGGTGCGAGACCAGCAGGTCTTGCGGATAATAGCGGCGCGGCTCGGGACGAACCGCCACTCCCGGGAGATCCAGTTTTTGCGATTCCAAAAGCGCCAGATGCTCGCGGGAGATGTCGCGCTTGACGAGAAGCTCCTGAAAACGCGCCAGCCCCCTTGCTCCTCTCGCCGCATGGCGCAGCCGCAGGCTCTCCTCGGACGAGAGATTCAAATAGCCTTCAAGCCGGACGAGCGTCCGCTCCAGGTCGCTCACGAAGGCCGGCGTGATATAGACGTTGTAGGCCGGCCGGTTGTCGGCCAAGAGTTCGCCGCTCTTGTCGAAGATCCGTCCGCGCAACGGCATGATGACGCGCTCCTGGACGAAATTCTGCTCCGACAATTCGCTGTACTTCACCCCTTTGGAAAGCTGGAGGTAGGCGAGCCGGAAGGCGAGCAGGCCGAACGCCAGCGCGACCACGACCACCAGCCATACGTAGCGGTGGCGATATTCCTTGACGAGGGAGAGCTTGCTTTCGAGTTGCATGCGGTCGCCGACGTTTGGGGCGATGATATAAAAAAGGCTCCCCTCCGGGAGCCTCGACGGTCAAACGGCCGAAGCGGCGCTCACGGCGTCTTGTTCAACCCTTGCGCCTGCGTCTCGGCTTGCTGCCGCTGCTGCTGCGCTTTCTCCAGTTCGCGGCGCAACGCCTTGAGCTTGCTTTTCGTCTTCACTTCCTCGATCCAGAAGAAACGATAATTGTCGCCCGGCAGACGCGGCTTGCGCTGACCTTTGCTCAAGTGGTCCACCGTCAGCTGGGCGCGGGACTTGACCTCGTACCCGACGCCTTCCAACTGCGCCAGCGCGCCATAGGCTTCCAACGCTTCCTTGTATCGCTCGGTGTCGTAAAGAAATTTCGCGTAACGGTCGAACCAGCGGGCGTTCTTCGGATCTTTTTTCACCAGCCACGGAAACATCTCCATGGCGATCGAATGCTCGACGATGGGAATCTCCTGCTGGATCGTCTCTTCCTTCTCCTTGCCGTTCTCGTCGAGAATGGTGATCTCCTCCTCGCGGACCAGGATGCGCGGCGGTTTGTCCTCGCAGCCGGTGAATTCGCAGAACTTATCCACCGCCTGGGGATAGGCGTCCCACTCGGCGAGGTAGGCGATGTAGCGGTAGTAGGCTTTGTCGATGTACGGCTTGGCGTTGAGCTTCCGGCATTGAAACGCCTTGAGTTCCTGCATGACGTTGTCCCAGGTCTCCACCGTTTTCGCCTGGGACAGCATTTCCACGAAATTGTCGGCGCGGGCGAGACAGTCCTTGTCGGCCTGCTCTTCCATCTTCTCCTTCGCCTGGCGGATGAGTTCCTCGGCCTGGATGAAGTTGTCGTTCTTCGCCTTCGCCGCTTCGAGCTTGGCGACGGCTTCGGGATACATGCCTTTGTCGAAGAGAAGCTTTCCCTCTTCAAACGACGATTTGCCGCAGCCGACCGCCAGGACCAAAAGCAACGCCCCGAGCAGCGCCGCTCCCCATACCGTCGCACCCACGCGCATGGTCTACCTCTTATTGCGGAACACCAAACCGACTTGGTACAGGCTCGGACCCTAGCACACCCCTCCCCGCTTGTCAAACATCCTCGGATTAATCGAATTGGCAGAAATCGTTCATGAATCTGCCAAGATCCGCATCGGCGAAAGCGGCTCTGTTTCATTTCGATTGACTTTCGGTTAGGGATTCTTTAAACTTTTTAGCCAAGTCCGGCTGGAAACAAGGAAACCCCGGCCGGGCGAGAACGGGAGTCTGGGCAGACGATCCCGTTCGGGAGGCGCGAAGGCGCGGGCCATTCTTTTTTTGCGTTTTCCGGCAAAGGTAGGAATTCCGTTTCGGAGGGAGCCGTATGGCCAACAGCCCGGCTAAAAAACTCGGCAAGTCGCTGAAAGTGGTTTCCCGGTATTTCGCCGAGCCTTCCCGGTCGGTGCGGGATCTCGCTCCCTACGATCCCGTCTCCTCGCTGCCGCGCATTTTGGAACGGCCGGAAATGGAGCACTTCAAGCTCGATTGGAACGAGTGCACCATCCCGCCTTCGCCGAAAGTGCGCCGCGCCGTGATGCAGTATATCGATGGCCAACTCGGCCTCAACTACTACCCCGAGCTGTTCAGCAACGAGTTGCGCCACGCGCTCCAGCGGCACGTGGGCCTGCCTTACGACCACATCCTGGTCACCAACGGCTCCGACGACGCTTTGGAACTCGTCTGCAAAACCTATCTCGATCCGGGCGATGTGGTGCTTGCGCCGTATCCGACCTATACGCACGCGATTCTCTTTGCGAAGAGCCGCGGTGCGACGATCGAGAAAGTGCTTTACGACGATCCGTTCACGGCCGATCTCGACCGCCTGCTCGCCCAGATCCGGCCGGAAACGAAACTGATCTATCTCGTCAATCCCAACAACCCCACGGGCGCGATGTTCGAGCCCGAGGAGCTGGCCCAGATCGCCGAGGCCGCGCCGCAGGCGATCGTGCTGATCGACGAGGCTTACGTCGAATTCTCCGGCCGGGAAAACGCATTGTCTCTCGTGCATCGCTACGACAACGTCGTCGTCACGCGAACCTTCTCCAAACTTTACGGCATGGCCGCGTTGCGCATCGGCTATCTCGTGTCGTCGCAGCCGGCGATTCGCGAGCTGTCGAAATTGTACAATCCGAAGAGCGTCAACCAGCTCGCCCAGGTGGCGGCCATCGCGGCGGTCGAGGACGCCGATTATTACGCCCGCTATGTCGAGGAAGTCACGCACTCCAAACGCCTGTTCGGCATGTGGTGCGAGCGGCACGGGCTGGACTTCCACTCCACGCCGGCCAATTTCGCGATGGTGAAAGTGGATCGCCTGGAGGAAGTCATCGACGCCCTGGCCGAAGAAGGCGTCTATGTCCGCGACCGCTCCGGGCTCGACCAGTGCGCCGGCTACTTCCGACTCAACCTCGGCACGGTGGAGCAGACCACGACGGTCATCCGTCGTTTCGAACGCGTTTTGAAGCGTCTCGGCCTGATCGACTAGCCTCTTTTCCGTCCCCTATCGCTCCGTACTAATCCGAATCGTTTGAGAGTCCGTCGGCGTTGTGGTTTGCCTCGTCTCCGTCTGCTTCCGCTTCCAGCGCGGCCAATTCCACATCCGAGGGCGTTTCCTCCACCACGCCATCCGCTTCGACGGGCTCGTCCGGCGCCTCGATTTCCGAAGGCTCGGGCGGCGGCGACTGGGCAAGATAGGCGAGGACCGATTCGGCGAGCGGACGCGTGAATCCCGGCAAGGCGGCGATCGCTTCCGGCGTCGCTTCCCGCACGCGTCTGAGCGAACCGAAATGGGACAGCAACTGCCGCGCGCGCTTCGGCCCGACGCCGGGAATCTCCAGAAGCCCGCTCTTCAGGTTTCGCCTGCTGCGCAGCAGGCGGTGGTAGGTGATGGCGAAACGGTGCGCCTCGTCGCGAATGCGCTGGACGAGATGCAATTCCGCCGTGCCGGGGCGCAGGATGACGGGATTCTTCTTCCCCGGCAGAAAGACCCGCTCCGGCGTGCGGTGCTTGCCTTCGAAGGCCTGGGCCGCCTGGCCGGGCCCGATTTTCTCCTTCAACCGGCTCTTGGCCAGCCCGACGGCCGCCACGCCCTTCACCGCGAGTTCGCGCAGCACGTCGAGCGCGACGTTGAGCTGGCCCTTGCCGCCATCGACGATCAGCAGATCGGGCAGCTTGCCCTCCTCCAGGCCGCGCTTGAAACGCCGGGTCAGGACCTCGCGCATCATCGCGAAATCGTCGGGCTCGTCCTTGCTCTGAATGCGGAAGCGGCGGTAGTCGTTTTTCTCCGGCCGGCCGTTCAAAAAGGTCACGAGCGATCCCACGGCGAGCCGCCCCTGGACGTTGGAGATATCGACGCACTCGATGCGCGCCGGCGGGAGTTCCATCCCGATCGCCTCCGCGAGACGCGACAAGAGGCGCGCCTGCTCCGCTTCGGCGCTGCGCGTCTGCTTGAAATGCGCCTCGGCGTTGGCGGCGGCGATCCGCAAGAGCCGCGCCGCCGGGCCGCGCGCGGGCGCGGCGATCTCCACCTTTTTGCCGCGCCGTTCGCTAAGCCATTCCTCCAAGGCCGGTGCGTCGTCGTAAACGGCGGGCACGAGGATGCGCTCGGGCAGGGGCCAGAGTTCGCCGAAATACTGCGACAAAAAGCCGGAGAGCGCCGCCTGGTCGGAAACGGCGCGGCATTCGACGTCGAAGGCCTCGCGGCCGACGATGCGTCCGAAACGCACCTGCACGACGGCCGCGACGGCGGCTTCGCCTTCGCGATACAGGCCGACGACGTCCCAATCGACGCTCTTCGAAAGGTCCATCACCTGCTGCTCCAGCGAGTCGGAGACGGCGCGGATCTGGTCGCGCAGCTTGGCGGCGCGTTCGAATTCCTGGCTGGCCGCCGCCTGGCGCATCAGCGGTTCGAGCTCGGCGACCAACAGGTCTTTGCGGCCTTCGAGAAACAGGCGCACGCGCGCCGCCTCGGCGTGATAGGTCTCGCGCGGCACGGCCAGTGTGCAGGGGGCGTGGCAGCGGCCCATCTGATAGCGCATGCAGGGGCGCGCCGTCGTCCGGAACATGCGGTCGGAGCAGGTGCGCAGGCGGAAATGCTTGTCGATCAGCGCCAGCATGCGGCGGGCGCGGACGGCGGAGGAGTAAGGGCCGAAATAGAGCGCGTCGTCCTTCCTCCGCTGGCGGACGATCTCCAGGCGCGGATAGTCCTGTTTCAGATCGAGCCTGAGCGAGAAATAGTTCTTGTCGTCCTTGATGCGGACGTTGAAGCGCGGCCGGTGCTTTTTGATCAGCGTGTTTTCGAGGATAAGCGCTTCTTTTTCGCTGCCGGTGATGAAGAACTCGACGTCAGCGAGGATGTGATCGAGGATCTGGACGAAGGCCCGCGAGTCCGACGTCGGCGTCATGTACTGATGCATGCGGGCGTGGATGTCTTTGGCCTTGCCGATGTAGAAGATGCCGCCGCGCGCGTCTTTCATCAGGTAGACGCCGGGAGCGTGCGGGGCGTTGTGGAGGATGTCGGCGGCCCGACCCATGTCAGCGTGGGCGCTATTCGCCCAGCCGCCGCAAACGGGCGGGAGAAAGCGCCTCGGCGATCTCGGCTTCCGAGACGCCGAATCGCGCCAGCGCCTCGGAAAGCGTCAGGCCCTCGCGCCCGGCCAGCGCCACCGCCTCCTGCGCCTTTTCGTAGCCGATCTTCGGCACGAACACGGCGGCCACGGAGAGCGAGCGCGACAGATGCTCGCGGCAGCGCGCGGCATCGACGGCAAGGTCCGGCAGCAGCCGCTCCACGAGCGCGCGGGCGGCGTTGTCCAGCAGGCGCAGGTTGTCGAGCAGGTGCCAGGCGGCGAGCGGGAAATACTGCGAAAGCTGGAGGTTGCCCTGCGAAACGGCGGCGACGAGCGCCTGGTGCCCGGCCATCGTCTCCAAGGCCAGCTGCGCCACGTACTCCGGAATCACCGGATTCACCTTGCCCGGCATGATCGAACTGCCCGCCTGCATCGGCGGCAGGGTCAGTTCGCCAATCGGCGACATCGACAGCAGGCGCAAGTCATTGGCGATCTTCAAGAGGTTGGCGGCGGCGGCTTCGAGGATGCCGTCGGCCTCGACGAGCGCGTCCTGGTTGCTCGTCGCCTCGACGAGGTTTTCCGCCCGCGCCAGGGGCAGGCCGGTCAGTTGCCGCAGCGCCTCCACGGCGCGGAAAATGAAGCGGCGCGGCGCGCCGATCCCCGTGCCGATGGCCGTGCCGCCCAGATTCACCACCTTGAGCCGTTCGGCGCACTTGAAGACGCGCCAGCGATCGCGGGCGACCGCCTCGGCCCAGGAGGCGACAAGCTGGCCGGCCGTCATCGGCACGGCGTCCTGCAATTCCGTCCGCCCGACCATCGTCACGTCGGCGAACTGCCTTTCCTTTTCCTGAAAAGCCGCCTGCAGCGCGGCCAGCCGCATCTCCAGTTCATTAAGCGCCCAGAGCGCCGCGACGCGCACGGCCGTCGGGAAAACGTCGTTGGTGGACTGGCCGCGATTCACCGTGTCGTTGGGGTGGATCGGCCGATAGAGGCCGAGCGGCTGGCCCAAAATCTGATTGGCGCGATTGGCCAGCACCTCGTTGACGTTCATGTTGAGCGAGGTCCCGGCGCCGCCGGAAAGCGGATCGACGACGAGATGCCGATCGAGCGCGCCCTCGGCCAGTTCGTCGCAAGCCAGCCCGATCGCGTCGGCGTCTTCCTTCGGCACGAAACCGAGTTCGAGGTTGACCGCCAGCGCCGCTTTCTTCACCAGCGCGAAGGCTCGCGCCAGGCGCGGCGGCCAGGGCCGGCCGGTGGATGGGAAATTGAGAAGCGCGCGCCTGGCGTGCGCGCCATAAAGCGCCTCGGCCGGCACGGCGATGTCGCCGATCAGGTCATGCTCGATGCGGCCGGGGCCGGCGGCGGTCGTCGTCATCGTTCACTCCACGATTCCCAGCGGCGCGACCACGCGCGGCAGCACGCCGTGGACGTAGGAAATCGCCACGCCGTAATTCGTCACCGGCACGCCCTTTTCCGCGGCTTCGGCCTGCCGCAGGCGGATCACCTTGGCCGTGGCCATGCAGCCGCCGCAGTGGACGACGAGCTTGTAGCGTTCAAGATCGGCCGGCCAGTCCGTGCCCTGGATCGATTCGAAGACGATTTCGCGGCCCGTGTACTGGCGGATCCAGCGCGGGATCTTCACCCGGCCGATGTCGTCGGCGATCGGATGGTGCGAGCAGGCTTCGGCGATCAGCACGCGATCGCCGTCGCGCAGAGTCTCGATGGCCCGCGCCCCTTTCACGAAGCCCGCGAGGTCGCCCTTCAAGCGCGCGAAAAGAATGGAGAAGGTCGTCAGCCTGACGTCGGGGGGGACGTCGGCCGAAACCTTGAGCACCACCTGGCTGTCGCAGATCACCAGATCCGGCTTGCGCCCGAGGCGCGCCAGCGTCGCGTATAGTTCGCGCTCCTTGACGACGAGCCCCGCCGCGTCGTGGTCGAGGACGTCGCGCAGAGCCATGACCTGCGGCAGAATCAGCCGGCCTTTCGGGGCTTCCAGATCGAGGGGGACGACGAGCACGACGAGATCGCCGCCCTTGACGAGATCGCCCAGGATCGTCGGTTGCACGGCGGTGACCGTCCGCAGCCGGTTCGACAGTTCTCCCTTGAGCACCGCAACGCCCTCGCCCGCCGTCGCGCTGACGTAGCGCGCCTCGGCGACCGGGGCGCGCCAGCCGGGGGCGCGGTCGATCTTGTTGACGACAAGAATGTAAGGAGTTGGCCCCGACGCGAAGCGGCTATGAAGTTCCTCATCTGCCGCGCTCCATTCGCCGGCTTCGACGACGTGCAGGACAAGGTCGGCGGCGGCCATTTCGCGCCGGGCGCGATGAACGCGCATCAGGCCGAGTTCGCCGACGTCGTCCAGCCCGCCGGTGTCCACGAACACCACCGGCCCGAAGGGCAGCAGTTCGAAGGCTTTCTTCACCGGGTCGGTGGTCGTCCCCGGCACGTCGGAAACGAGCGACATGGGCTGGTTGGTGAGGGCGTTCATCAGCGAGCTTTTGCCCACGTTGCGCCGCCCGACAAGGACGATATGCGGCCGGTTGCTCCACGGTTCGCGCTGCATCGCCGCGCCGGTCGTCATGCTTTTCCTGCCTCCATCGCCGTCCGTCCGTAAATCCAGAGTTCGCCACGCGTCTGCGGAGGCGCGAGTCAGAGGGAGGATAGCATGATCGCCGCGCCGAAACAAAGCGCGGCGCGCGCCAAAGAAAAACGCCCGCCCCGAAAGGGGCGGGCGTCGAGGATCGCGTGGGGACTTAAAGAAAAGCGAGGCGCCCCGGATGTTTTTCCGGAGCGCCTCGTCTGTATCAACTGCCGAAATGAAAGGCAACGAGGATCGGGGCCAGGATCATGGCGACCACGGAGATCAGCTTGATGAGAATGTTGATCGACGGGCCGCTCGTGTCCTTCAGCGGATCGCCGACCGTGTCGCCGGTGACGGTGGCCTTGTGCATCATGTCGTAGGCGTCGCCGTATTCGTGGTGCCCGCCTTCCTTGACCTGCTTCTTGGAGTTGTCCCATGCGCCGCCCGCGTTGGCCTGGAAGATGGCCATGCAGACGCCGGAAATGGTGACGCCGATGAGCAGGCCGCCCAGCATCTCCAGGGAATAGAGACCCACGACGACCGGAGCCAGGAGCGCCAGAAGGGTGGGGGCCACCATCTTGCGAATGGCGGCGTCCGTGGAGATGTCCACGCAGTGCGCGTACTGCGCCTTGTCGTCGGCGGCGTGGATGATCTTCAATTCCTCGGCGTTCGGCTCGCGCTCCTCGCTCTCGGCTTTCTGCGCCGCCAGCAGGGCCGGCCGAAGTTCGGGAATCTCGTTGAACTGCCGGCGGACCTCCTTGATCATGTCCTGCGCGGCCTGGCCCACGGCGACCATCGCCATGGCCGAGAAGCGGAACGGCAGCATGCAGCCGATCATCAGGCCGATCAGCACGAAAGGATCGGCGGCATTGAGGTTGAGCATGTGGCCGCTTTCGCCGATCTTCGTGATGTAGGCGGCGGTCATCGCCAGGGCGGTCAGCGCCGCCGAGCCGATGGCGAAGCCCTTGCCGATGGCGGCCGTCGTGTTGCCCACCGCGTCCAGGGAGTCGGTGCGCTTGCGCACGTCGCGGCCGAGCTGGGCCATCTCGGCCACGCCGCCGGAGTTGTCGGCGATCGGGCCGTAGGCGTCCACGGCGAGCTGGATGCCGGTGGTGGAGAGCATGCCGACGGCGGCCAGCGCCACGCCGTAGAGGCCGGCGAACATGTAGGCCAGGATGATCGCGGCGCAGATCAGCAGCACCGGGATCGTCGTCGAATTCATACCCACGGCGAGACCCTGGATGATCGTCGTCGCCGGGCCGGTGCGGGAGGATTCCACGATCGCATTCACCGGCTTGCGGTGCATGGCCGTGTAGTATTCGGTGACGAAGCCCACGCAGGCGCCGGCGATCAGGCCGCCGGCGACGGCGACGATCAGGCCCCACCAGGGAAAGAAGTCCTTCGCACCGGTGATGAGATTTTTCACTTCGATGTCGCCTGTGCGCGGGACCATGAAGTAGATGGCGACGATCGTGCCGACGATCATCAGCACGCCCGCCACGATGGAGCCGGTGTTCAGCGCCTTCTGCGGGTTGCCGCCTTCCTTGGTGCGCACCATGAATGTTCCCAGAATCGAGCAGACCACGCCGATCATACCGATGACCATTGGCAGGTAGATACCGTTCATTGGGTCGTAGACTAATTTCATCGGGTCGGGGTTGAAATTATTGATGCCGACGTACCATCCCATGCCGAGGATCATCGAGGAGATGATCGCGCCGACATAAGACTCAAAGAGGTCGGCGCCCATGCCGGCCACGTCGCCGACGTTGTCGCCCACGTTGTCGGCGATGGTCGCCGGGTTCAGCGGATGATCCTCCGGGATGCCCGCCTCGACCTTGCCCACCAGGTCGGCGCCGACGTCGGCCGCCTTGGTGTAGATGCCGCCGCCGACGCGGGCGAAGAGGGCGATGGACGAGGCGCCCAAGGAGAAGCCGGACAACACGTTGAGCGTGATGTTCAGCGGGCTGGCGGCGTCGGTGGCGGAATAGGCGGTGCCGAAGACGCTGGCGTAAATGATGAACAGCACGCCCAGACCCAGCAAGCCCAGGCCGACGACGGTCAGGCCCATGACCGATCCGCCGGAGAAGGCCACCTGCAGGGCGTCGTTCAAGCTCTTGCGCGCCGCCGAAGCCGTGCGCGTGTTGGCCTTGGTGGCCACTTTCATGCCGAAATAGCCGGCCGCCGCCGAGCAGCAGGCGCCGACCACGAACGACAGGGCGATCATCCAGTGCGAATCCTTCAGGGAGGCGTTGGAGCCCGCCAGGAGAATCGCCACGGCGACGATGAAAATCGCCAGCGATTTGTACTCGCGATAAAGGAAAGCCATGGCGCCTTCCGCGATCCACTTGCCGATCTTCTGCATACGTTCGTTGCCCGGGTCCTGCTTGGCGACCCAGGACGCCTTGTAAAAGGCGTACCCCAGCGCCAGCACGGCGGCGATGATGGGTGAGTACAAGTAGAAGGTCTCCATGCGTGCCCTCCTCCTCAAGTTGGTTGACGGATGTTATTATATAGGCGACCAGCAAGCGAAAACTGCCAAAAAGCTACTCGCGGCGATCGGAAAAGGCAAGAAATTTGCGTCGTGCGGCGATGCGCCTCTATCCCCTCCGCCGCCGGCAAAGCGGATCGCCTTGCGGCGCACCGCTCAGCGACAGCCGCTCAGCGACACGCTTTGTATTCGTCCAGCGATTTCGCGTTGGATCGGCAGAGGGCTTCTTCCTCGAAAAGTTTCTTCTGGCAGGTCTGCGTGCAGGCCTTGATGTTGTCCTCGTCCATCTTCTTCATCTGCTCGGCGGTGCGCTGTTTCGACTCCTCGGCGTCGGCGAGGGCGCGGGTTTTGGTTTTGCCCATCTGCTCGACAAGGGCGGTGAAGGCCTCGTTGATCTCCTGCTTCTTGGCGTCCGTGTCCGCCTGGCGCAGATCGTTGACGCGCTTCATCTCGGCCTCTTCCAGTTTCTTTTTGTAGTCCGCCTCAAGCTCGGCCACGGGGTCCTGGACGGGGGAGGGATTGGCGGCGCGATTGAGTTCGATTTCATTCTTGCAGGCGGAAACGCACTGCTCGGGCGTGGGGTGTTTGGCGCAGGCGGCGACGGTCAGAAGCAGAATTCCAGTGATCGCGAATACGAATAGCTTGTTCATCGTGTCCTCCTTCTGTTCGGGTTGATGATGATGCGCGAAGGCCGCCTGGGGTCAGGTTCTACCGATCTTTATTTCTTTTCGCGGGCGTCGTCCTTTTCCGAATCGCCCGGCTGCTGCATTCGTTTCCTGCCTGTACGGACAAGCAGATAAAACGGGAGTCCCATGAAAACCACGAGCACGCCGATGGTCACCAAAGCGCCGACGGAGATTTCGGACATGACCGCTGCTCCAACAGCCGCGCCCCCCGCACAGAAGGCCGCCTGCCGGCTCCCGATGCGGAGGGTTTATTGCATTTGCGGGAAAATTTCAACTTTTGGGGTGCATCGGGCGACGACCCGAGCGCCAGGTAACCGCACTGAAAAAACCACGCGGCGATTGAACGGCCGGGGACGCCTACACCCCGACTTTCGCCGCAATGGTCGCGGAAATCCTCGCAGTTCCTATGCCACTTTCCAAAAATTACATAAAATCAAATAAATACAACAAATTATGCATTTCAGGAAAGACGCGAAAAAGATGCACATGTGAAGTATGAGGTCAGATTTTTCCTCCCAGCCAATCAAGGGTTTTTGCAAAAAGGCCATTTTCAAGCCGCTTACAGGCGGGAAAATAAATATGACATCAAATGTCATACGCGGCAAAAACATGACGCGCTGCTTCTGGGAAACGAAGAAACACCGATTACCGGAGAAAAGCGCCGTAACTCCTGCATGGCCCCCGGCTATTCTTCAACCCCACCCACCGACCTGAAATCTTCCTTGCGCAAGCCATATTTTCGCATCAGGCGGTAGAACTGCCGTTCCGTGATGTCGGCGATGACGGCGGCGCGATTGATCCTTCCATGCGTTTGAGCGAGCAAGCGTCTCAGGTACTCCCGCTCGATTTCGTCCACGTGACGTTGGCGGACTTCGACCAAAGGCCGCGAGGCGTCGATTTCCAGGCGCGGACCCGCAGTTCTGGGGTCGCCGAACAATTCCGGAGGAAAGCTCTCCGGCGTAAGCTGGGACGTCTTCTCCAGAACGTACGCCCGCTCCACGAGATTTTCCATCTCGCGGATATTGCCGGGCCAGGCGTATCCGTCGAACCCTTCCATCACCAGCGGATGCACGCCGGAAATGCCTTTGCCGTAAAGCTTTTCCAGCCGGGTCAGAAAGGTGTCCAAGAGGATCGGAATGTCCTCGCGCCGCTCGCGCAACGGCGGCACTTCGATGTTCAGCACGTTCAACCGATAATAAAGATCGGAGCGGAACGTCCCCTCCCGCCGCCGCCGATTCAGATCCTCGTTGGTCGCGGCGATGATCCGCGTGTCCACCTCGATCGGCTGCTCGCGGCCGACCATCTGAATGGTGCGCTCCTGCAGCGCCTGCAGCAGCTTCACCTGCATCGCAGCGCCGATCGTGCTGACCTCGTCCAAAAAAATCGTCCCGCCGTGGGCCACCTGGAACTTGCCGAGCTTCTTGCGGCTGGCCCCCGTGTAGGCGCCTTTTTCGTGACCGAACAGCTCGCTTTCCAGAAGCGACTCGGGAATCGCGCCGCAATGAATGGCGATGTACGGCTTGTCGCGGCGATCGCTGTGCTGGTGGATCAGCCGGGCGATGACGCCTTTGCCCGTGCCCGTCTCGCCGGTGAGCAGCACCGCCACCTTGGTCGGCGCGGCGGCGCGCACTTTTTCGTAGACGGCGCGCATCGCGTGGCTGTTGGTCTGGAGGATGTCCTTGGCGTCGGTCCGCCAGAACCGGTCGCGCAGGTAATCGAGTTCCAGCTTCAGCCGCAGCGACGCCTCCAGGCTGTCCAGCGTGTAGCGCACCTCGGCCGGCGAAATCGGATAGGAGATGTAAGCGTGAGCGCCGGCGCGAATGACCTTGATCGCCTCGGGCATCTGCTCGCGCGGCGACATGACGACGATCTCCAGGGTCGGCCGGACCGTCCAGAACGGCTTGAGCGCCTGACGGTAGGCGCCGACCTCGCGCGGCGCGGCGACATTTTCCAGAAGCACGCCGACGTCGAGGAACATCGCGTCCCACAACTGCCGCTCGAAGGCGCGGAGGCCGGCCTTGACCGAACCCTCCGCAGCCTCGACGAGATAGCCGCCGTTCAGGCTCTCCCTCAGCGCGACGGCGACGGCCGGATCTTTAGCGACGACAAGAATAGTGCGCATGGTTGTCCCATACCGCCATAACCCGCGGAATGCTCGCAGAGCCGGAACGAAAAATCAAGTCCGCGCCACAGGCGACTGGTGGGCGGTAGGATCGGCTGTGAACGGATAGGTCAGGGCGACAGCGGCGGCGGGCATGGAGCGGCTCAGCCGCGATCCGCCACGCCGGCCGCCTGGGCGAGCGTCAGGTTTTCCTCCAGCGTCGCGCCGGCGACGGCGAGGCGATGCAGGTAATCGGCGAGGGCGGGAGAGTCATGCCCCTCTATGGCGACCTGGCCGCGGACCGCCTGGATGACGTCGTGCAGGCGAACGGCGCGCGCCGTCTCCGGAAGAACGGCGATCCGCCCCTTGCCCACGGCTTCAATGACGTCAGCCAGCACGAGCCGGTCCACGAGATCGGCGCTCAGTTCCGTCGGCAGCATCAGGCGGCGCGCCAGGGCGTCGAGCGTCAAACCGGTTCCGCCTTCGGCGGCGAGCGTGACGGCGATGCGCAAGGCCGCTTCCTCCCAGAATCCCGATCGCAATCTGGCGTCGAAGGATTCGCGGGAATGCCGTGCAAAGGTGGCGAGGCGATAGGAGAGTTCGGCCCCGAAGAGCACGATCGCCCAGGAGATGTCGATCCAGATGACCGTGATCGGCAAGGCGGCCAGCGAACTGTAGACGAGGTTGTAGTTGGCCATGCCGATCTGTAAACCGAAGTACGCCTCCGAAACGAGGACGTAGCCCGCCGAGGCGGCGAAGCCGCCCGCCGCGCCGGCCCAGAGCGGCACGCGAGTATTGGGCAGATAGGTGAGCAGGACCGTCAGGCCCGCGCCCAGCACGGCGATCGTCGCCGCCAAGGTCAGCCGTTCGCTCCACTCGGCGAACGGCAGAGCCAGCGTCGCGCCGAGTCGGGCCGCCGCATCCGACGAGAGGGCCATGATGGCCCAGGCGGCGGCGGCAAGGACGCTGGTGGCCGCGATAATCGCCGTGTAAACGAAGAGCCGTTTGACGATGAAACGCTGGTGTCGAACGGCCCAGATGTCGTTGAACGCGGCTTCGATCTTGCCCATCATCGACAGGACGCCGAGCGCCAGAAACGCCGTGCCGGCTGCGCCCAGGGAGTTGAAATCGGTTTTCGCCAGCAGATCGAGGGCCGGGCGCGCCAGCGGCTCGAATTCCGGAAATTTCGCAGCGATAAGCTCGCGCAACCGGTCAAGGTCCCACAGATCGGTCGTCGCCAGCAGGGCCAGCGCCACCGCCGCCAGCGGCAGAAGGGAAAGCAGCGTCGTGTACGTCAGCGCCGAGGCGTGCACCAGGAGCCGATGGCGCAGAAACCCCGTCGTCAACAGCAGCGTAAAGCGAACGGCGCGGCGGGCGCGGCGACGGGTCGGCGAATCGTCTGGCGGTTCACGCCAGGCCCAGTCTATGAACGCGGCTTTGAACCGGACCCGCCAGCGGGCCGCCGTTCCGGCAATATTTTGACGCAGCGCATCTAGCAACGTGTCTACCTTTGCGACAAATCTGCGATTTCGCGTCATGATAGGGAGGAGGGCGTGCGCTGTCAAGCTAAGTGGATGGGAAGTGAGGCAGAATTAATCACCTTTTCACGACAAAACGCTTGCCTTTTGCCTGCTCCACGCGTATCTTGGTGATGCACTGGGGGCAGTGCTTGGGGTTGAGGCAGGTTGAGTAAATGGGTGATGGACATCTCTACGCTTTCAAGCACGGCGGCAGAACCCTAGGCGTCAAGGATAACGCCCAGCTTGAGCGGCTTCTTGAATCCGGAAAAATACCGGCGGAAGCGAAAGTGTTCGTGCTAGCGGAAAAACGCTGGCTGCCGGTAACGGAAATTCTGGGCCGCCCTGAAAAGGAAGCCGCCGTTGCGCCGGCCGCGCAAGATCCCAACGCGACGCTGGTCTTGCCGCGCGCCAGCAACAACGCCCGTCCGCCGACTCGCGAGTTTGCGGCCTTGATCCACGAACTCGACGCCGGCTCCGAAAGCTCCCTCTCCCCCGCTGCCGCAACGTTGCGGGACAATTCCGACGGCGAGGCGCTCGTTGAGTCGCGCAGAACCATCCACAAGCTGCCCGACGCCAAACGCCGTTCGGCGCGCCTGACCAAGACCGTTGTGGCCGCCAAGGTCCCCAATCCGGAAGGCCATTGGCCCTATCGCTTTGCGGCGATCGCCGCCGTGCTGGCGCTTCTGGCAGGTTTGGCCGCCGGTTTTGCGGGGTCCACGTACCTCTTCGATTCGGCGATGGGTCACAGCGCGACGCCGGTGTTCCAGGCGAATACGGCTTCGCCGGATCAGGACGCGGCCGAAACCAACAACTGATCGACCCCCTCCCCTCTTCTTCAGTGCAAACCTAAATCGCGTTGGGGCGCTTCTCGCGTCATGCAAAGCCGCGCTCCGTTGCTCGCCGACATGTACTCCGTTCAGTATAATCGACGGATTCGTCGATTTGAGCGCGTGCATTCCCGCCGCAGCTCCACGGTTCCCGGAAAAGCGTTTGTTTCACCTTGTGTTAATATTATTTACATTCCAACAAAATTGATGTTCATATGATAAATTTCATGTTGCTTTTTTCTTTAGATAGTGTACGCTCGAAATTGGGAGCGCCAGGTTCGGCGCGCCCGGTGCGGAAAGTGAGGTGTAAAGATGTCAACCGCATTCCAATACGCCATTCGGGTTGGCGGCCAGAATTACGGCGTCAAGACCGAAGGGCAGCTCAGGGGCCTGGCCATCCGGCGCAAGATCGGCCCGCTCGACTACGTCTATCCGTATGCGCGGCGGACGTGGGTCCGGGCGGGCAGCCTCGATGAATTGCGGGCTATCTTCAAGGCTCAGATCAGCGGCTTCTCCTCCAACCTGCCCGATATCAGCGAGGCGTTCGCCTCGCCGGATCTCGCCGCCAGCGAGCCGTCCCAGCCGCGCGACCCGGGTGCGCCGCCGCCGCCCAGAGCCAGCGGAAAGCTCGCCGCCGAGCTCCACCAGCTTTTCGAGGACATCGATCTGGAAGAAAGCCAAAGCCAGATCGTCCTGGAGGAAATCGACCCGCGCAAAGGCGAATCGCATGCGGCTCGAGGGTCGTCGGCTTTCGCGGCGTCTCGCGACTCCAAGCCGAGGACGCGGCGGCCGACGGTGCTCTCGGCGTCTTTGCTGCCGGCCGAATTCGACGATGAACCGCCTCCTGCGTCGCCCCCGCCGCCGCCGTCGCGGCCGCGCTGGTACGCCCTGGGTCTGGCCCTCGCCCTGGCGCTGGCCGTGGCCACGGCCGCCGGTTACTGGATCGGGCGCGCCTCGGAGGACGCCAAGCCGGCGATGTTTGTCATGCAGCTGGACGGCGACCAGGACAAATCGGCCGATCAGGCGCTGCCGATCCGCAGCGTGGAGAAGCGCGAGGCGCTCGGCGAGCCGTGATGCTTCGCCCGCTCCGCTCTAAGGCGGCGCGGGCTGCCCGCCCTCCTCGGCCGGGGCGATGAGCCACCGGCCTTGCCGCCCATCCCACCGCCAATTCTGCTCGGAAACGATCGGCGCGGGCCGACCGTAAAGGCTCATGCCGATTTTCACCGCGCCCCGCCGTCCGTTGGCGTCGAGTTTGGCGTCAAGCACTTCGAGTTGCGCCACGGTCCGGGCGTCGGGCCGTTTCGCGCGCCCCGCCGCGTAGCTGGCCGCGTTGCGGAACAGTTCCGGATCGCCCTTGCGCAGTTGAAGCAGCCGCTCGCGCGACAGCGCCTCCCAGGCGGTCTGGTAGTCGCCGTTACGGATCGCTTCCCAATAAGCGCGCGCCGCCAGTTCCAGGGAGCCCGGCGGAGGCGGGATTTCGGGTTTCTCTTCCTCGCAAGCCAAAAGAAAAACCAACGCCAGGACCAGCAGGCCGCCGGACAAGGTCAACCGCAGCACGCGATGCGTCTCCATGCAAACCCCTTTCGCAAACGTCTCCGTTCCGATAGAATCGCACCCTGCCCGCGGCTGTCAAGCTGAAGCTGAATTTTAACGTCGGGGAAATTGAAGACCCATGCTCGCCGTCGAAGAAAAAACGCTCTACGATCTGGAATGGGACCGCGTGGTTGACGCCCTGGCCGCCTACACGGCCACGGTGCGCGGCCGCGCCCGCTGCCTGGCGCTGAATTTCTTTCCCATCGCCGACGAGGCGCGCGAGGAACTGGAGCGCGTCGCCGAATACCGCCGCCTGCTGGCCGAAGGCGACGCTCCCAGCCTCGCCGGCGTCAATTCCGGGACGCGCGAACTGGCGGCCACGGCGATGAAGGACGGCTCGCTCTCCCCCGCCGAACTCAACGACGTGGCGGCGACGGTCGAGGCGGCCAACGAGGTGCGCGCCGCGCTTCTGCGCCGCGGCGGCGACGCGCCACAGCTCGCCGACCTCGCCGCCGGCATCCTCAAGCTCACCGACGCCCTGGACGCGATCCGCTGGGCGATCGACCGCGAGCGCGGCGAGATCCTGGACCGCGCCTCCGACGCCCTGGGTCCTTTGCGCAAGCGCGTCCGCGACCTGCACGGCAAAATAAAAACCCGCCTCGGCGACCTGCTGGAAAGTTCCGAGGTCAAGCCGCTTTTGCGCGACGCCTATTACACGGTGCGCGAGGAGCGCTACGTCCTGCCGGTGAAGGCGCAGGAGAAGTCGCGGCTCAAGGGCATCGTGCACGGCGCGTCGGCGACGGGGCAGACGATCTTCGTCGAGCCGCGCGAACTGGTCGAGATCAACAACGACCTGGCCCTGGCGCAGATGGAGGTCGAGCGCGAGGAACGCCAGGTGCTGCGCGCGCTTTCGCGCGCCGTGGCCGAGGAAGGCGCGGCGATCCAGGCCAATCTGGAAGTCCTCGTCAGAATCGACGTCGTGCAGGCCAAAGCGCGCTTCGCCGACGCGTTGGGGGCGGAGAAACCGGAACTCGCCGACGAGCCGTTTATCGAGTTGCGCCGCGCCCGCCACCCGCTCCTGATTCTCAAGGGCATCGACGTCGTGCCCAACGACCTCGCCATCGGCCTGGACTACGCCGCCCTCGTTCTCTCCGGCGCCAACACCGGCGGCAAGACCGTGGCGCTCAAGGTCCTGGGTCTCGCCGCGCTGATGGCCTGGTGCGGCCTGCACGTCCCCGCCGCCTCCGGTTCGCGCGTCGGCCGCTTCGAGCGGATCTTCACCGTGATGGGCGACGAGCAGTCGCTTTCCGACGACCTCTCCACCTTCTCCGCCAACATTCTCAAACTCAACGACGTGCTCGGCCGTTGCGACGGCCGTTCGCTGGTGCTCTTGGACGAGATCGTCGTCGGCACCGATCCCACCCAGGGCGCGGCGCTGGCGCAGGCTCTCGTCGAAGGCATGGCCGACCGCGGCGCAAGGCTCGTCGTCACCACCCATTACGACCGGCTGAAGCGCCTCGCCCACGCGCGGCGCGACTTCGCGAACGCCGCCGTCAATCTCGGGGCCGACAGCCTGACGCCGGACTACCGCGTCACCTTGGGCGTGCCGGGCGCGTCGGCGGCGTTCCGCATCGCCGAGAAGCTCGGCGTGGGCGGCGACGTCATCGCCCGCGCCCAGGCGCTGCTCGACGGCCAGGCCGACCAGACGGCGGCGATGGTGGCCCGGCTGCAGGAAGACGCCGCCCAGGCGCGCCGCGAGGTGGAGCAGCTTCAGGTTGCGAAGCGCGACCAGGAACTGGCCCGCGCCGCCTATGAGCGCAAGCTCAAGCTCGTCGAAAGCCGGGAGCGCGAGGAGCTTTTCGCCCGCCGCAAGGACGTGCTCGCCGAGATCCAGGGGGCGCAGAACACGGTCCGCGAACTGATCCGCCAGCTTCAGCGCGGCGCGGCGATGAGCGACGCCACGGAGGCGATGGCGACGCTGAAAGACCTGGAGCGCGAGGCGGAGGAGGCCGCCCGGTCCGTCGCCCCGCCCGAACCCGAACCGGTAAAAAAATCCGCCGCGCCCGTCGAGCGACGGCCGATCGCCGCCGAGGTCCTGACGCCGGAGATGGAGGTTTACATCGCCAATCTCGACCAGAAGGGCGTGATCGTCGAAGCGCCGGACAAGCGCGGCATGGCCCTCGTCGAGGTCGGCCGCCTGAAAATGCGCATCGCCGCCGACCGCCTGCGCGCCCTGCTGCCCGGCGAACGCCGCATCCCTCAGCCCAAGTCGAGCCTGAAGCGGGCGCTGGTGGAAGACGCGTTGCCGGAGCCGGAAGGGACCGTCTCCGTCTCCCGCCATGGCGCTTTGAGTTGCGATCTGCGCGGCGAGCGCGTCGAAGAGGCGCTGGAGACGGCCGACGCCTTCCTCGATCGCGCCGTGCGCAGCGGCGCGCCCTTCGTCTACTTCATCCACGGCCACGGCACCGGCCGGCTGAAATCCGCCCTGCGCGAGCATTTCCGGAAAAGCCCCTACGTTCGCAGCTTCCGCCCCGGCGAACGCGGCGAAGGCCAGGACGGCGTGACGGTGGCGATTCTCAAGGACGAATAGCAAGCCGCGCGCCGAAGACGCGCGGCTGAGGAAGAAACCGGGAAGCCGTCACCCTCCGACGCAGGTCTGGAGGATGCACTCCTGGCCTTCGGGGCAATCGGCGCTGGTGTCGCAACTCGATGGGCCGCCGCCCCAGCAGCGTCCGAACAGGCAGACACCGTCCCCGCAATCCTCGCTCGTATCGCAGGGCTGGCCCGGCTGAGGAACCTCGACGCAGAACGAAGCGACGCAACGCTCGGCGCGGCGGCAGTCGGCGTCCGACTCGCAGCGGCGCGGCGCGGTGGAGTCCTCGACGCAGAACGTCGCCACGCAAGTCTGGCCAGGGTCGCAATCGAGGTCTGTTTCGCAGCGGCCCTGGTTCGGATCGCCGCCGACGCACACGCCCACCACGCAGACGCCGCCGTCGGGACAATCCTCGTTGGTCTCGCAGGTCTGGGCGTTTTCCGGCAGGCAGCGATTCTCCTTGCAGACGAGCCCTTCGGTGCAATCCGAGTCGCGCTCGCACTCGACGTCCGGCTGTTCGACGCATTTGCCTTCTTCGCAGGAGAAGCCGTCCGGGCAGTCGGCGTCCGAGCCGCAGTTGACATCGACCACCGTGCGGCACTCGCCGTTGTAGCAGGCCGTGCCGCTCGGACAGTCGGCGTCGGCCTGGCAGGGCTCGGCCGTACCGCCCAGGCAGAAGCCCAAAAAGCAGATCGCGCCGCGCTCTGAGCAGTCGGCGGCGGTCTGGCACTGGTCATCCTCGGGGGTGACGCAGAAACCGGCCGTGCACGTGCCGCCCGACTCGCAATCCTTATCGGACTCGCACATGCCGCCGTCCACGCCGGGGTTTTCCACGCAGACGCCGGCCACGCAGATGAAGTTTTCCGGACAATCGCCCGAGGCCTCGCAGACGCCGCCCTCCAGACCGGGGATCACCACGCAGGAGCCGGCGACGCAGGCGCCCGCCTCGCAGTCCTCGTTCGTGCGGCAGCCGGCCTGACAGTCGGAATCCTTGTCCACGCACTGGCCGGCGCAGCACTTGAACACGTCGTCGTTGATGCAGTCGCCGTTGGAGGTGCAGAAGCGCGGCACGCAGAGCGACTTGGCGGCGCAGTCAACGCCCCCCGCCCCGCAACTGATGCCGTAGCTGACGCAGGTTTCGCCGTAGGCGCAATCGCCGGCGGCGGCGCAGCTCTCGCCGAGCGTGCCCGAGGATTTCCCGGCGCTCATCGCCGAGCAGGCGTAAACGACGGCGACCGCCAAGGCGAGGGCCAGCCCGACGGTCCACGCAATCCGCAATTCCGGTTTCCGCATGACAGGTTCCTTTCGACGGCGTTCTCCGTGGCGTCTTACGGTAACGGGATGACGGGGGGCTTGTCAAGCCGCGTATCGGGCCGAGGGCGGCGCGTCTACGCCTCGGGAATCTTTCCCGCTTCCAGGCGGCGAACCACGCGCTCCAGTTTGTCGATGCCGGCGAGGTACAGGCGACGCGCCTGGCGGAAGTCGCCGACGAAGCGCGCCGAAGTGATCAGCGAACGGGCGAGCATCAGGTTGAGCCGGTCGTCGAACAGCTTATCGCCGTGCTGCGCGCCGAAATTCCGAGCGAACGTCTCCATCATCAGATTCACGCGCTCCGCCTCCAATAGCTGCATGCCGCTGAACGCCGGCATGCGGATGTTGGAGACCATGAACACGGAAACGTCCTGCAGATAGTCGCCCGATTTGCTGCGATGCACGTCGATGTAACGCAATTCGCCCGACTCCGGCAGGAAAATCACGTTGTCGCTGTTGAAATCGCCGTGGATGAAAACGGAAAACGGGGCGCGGAAGCGCGACGCGGCGGCTTCCAGGCAGTTAAGGGTTTCACCGAGCGGCGGGTGAGCGCGGCCGCAGAAGACGAGTTTTTCCTTGCGCATCGCCTCCAGTTCGGGGTGCATCGCATACACCGATTCCAGTCTTTCGCGAAGCTGATTGAAGGCGTCGAACGCCGGCCGCTGGGATTTCAGCGTCTTGTCCCAGATGCGCTCCAGAAGCCGGACCAGGGCGCGCGTCGCCGTTTCCTTTTCGTACCACCAGGGTTTGCCGTAAATCGACGCCAGACTCGCGCCGTCGAAGAACTGGGTCACCATGATGCGCCGGTCTTTCACCTTGCTGGCATGCTTCACATGCGGCACCAGTCCCGGCTCGATCTCCTCCCACTGTTTGAGTTTCTGCTCCTCCTGCCGGATTTTGTCCGCCCGGCCTTCCTTGTAGATGAGCTGTTCTTCGCCGCTGGCGTCGAGGCGGAAAACCGACGCGCCGGAGCGGGTCCCCCAGAATCCCTCGAGTTCCGCCTCGTTGATGTTGCCGTCCTTGATCAGCCGGGTGAGGTGAACGTACTGATGGATTTTCAGCCGTTCGCCGGAGATGAGTTGCAGGGCGGCTTCGGCCATGTCCAGCAGGGTGTCGCCGATTTTCTCCAGGTATTTCGCGAGCAGAAGCTGCGTGATGA
This sequence comes from Myxococcales bacterium, assembly GCA_003598065.1. Lineage (GTDB taxonomy): Bacteria > Myxococcota_A > SURF-8 > SURF-8 > SURF-8 > SURF-8. The sequence goes on along the minus strand of QZKR01000047.1, from coordinate 9,985 downwards.
GATACCCGGCGTCGCGGCCGGGGATCTGCAGCTGTTCGAGCGTGCGCGTGATGATGACGCGGTAGACGTCGTCGAGGATCGCCTCCTTCTTCGCCGCGCGCTTCACCTGCTTGATGTCGCGATGCTCGAAACCGCGGATGGCGAGTTCGATGCCTTCCTTCGCCTCCTGATAGCAGCCGAGGATGTCGATGGAGAGCGATTTGTCGGAACCGGGGAGCATGTGCAGCGTCTGCTTGGCGATGTTCTCCGCGTAGTCGGCGATCTTTTCGAGGCCCTTGGCCATCTTCAGGCCGGTGCGGATCAGCTCGATCTCCTCGGGCGGCGCTTTGAGCACCATCTGGAAAAGCTCGCCCTCGGTATAGATGTAAAGGTTGTCAACGAAGTCGTCTTTCTCAATCGCCTTGCGCGCCTGTTTCTCGTCGCGGGCGACGAAGGCGGTGACGGCGAGCTTGAGCTGGGCCTGAACGGCCCCGGCCATGGCGTTCAGAAGCTCGACGATGCGCGCCTCGTTGTCGGTCTTGGCCACGCTAGCCCTCCGGCCGCTTGGGGGGCTCGGCATGGATGACGGCCTCGCCCACCAACTCCGGTTTGTTGCGCCAGCGCAATTCGACGGAAAGCGTGTTGCGCACGCCTTTCTTTTCGGCGTGAACGTCCATGTCCACCGCGCCCTCGGCCGCCATCTCCAGATGTTCCGCGCCCACGGAGAGCGAGAGCTTGCCGTTGCGGAAAGACGCGGCCAGCGCTTCCAGATGTTCGGCGATCACCTCCGGCGGCGCATAGAACGTCATCGCCAGTTGTTCTTTATTCATGGGATCGATCCTCGGGGACCAAACGGGTCCCTGTGAATGCAAGATATTAACTTACTATTTTAGCTTGGAAAATGATCTCTGCCAAGAAATTCGGCGACTCTTTGCTCAAAAGCAACAGCTTTCCCCCGCCGCCGGAATCGTTATAGGGCGATCCAATGGAGTGAATTTTTAGCGCATCCGCCAGATCGGGGCTTCGTATGATGGGGATGCTCGCCTCACGCCGCGCGGCGTCGTCCGAGAGCGGCCAGGCCAATCCATGCCATGAGCAGCGCTCCCGCCGCGCCGGTCTGCTTGCAGCCGTCGCCGCTGCCGTCGTTCTCGGGCGGGATGATCGACGATCCGCCGTCGCCGTCGGGCAGATTGCCGTCGATCGGATCGGGGTCGCCGTCTACGAGCGCATCGCCGTCGGCGGGAAGATCGCCGTCCGGCTTGTCGCCGTCAGCAGGCGCGTCGCCGTCGGGAACGTCGCCGTCCACCGGCAGGTCGCCGTCTTCCGGAACATCGCCGTCAGAGGGGATGTCCCCGTCCTCATCGGGCGTGTAGCAAGCGCCATCAATGCAGGTTTCGCTTTCCACGCAGGTGTCCACCGTTACCCAATGCTGGTTGCGGCAGAGCTGGGCCAAGGTCAGACCGTTGCAGCGTTGTTCGCCGTCTTCGCAATCGGCCGGTTCCTCGAAGCACTGGGGCGAGGGGGATCCGGGACACTCGGCCGTCCCCAGACCGCAGCCGGAAAGCGTGGTGTCGATGGAGCCGCGGTTGTCGGTGCCGCCCGGCCACCAGGCTTCCAAGGCCTGCCGATAGCGGTCGATCTTGTCGATTTCCTGCGGCGTGGGATAGAGCGTCGCCGGATCGACGGGGGTTTCCGGATCGAAGGATTGAACGGGATAGACCAGCGCGAAGGCCACCTTGAGATGGCAGATCGAGGTCGCAGGCACGCGCGGGCCGTTGGCGCGGATCACGTCGTCGATGCCGAAACTGACCCTCGCGCCGCTGTAAGTCCAGGGATATCCAGGAGCGGAAGCCCCGGCCGGGTTGCCGTGCAGGTCGTCGTCCACGACGACGTAGAACATATCCTCGACTTCCTCCGGCGCGCGCAGCCCCATCAGGTACTGGTCCAGCTGGCTGTACTGGCGCACACCGCCGTCGGAAGTAAAGGTGCCGTCGCCGTTATCGACGATGATGTTGCCGTACATGACCGAATTGGTGCTGTGATAGCCCGACCAGTGGCCGTTGGGCGACTCCGACTGATAGTCGTAGCCGCGCAGGATGTCCAAGGGGCCGCGCCCGTCGTCGAGGTCGAGCATGATCCAGGCCAGCCAGTGATGGCCGATTTCGTGGGCCAGCAGCTCGACGCCGGTGATGGGCGGCAGGAAACCCAGGGCGTACGGATTGTCGTTCATCGAAAAGACCGCGCCCATGTTCACGCACTGCAACAGCCGCCCGCCCGAGCCGAAGTGCTGCGGCCCCCAGAGGGAGCCCGTCTCCAAGCCGATGCCGCGGATCTCCTGTTGCACGGGGAAACCGAGCTTCACGTCCAGGGGAATGCCGACCCGGTTGGCGAAGAAGATCAGCACGTCGTAGTTGTCCGGGTGCGTGCGGTAGAAAGCCATCGCCGCTTCGTTGACGCAGATGCCCTGGCCGAACAGCATGTTGGGGCAAGGGCCTTCCGCCGGCAGGATGGTCCCCAGCGTATCGGCGACCAGCGCGATTTCGCCCACGTCCTCGTCGGCGAAAACGGGGGAAACCGCCGCAAACAAGAAAAGGAAAAACAGCGCGAACACAATGACCCGCCATGCGGAACGAAGCGGAGCGAATGCAAATGACATAGGTGTTTTACCTCCGTATCCGAGATATCCGGCCGGGCGAGCCGGGCATTATTATACTCCAGACCTGCGCCCTGTCACGCGCCGTCAAAAATTATTCGACAATAATCGTCACCCTCGGCCCGATGGCGATTTTCATTTTGCCGTCCTCGCAGGTGTACATGTCGCCGTCCTGGGTGTAGTAGAAGGGCTTTTCCGCCTCGATCGTCATTTCCTTGGCCAGCATCTCGTGGGCGTTGCGCGGATGAATGGGCCGCGCGAACCAGACGAGGGGAATGTCCGGCGCGAACGACAGCGGGCTGCTGGTGAAGCAGATGGCGTGAAACTTGTCCGGCTCCCAGAAGGCGCGGCACCAGGGTCTGAAGCCGACGCCGATGTTTTCCACCGTCGCGGCGAGCATGGCGGTGAAGGCGCGGTCGGGCAGCGTCTCGCCGTCGATCGTCACAACCGCCTGGACCGGCTCGAACCAGCGGCGCGCCAATCCCGCGCCGGTGAATATCGAGGCGACGCCCCGCAGCATTACCGCCACGCCGTGCGACGGGGAAGGCCGGCCGGTGGCATAATAGGTTTGCATGAAGTTCGCCACGAAGCCGTTGCCGTAGAGAAAGGAATACTTGCCGTTGGCGTTGATCAGATTGGTCTCGTGCGTCTTGAACGGCGCGCCCTCGGCGTACTTGGCGGCGATGTTGTAGAGGATGTAATCCGGTTGGCCTTTGATGCCGAAGGAGGCCGAAATCGTGTTGAGCGTGCCGCCGCGCAACAGCGCGATCATCGGCAGCGGCTGCTCGCCGTAAACCTCGATCAGCTTGGTGAGCGTGACATGCGTGGAGCCGTCGCCGCCGTTGATCGCCAGAATGTCGATCGACAGGCGTTTGAATTCGCGGAGACAATCCTCCAATTCCTCGAAGGTGCGCGTCTCCTTCGATTCCCCCCGGCCGCCGAGGATGTAGCCGAGCTTGGGAATCCGCTCCGGGTTGCGGACGTTCTGCCGCGAGCGGGGATTGTTGATGACGCCGATGCCCGCCATGGTCGCTCCTGGGTGTCTGCGCGTCGCTTTTCGTGGCCGCCGGCGGAAGCGGCGGCAGGCCGTCCCCGGCCGATCGTTAACTAACCGTTTAGTAGAGATAGATCATTTTCCGCGCGTTGTCCACAGGGAAACGTCGATTTCAAGGGACGCCGATTTCCTTGAGCATCGTCGCCGGCGCGGCTATACTGAAACATCATCGTCTTCATTCCGTTTTGAGGAACACCGCCATGACGTCGAAGAGGTTTGGGTTCTGGAGCGTGGCGATCGGCTCTATGATGCTGCTCGCCTCCGCCTGCGCCGGCTCGGCCGGCGATCCCGAGCCCGCGTCCGACGACGACGCCGGCGACCTCGCCTGCGGCTGCTCCGCCGGCCAGGTCTGCGACGAAACGGGCGCCTGCGTCACGCCCTGCGCCGAAAATCGCGATTGCCCCGCCGGCGAGTTCTGCAACGCCGCGCTCGGCATCTGCCGCTCCAGGCCCGACCCGACCGACGGCGATTTCGACCCTCCCTTTCCGACCGACGGCGACGGGATCGTCGGCGAAGACGAGAAGCCGGAAGTGGACGGCGATTTCGATTCGGATCTGATCTGGGAGACGGACATCGAGCACGACTCCGCCAATCCCTGGATTCAGACCGAGCCGCGCACGCTCGACTTCGGCGCGGTGCCGCTCGGCGATTCGGCGGAACGGACGCTGGACATCCTGAACATCGGCGCCGCCGCGCTTTCGGTCACCGATATTTTCCTGCTTTCCGGCTCCGAAGAATTCATTCTGACCCATCCGGAATTGCCGCTGGAAATCCTCGCGGCGGGCCGGGAGAGCATCACCGTCGCCTATCGCCCCGCCGACCGTCAGGCGGACACCGACATGCTCGTCATCAGTTCCAACGACCCCTCCGAGCCGAACGTCGGCGTGCCGCTCTACACGGCGATCAAGGAACTGGCGACGCTGCGCGTCGAGCCCGATCCGATCGATTTCGGCCTCGTGCGCCTGGGGCGTTCCTCCCTGGAGGTCGCCTTGCACAACGACAGCGGCGTGCCGCTCGTCATCTCCACGCTGGCGCTCGACGGCGAAAGCGACGCCGCTTTTTCGTTGGGCGGCCTCCCGGCCCGGGTGTCGGAGGAAGAGCCGCTGGTGGTGAATCCGGTCTCGGCGTTCCGCTTCCAAGCGGCGCTCAACCCGCCGGAGCTCGGGGAGTATTCCGGGACGCTGCGCATCGTCAGCAACGACGAAGCCGAGCCTTCGCGGGCCGTGGCGCTCGCGGCGACGGTCTGCGAGCCGGAAATCGAGGTCGAACCGCCGGCCCTGGATTTCTGGGGGACGGACATCGGCGAGACGCGCAGCGAGACGGCGACGCTGAGCAACGCCGGTTGCTACCCGCTGGAGCTCCGGACGATCGAACTGGGGCCGGCGACGACGCCGGATTACGCTTTCGAATCGCGCCCCGAAAACGGAACCACGTTGAACGAAGGCGAGTCGGCGGCGATCGTCGTGCGCTACACGCCCGATGGCGAGGGCTTCGACGTCGGCGCGGCGGTCGTGACCGCCAACGACACGGACGAGCCGCGCGTCATCATTCCCTTCGAAGGCGACCCCACGCCGCCGGACATCGAGGTCGTGCCGCCGGAACTGCACTTCGACGCCCTATCGGCCGGCGGGACCTCCGTCATCAAAACCATCACCATCCGCAACGCCGCCCTCGGCGGACTGCTGATTCTGCACGATTTCATTCTGGAAGCGGAAGGCACTGTTTTCTACAAGGCCAGCGTCCCGGTGGATCAACTCGGACCCGGACAATCGACGACGATGAAAATCGGCTACCAGCCCACCGACACAACGCCGGACACAGGCGCGCTGCGCATCCTGTCCAACGATCCCGATCCCGAGGAAGCGGAGACCGTCGTGCCGCTCAACGGCGACGGCGTCTCCGACAATCAATGCCCGGTGGCCGAGGCGGGAACGGGCGGAAACGTGGAGCCGCTGGACACGATCCAGCTCGATGGCTCCGCCTCCTCCGACCCGGACGGGACGGTGACGACGTATCTCTGGGAAGTGACCGACAAACCCATCGGCTCCCGCGCCATCCCGCTGCCGCTCAATGCCGTGAAGCCGAATCTTTTCTTCGATCTTGCGGGGGACTATACGCTGGCTTTGCGGGTGCTGGACAACGAAGGCGCATGGAGCTGCGTCAACGACACGGTGAGCTTCAGCGCCGTGCCCTCGGAAAAAATCCACATTCAACTGATCTGGGATACCGACAACTCCGACATGGACCTGCACCTCGTCCGCCCTTCCGGCGCGCTCTGGGACGGCCTGGAGCACGGCCAGCCTTATCCAGTGACCTCCGGCGATTGCTTCTTCGGCACCTGCAAACACGACTACGAGCCTTCCGGCAATCCGGTGAACTGGGGCGGCTGCGGCAAGCCTTCCCTGGATATCGACGACCAGAACGGCTACGGCCCGGAAAACATCAACCTCAACGATCCCTGTGACGGCGATTACACCGTTTACGTCCACTTCTGGAACGCCCGCACCGCCGGACCGACGACGGCGACGTTGCGCATTTACGTGCTCGGCGCGCCGCGCCACCAGGAAACGATGCTGTTCCCGGAAGAACATAAGTTGTGGGACGTGGCGGCGATCCGCTGGATCAATGGCGACGCGACGATTCTCGATCACGATTTGCCGCTCTTGGACGACTCTCACGGACAATAAGCCGAAGCGACAAAATTCTGCTGTATCGCGCCAGGTTACTTTGATTCTATAATTTCTATTATCACTATTGTCTTCTTGGCCGTCCTGGAGTAGAGTACACACGTATTTTTAAGGTGCGATGCGTATACCCGCAACTGGCTTGAAGATAAAGATGAGCACCCAACAAACATCATGGATTCGGGAAACCAGGGGGGCGTCAGCCATGCGCGGCCAAGGAACCGTAAAACTTGACAAAGCGAATATTTTCAACGCATTGCGGCATGTGTAAGACAAGAAAAACCAAAAAACATTTGACGCTCCTGTTTCGTCAAGCTTATTATATGCCAGGAGCAGAGCCGCCACGGCCAGCCCCGTCAATGGGCTTCGACCATCGCACCACAACTGTTGTCACATGTGCCTTCGGAGTAAAGCGGATGTCTGCAAAAATTTGGCTGGTGTCACTGGGTCTGCTGGTCCTCGCGCTGGCGGCATGCAACGATTCCTCCACCGCCGGGCCCACCGACGGCGACGGCGATTCGAACCTGCCGCAAAGCTGCGACTGCCTTCCGAATGAAATCTGCTTGTTCGCAGGAACCGACCTCTGCGTGCTCTCTTGCGAAGAGGACGAGGATTGCAGCGAGGGGATCTGCTGTGCGTACCCCGGGGGGGAAGCTTGTCTGCCGAACGATTTGTGCGATCCCAGCGTGATTGTCCAGCTTTGCGATGAGGACACCGATTGCAATCTGGGCTGGCATTGCGACAAAACCGTGCCCCTGCCGTTCTGCGTCGAGGACGACGATCGGCCCTGCGAGACGGACGAGGATTGCGAAGACAGCCTGTTCCGTTGCGTGGACGGCTTTTGCGAGGTTGTCATCCCCACGGACGGCGACGGCGACAACGACGGCGAGGAAACTCCGGAAGACCTCCCGCCCGATCCGATGATCACGTTCCCCGCCCTCCTCGATTTCGGCGCGGTGCCGATTTCGGCGTCGAGCCCGAAAGAGCAGATCGCCCGTATTTGCAACGAGGGACCCACGAAAGACGCGGCGATGGTCTACAACATCGACTATCCCGCTACGAGCAACGAATTCTACATCGCCGAGGACGACGTCCTGGAAGGAGACGATGACGTCTTGTTGAAAGTGGGGGAATGCTACGAGATTTCGGTGCTCTATCTGCCGGCCAACCCCGGAGTGGACATCGGCTCGATGAAATTGCAGTTCTTCAGCGGCACCATCAACGATCCGCAGATTCAGACTTATTTCATCGATCTCATCACCCGGGAAAAAGGCGAAGTTCGCGCTTACACGGTCCCCGATGAGCCGGGACCGCTCGATTTCGGACCCGTGCGGCTGTTCACGCCGAAAACGATGAGCCTCACCATCGGCCACCAGATGTTCGACGAGAGCGACACGGTCACGATGCGCGCCTACGACTTCCGCTTCCAGGCCGCCGAGGACCCGACCTACAAGTACGAAGGCCAGGAAGAATATTTCCTGTCGCCGGGCGACTCGGAGGAAGCGCCGCTCACCTGCATCCCGCTCACCGAGGGCGAACACAACAACACGTTTTTGATGCGCACCAACGACGCGCACCATCCCACGTTCCAGATCGACGTCACCTGCGAGGGCGTGCTGCCGAAGGTGTGCAGCAATCCCTTCTCCGTGGACTTCGGCCAGGTGCCGTTCGGCGAGTGCGGCTCGCGGACGGTGGAGGTCTGCAACTGCGGCGGCTACGAACTGGTCGTCCAGGGCGTGAGCATCGAGGACGCCACGCTGCAGTTCGGCTACGTGCCGCCGGCCGTGCAGTTCCCGCTGATTCTGCCGCCGGAGGGCGTGGGATCGGAAGGCTCGAACTGCTTCGACGTGCTCGCCGATTTCTGCCCGCAGGAGCGCGGCGACCAGACGGCCTATCTGATCGTCGATTCCGACGCGCCGGGCGACGAGGAGCACAAAATCGAGCTGCGCGGCGAAGGCGTCGGCCCGACGCTCTGCACCTTCCCGCCCTCCCCCATCGATTTCGGCCGCCAGCAGTTCGGCCAGGAGATCGGCGACGTCACTTTCCCGATGAACGTTCAGGTGTGGAACTGCGGCCCCGGCGAGGCGCTGCTCTGCTGCGTCGATCTGACGATGGGCGTCGATACGCCGGCCGCCACCTTCGCCCTGGGAACGCTTCCCGACGGCTTCGTTCAGCAGTGCGACCGCGAGTCCCCGGACTTCGACCTCGGCCAGTGTCAGGTGCTGGTGGGCGGCGATTCGCCGAATTACGTCTACTTCCAGCTTCTCTATACGCCGCCCGACTACGGCAAGCACAACGCGATCATGCACCTGGACGCCTCGGCCTCCCACTGGGACGTGAGCGAGTACGCCGAGGTGAAAGGGCTGGCCACCACCTGCCCGGAAAACACCTGGGACCTCGATCCGACCATCCCCGGCTGCGAGTACAACTGCGTCTTCCAGGACGCGCTGGACGAGCCGGATCTCGATTTCATCGACGCCAACTGCGACGGCATCGACGGCACGATCGGCAAGGCGATTTTCGTCTCCGTCGATGGCAACGACCGCAACGAAGGCACGATCGACAAACCGAAGAAAACCCTCCAGTCGGCGATGTTCTCCGCCATCCAGGACCGGACGAAGAGCGAGGTCTACGTCTCCACCGGCACCTATTCCAACCGGCTGCAGCTGCTCTCCGGCATTTCGGTCTACGGCGCCTATTCGCGCCATCAGAAGGACAGCGATTCGCCGCTCGGCTGGAAGCGCCACCTCGACAACGAAGTCACGGCTTTCGGCGATTACACCGGCATGGTGGCCGACGGCATCTCCCGCCGGACGAAGGTGCAGCTCGTGACCATCCAGTCCGACGACGGCAACGACGAAGACCCGTCGAGCTACGGCATCTACGTGCGGCGCGCCGACGCGCTGGTTTTGGAGGCGGTGACGGTATACTCCGGCAACGGCCGCGACGGCGCGGGCGGCTTCATGGTCGGCCAGGAAGGCCGGGCCGGCGAAAACGCCGAGCGCGGCCAGAGCGGCCGCGAGGACGACAACTCCTGGTACTGCAACAAGCAGGGCCGGCCGGGCGTGGGCCTGGGCGGCTATTCGAATTGCGGCCAGCGCGGCGGCAACGGCGGTTACTCCTGCAAAACCGGCGGCAGCGCCTGCGCCGGCTATGAGGGCGAGAAGGGCTCCTGCGGCGCCTACGGCGGCACGGGCTACAGCGGCGGTCCCGGCTCCTCCGGCGGCCCCGGCGACAACGGCTATCCCGGCTCCAACGGCGCGGGCGGCGCCAGCACCGGCGAAATCCGCGGCGGCAAGTGGTATCCGGACTCCGGCGACGGCGGCACGCCCGGCGGCCACGGCTGCGGCGGCGGCGGCGGCGGCGGCGGCGGTTCGACCAACTCCGACATCATCTTCTTCTCCACCTGCGAGGACTGGGGCGGCACGGGCGGCGGCGGCGGCGGCGGCGGTTGCGGCGGCGGCGGCGGTTCGGGCGGCGTCGGCGGCGGCTCGTCCTTCGGTATCTTCCTCTACGACGCCTCGCCGGAAGTTTTAAGCTGCAAGGTTTTCACGGGCAACGCCGGCAACGGCGGCGCGGGCCGCGACGGCGGCCGGGGCGGCGCGGGCGGCGACG